>SHBB01000044.1 GCA_004213565.1 Sandaracinaceae bacterium
CGAGGACATCTCCGAGAAGTAGGCGGGCGCGTAGTTGCCGTCGTGGTGCGCGACCAGCAAGTCCCTTGCCCGCCGCCATCGCTCCCCCGCCAGCCGCGGGAGCTCGCGCGCGGTCGCACGAGCGGTGCCCACGATGGCCTCGGTTTCGCGGCGCATCACCGCGACGTCGACGGCGCAGACCCGCTCCCAGTGCTCGCCTGGGTCATAGAAGTGCTGCCAGACCTTCTTCGGGCAGAGCTTCCGTGGGATGAGATCGATCGGTCCCAGCGATGGATGTGCCCAGGCTCTCATGCCCCGTCCTCCTCGAGCAGCGCCCTCAGCTTCTCTCGGGCTCTGGCTCGGCGACGACGGAAGCGCTCCATCCTCATCCTCCGGGCCTCGGGATCATCCGGATCGTCGTCGCCAGGGTCGAAGATCCTCGTGAGCGCGTACATGTCGTCCGCGACGTCGATAGCCTCGCGAATCTCACGCCGGCTCGAAGCCGTGCGCTCGGCGAGCCAGGCGACCTCCTCCTCCTCCAACCACTCTGGGGCGAGCTCGAGCTTGAGCACCACGCGGTCGGCCAGCGACAAGCGAACGAGGGCCGCCTGAACTCGCGCGCGCTGCTCGTCGCGAAGCACGGCATCGAGTGGGGAAGCTGCCGGCTCCTGCGGGCGCTCCCAATCAACAGCGCTCGACTCGAGGGAGGTCTCGCGCTTGCGGGCGCGAGCACGGTAGCTGTCGATGCAGTGGTTTCCGAACGCGCGCCGTAGATAGGCACGGAGGTCCGCGATGTCGCTCGGGAGACGGTGCTCCACGAGCCGCACGAGGAAGTCCTGGAGCGCATCCTCGACGAGGTCGTCTGGCCACGAGCGACGGACCAGCGCTGGTGTCATCAGCCGCAGCTCGCTCTCGATGAACCGAAGCACCGCGCGCCCGACCTTCGGGCGCCGCTCTTCGTGCCACTGCACCAGGAGGTCGAGCGCGTTGTCCCAGGATGCGCGCGGCTTTTCACTCATTCCGCCCTCCATCAGGAGGGTTCCTGACGCAGCTGCCCGTCAACTCACGCGTCGGCGAGCGGGTGCGCACCGGCCCTTTGATAGAGCGGCGCCATCCGCTCGGCGCCTGCGAGCGCAGTACCGTGCGCCACGAGCCCACCGTGCAAGTGAATGACCCCTCGCCCGGCCTGGCCCATCTTTGCGAGCGCAGCACACATGTCATCCGTGCTCGTCCCCGTGAACTGCCCGTCTCTGCCCGTGTGGAAATAGAGCGTCTTGTCCACCGGCCCCCTTTCGCACTGCGCAGGATACACGGGTTGTTAGTTGTCGTGAACCGCCAGCGGAGCAACGCGCACGGTTCGTCGAATTCCGGGCCGAAGCGCTCCGCCTCCTCGATGAGTCGCTCCGCATGCGCCGGCGGTAGGCCGGCAGCGAAGATGCGCGCCCGACGACCGGCGACCTCTCGCATGATGGCGGTCGCCTCCGAATTGATGCGCCACTCGACTCGAGGGCCGGGAACGCCTCGGGCTTCCAGTCGGGATCGGCGCCTTCCGTTCGCGCTCGCTCGATCATCGCATCCTCGACGGCAACAACTCGCGGTGGCTTGCCCCACAGGAACAGAGCCCGGCGTCAGGTGGGCCGGGACACGCCCAACCCATCGTCCGGTCGCAAATAGACAACCGCTACTCCACCGCGTAGAATGGTCGGTCTTGAGAAACGGCGAAGCCCGAGTCGGATAGCTGGAGTACCAGATGGAACTTTCCGAGCGCCTCACGGAGCTGAAGAAGTCGATCGAATCGTTGAAGGAGCCGAAGACCGAGACGATACGCACCATCCTCTCGTGGTTCGGATACCAACGGCGGGGAACTCAGGTGCTCGCGCACATGGAGCGGACCTTCGTCGAACACGGTCTTCGAACGAGCCCCGACCTTTCCGAACCATGGATCGACGGGAGCGTCAGCATCTCGCTGGCACCGGCCGGAGAGCAAGAGGCGCCTCGCTACGAAGCTCTGATCGCGCGCTTGGGGCACCTAGATGCGGCCAACCAAAGCCCTGTGAGCGTTGGGCGAGACCAGGCAATCGGTGTCGCCACAGCTCTCATGCTTCGGCACGACTTCTCCCAGCTTCCAGTGATGAGAAACGAGCGAGAGATCGAGGGCGTGATCAGCTGGCGCACGATCGGCGAAGCGATCGCACTCGGAGGCACTCCTGAGTTCGTCCGCGACTGCATGGAGAGAAAGGTCCGAACACTCAAGCCCGACATCCCCCTCACGGATGCCATCGACGAAATCGTGCGCCACGAGTTCGTCATGGTTCAAACCGCAGACAATCGCATCCTCGGCCCCGTGACGACCACCGACCTGGCGGACCGATATCACGCACTCGCCGAGCCCTTCTTGCTTATCAGCCAGATCGAAAGTTCCATTCGACGCATCCTTGATGCGCATGCTTCTGTGGATGCGCTCAAGTCGGCCAAGTTCGGCGGCGACGATCGCGACGTGCAGCGGCCGGAAGACCTCACGTTCAGCGAGTACAAAACGGCGCTCTCGAATGACGCCGTCTGGCCGAAGCTCCGGCTCAAGCTCGACAAAAGTGAAGTCCTCGCGATTCTCGAGGAAGTGCGTGTCGCCAGGAATGACATCATGCACTTCCATCCCGACGACAACGCTGAGGGAACCGTCGAAGTCCTGCGGAATGCGGCACAGGCACTTGAGAAGATTGCCAAGGCGACCGTCCCGCGATGTGCAATCCGCTAGTGTAGATCCATCGTCACGCAAACCTCGCTGACACCCAGCTCCCAGCTGGGCGACAGACGCTGGCGGCGCTGGCTCCACCAGCGTGACGAAGCGCAGGGGGGCTCTCGCTCGCTTCGCGCGCTTCGCCAGCGCTCCCTCAGCCACGGAGAACGAAGCTAGCCTAGCCTAGCGCTAGTGGTCTTCCGCGAGACGCCCTCCCTTCCCGCCTGGAGGCGCTACACGTTGATGGAGGAGAGCTGCGATACCGCAAGCAGGACAGTCGAGTCTGTTCCGCTTCTTCGCGCGAGTAGCTGCTCGGTCGGCTACGAGGCCATGCGCGGCGAGCCCAGCCAATGGGCCGGCATTTCGCAGGCCTGCTCCCACGCACGCGCCGCTGCAAGCATCCGCGCGGTGCTCGCGAGCGGTCAACCACTGGGCGCCTTTTTCGTGACGAGGCGCCGCGCAGTTGCGGGCCGGCCGAGCTGCGGAGGTCAGCCGAGGCGCTTGCGCGCGACATGGAGTGGATCGCCGAGCGCGTAGCTCGCGACCCAGTGGCACGGACTCAAGCACTCTGTCTAGCCTCATCCGCGAGCCAATGGCACGGCATGCAGGACTGAATCGCGAGGACGTCCATAGTCTTTGACGGCGCCGCCTCCACTTCCGGCATCGCCCCCAGTTGATGACCGCGAGCGACCAACGGAGAGGTCACCGAACACAGCGGCTACGCGACGGCCGACGACCGAGGAGTTCTCGTTCCGCGTGCCGAACGGCGACGAGCAGCTGCGCCGCAAGAAGACCCTGGGGCGGACTCCATCAGCGACTGGCTCTGCTGCGCGGCGCGGGCATCGAAGTGCCAGCAGACGTGGCTGAGATCGAATCCGTTGGGATCGACGACGTGCCTATGCGAAAGGAGGACGTGCGGATCGGCGCCCCTCACGCCTCCGCCGCCCGCCCGCACGAGGGCATGCCCCGGCCGCATCAGAGCTACGCGGAACGTCCGCCCCGGGTCGTCTTTCCACACCTCAAGGCGCAACTCGGCTGGCCCACCCCCCGGCGCGGAGTGAACAGGTCGGCGCCGTAGCCGCACCGGCATGCACTCAATGATCGACGTCTCCATGCCAGCTCATCGGCGCCGCTCACTGGTGGTTATGCGGGAAGCCAACTGTCCACGCGCAGGTCCCAAACCTGGGACGATTGCCAACCGACGCGAGTAGCCGCTAAAGGTCTTGCGCGCCAGCCGCCGGTCTCGGTACAGTCGCGGCCGCGACGTCACGTCCGTGGCGCAATGGTGGTTGGGGGGACGATGGACTGGATCAATGCCTTCCTCGAAGCGTTGCCGGCGGCGGGAACGAACCCGCTCTCGTTTGTTGCCTATGCTCTGACGCTGGTGGTCTTCGCATGGGCGACTGCGCGAGCGTTGACGCTTCGACGATTGGAACCCCTGCTGCGGGATGCGACGGACGATGAAGAGCGATCGAAGATCATTCGGACAGCGCTAGGGGAGCCTGTGCCACCCACGGTCACGGCCCAGGAGTTTCTGGACCTTCGTCGGGCGCGCTACAAGCAACAGCAGTTCGGCGCGATCTTCATCACCGTGCTGGTGCTCTGCGGGCTCGCTGGTTTTACTGTCTTCACCTCGGATGCAGACGCCGCTCGGGGAGAGTCCTCCGACATCCGCGTCGACACCGGCCCGACCGAAGCCGGCGCTGATGCCGACGCGGAGGGCGGGTCAGCATTGGCGCAGGGAGGGAGCCAAGAGACGCACCTCTATCCGCCGACCTCGGAGCCGCTTCCGGAGGTAGTCGCGGCCTGCGACGAACCGAACAGTTGTGTCGAAGTAGCCGACGGCCCTGTCAACGGCGAGACCCTCACTTCGCTCCGATCGGATCTGCACCTCCCAGTCGCGACTTGCCGGGTACTCATGAGCCAGGTCCAATGCGAAGAGGAGGCACCTTCCCCGCCCGCACAGGATCAAACGGGCGTTGCGGTGCTGCTTGGTCAATGCGTCGAGCAGCGAGAGCAGTTCCACTCCGAGAAGGAGGAATGGCGTCAACAAGCACAAGAGGTGGCGTCGGACTTCGCCACCGAGCGCGAAATCGCCCAGGGTCTGAGAAGCGAGTTGGCGGCGCTTCGAGCTGAACACCAGGAATGCGGCGCGACGGACGAGCCCGAGTGTCCTCCTGCATTCGTTCCCGACGAACCACGGGCCGCCTCCGGGTTCGCTGGCTCATACTGCGTCGCGAATCGGCAGACCGGCGCGATTCGTTCCTGCCCGATGCAGTTCCAGAGCCTGGAAGCGTGTGACTGCGGCCGGGAGGAGCCCTGGGAATGTATGCGCAACCCCAACGTGCTGCACTGCTACTGGCGCATGGTGCGGACGCCGCTTGATCAACGCATCCGCTGCTATCCGTCGGGAACTGTCTGCCGGCAGCGGAGGGCTGCGGACGGGAGTCACCCCAGGACCGAGTGCGCGCTGCTGGCCGAGCTTGGGGACGAACCCCCAATGATCCACTACGACTCCGTCCAGGATTTCGAACGGACAGTCGAAGCGGTACGTCACGATGAGCCTCCCGCAGAGCCGACTGGCGAGGTCGCTCCGTGAGGGTGCTGTTGCTCGGAATGCTCGCGACCGGGTGTACTCGTCCGCAGCCAGAGCAGCAGTTCGGGCTCGCACCGCCGCAGGTAGTGGTGAGTCGGTCGATGTTGCCATTTGCCGCGGGTCTCGACCAGGACCTGGTCCGGTGCCGGCAGAGGCCGGACGGCGGTCTCGTGACCGGTCCGTCTCGTAGATCTGGACGTTCGTCCACACCGAGCGCCCGTTCTTCCCCACGCTCGTGTGGCGAGGAAGTGCGGAATCATGTCGACCGAGCCGGCGGCCATCGGACATGAGAGCTCTGTGGCCACAAGTCCATCGGACAGGTCTGGGACCTGGTCCTGACGTCGTTCGGCTCATGCGCCGCGAGGGGCCTCGGGCAGGCTACCCGTACACGTCGCACGGGAGGGAACTCTCGGGACGCGCTCGACCTCGGGCGGGCCTCAACACCAGCGCGTACGCGGCGCACCGTCGCCTTCGGTCCGCGGGGAGCACGTAGATCTCGAGGTCGTAGTCCCCAGGCTCGATCCGAGCCGTCCACTTGGCGGGAGGAGGGCGCGCCGCTCGACCGTCGAGGATGCGTTCGGCGCCTGCTACCGCGATCGCGCCGGAGGCGACGACGAGCCTCGAGGTGTAGCGGCTCCTGGCCTCCCCCTCGACCTCGGGTGGAACGTGGTCGACGTGGACGCGCACGTCGGCGAAGCGAAAGCCGCGGCCCCGAGCCCGGATGAGCGCCAGCTCTCCCGAGGCGTGCGCTCGACGCAGCTCGGACTCGTCGCTCGTCCACCCCGGCGGGCGGCGGCGCATGACCTCCAGCCGCGCGGGATCGAAGACGGCCACGCCGACGACGAAGGCGAGTTCGCCGTGCAGCAGCGCCGCGCCCGAGTCGGCCTTGGTCGAAGCCCTCCGACGTCTTCGCCGAGGTTCTGATTGGCTCCAGAGTTCGGGGATGGGCTTCGGGCGCGATCGAGGCGACGCCCCGTCGGCCGAGAGGCGCGCAAGACGTACGACCAGATGCGGCAGTCGGTCCAAGCCCTCGTCGACGGAGAGGGCGTAGAGCGTGATCTCGTAGGAGCCGTTCCGGAGCCCCAGGCGCACCGCGGCGGCTCTGTCCCTGCCAGTCGCGCCCGGCAGGCAGCCGAGGTCGCCGATGAAGAGCTCTCCTCCCTCGACGTCGATGCGAGCTCGGAGCTCGCCGACCACATGAGGGCGCTCCGCGGCCCGCAGGTCGGTCCTCGTCGCGCGCACGGAGTACACGCCGCCCATCGGCGCGTGCACGGCGATGACGCTGCCCGCTCGGACCTCGGCCCTCAGCTGCTCGTCCCGAACAAACCATTCGCTCTGGGTGTGGCGGTGCCGCAGGCGGTGCCGGTCGAACACGACGAGCGTCGCGGTCGGACACGAGATGGCGTGCGTCTCGCTGGCTCTCATCCGTAAGTCCCAGCCGGTCGGGCCAACAGGTCCGGGCCGCCGAGGCGCCGCGAGGGGCGGAGCAAGGTGGCGCAGGTTGATCGGAGCAGCCCAGAACGTACGTTCCTAGCGATCATGCGTCAGCTGCCGACAGGTCTCACGCCCTGCTCGAGCTCGATGCGCGCACCGCAGCTCTGACAGGTCGCAACGGGCCTCGCATGATAGCTGACTTCGAAGGCGAGCTGGTCGCAGTCGACGAGTCCGCAGCCGACAGCCCCACACGCGGCACACCGAATCACCCGGTGAGGACAGCGACCGTCGGCAGCGGCAAGCTTCACTGCCGGAGCTTCCTGGGTCGGCGATCCTCGGTCATCGTGTCGTTGCCGGC
This sequence comes from Sandaracinaceae bacterium, assembly GCA_004213565.1. Lineage (GTDB taxonomy): Bacteria > Myxococcota_A > Polyangia > Polyangiales > Sandaracinaceae > JAVJQK01. The sequence goes on from SHBB01000044.1 coordinate 7,105, forward strand.
CATCGGTCACTCCGGTGAGAGCGCGCTGCGCGCAGCGTTCTGCGCGGGTTGGGCGGCGCCCGCATCCGCACCCTCGGATTTGAGTATCACCCAGCGCCGTGGTGCCGTGAAGCCGCGTGGGTGGCCGCCCGCTGCCGGATCGCCCGCTGCACCGACTGCGACGATCCCTTCCGTGAACGGGCACCTCGTCGAAGCGCTGCAGCATGGTTGCGTCCGGCACCCCGCCTGACGGATGTCCGAAGCTGTCCAGAAGCACCCTGCGACGCAGGTTGTTCTTGGGTCTACCTAGCTTGCGACGGGGAGTTCGGTCTGGGTGTGGACTATGATCGGCGGCGCCACGACGAAGTCTGCAGCCGCAGGCGGCATCGGTGTGCGCTATTTCCATCGGCGGCAGGCCGGCCGGGAGTGCCTCGCCGCTCTGGCGACCGCCGGCGCGTCCAGCACGACCTCGAGCAGGCCGGCTACCCACCCATTCGCCGCGGGGACCGCCTTCCGGTCATCCCCCGCGCGCGGAGGACGGAGCGGTCCCTGAGAGCCGGCCCTCTCACCTTGGCAAACGAGCGACCGCGTTGCGCTAGCTCGGTCCGGGGCGTCCCGGGCACTCGGCCGCGGTGCACTGAGAAGGCGGCGCTGCGACTTCCGGCCGACCGCCGATGGCCTCATCGTGCTGCACGAGCTCGCTCAATACGGTCGAGCCGCACGGCTCGTCGTCGAAGAGCCAAGGACACAGCGCGGACAAGATCGAGCGCGCCGCCGCGCTGCCCCGGTCGCATTGGCTGGCGGCCCGACGACCGCACATCTTGTGGTGGTACCAATGCTCCGCGAGGGCGTACCGCTGCGGCCTGCCGTTGGCGTCCAGGAGGGGCCGACCATCCTTGGCCTTCTTCGGGGGGCCGACGTAGCGGCTCTTGTCTGCCCGGGGCTGAAACCTGCTGTAGAGGCCGAGGCAGCCATCGATCCTCGGGAGCCTACTGCCAGTGCTCGTCGGCGCCGGCCGCGCGAGGTAGCCGAAGACGCCCTGTACGCCGGAGCCGTTCCGATAGAACAGCTTCGACTTGCTCATCGGTCGGCCCGTCTGCAGGTCGCGCATCAGGAGGCAGAACGCCTGCCGCGCGTACCCGTCGACGACCCGACCGCCGGCCCACGGGTTCTCTCTCCCCTCGCGATTCGGCCGACGGGAGGCCCGGATGGGCCGAGAGAGGCGCCAGGAGACCCAGGCGCCGGCCACGAGCTCACGCCAGCGCAGCGAAGCGCACGCGTCATCGAGTTCAGGCCCCAGGCGCTCGGCCTCCTCGAGGAGTCGCTCCGCCTGCGCCGGCGGGAGGCCGGCCGCAAAGATACGCGCCCTTCGGCCGGTGACGTCTCGCATGATGGCGGTCGCCTCCGACTTGATGCGCCAGTCGAGGGCCGGGAACGCCTCCGGCTTCCAGTCGGGATCGGCGCCGTCGGTTCGCGCTCGCTCGATCATCGCCTGCACGACCTTCGCGAGCCGGCGTTTCCGCGCCTGCGCCTTTCGTTGACGCCGATTGAGGCACTGGCCGGGGCGAGCTTGGTCGGGGTCTGCTTGCCCCGACCGTCGCTGCAGCTCCTCGGCGCGCTTCGCGGCGTTCTGCTCCTCGACGCACCGGGCGAGCTCGCACGGGTCCTCCTTCAGGACGCGGGTGGCGACCAGAGTGGTGAGGTACGCCCTGACGTCCTCGGGGGAGTCCAGACGCTGCGAGCTCGGTGGGCCGTTCACGAGTCCTGCGCCGCCCTCGAGTTCACGCCAGCTCCTCGGCGGCGTGGCTCGCCGTCGTGTCGAGGATCAGCGTCGCCAGCTCGATGGCGCGCCGCGCGGCCTGGGGACTCCCCTCTCGAACCTCGAGCGCGAGCCGCACGAGCTTCGCCTCGAGCACGGAGTCGGCGAGGGCTGTTGCGAGCTCGTGTGGGATCGCGTCGGCGCTCTGCGCCACCGCGATCACCGCGCGCGCGACCGACACGGCGGTGGAACCGATGACGGGCTCCGTGCCCCACGGCTGCCCCATGTCCGTCGTAAGTTGCTGATTTCCTTCAGGAGACCGCGCGGCTGTTAACCGATTTGTCGCTGGTTCGAGTCCAGCATCCGGAGCTTCATGAGGCCCAGGCGGAGTCAGCCTGGGCCTTTCTCGTAACAGGCCGCCGTCGGCGATGCTGGCGGGGCCTTGTCGTATCTGCCCTGCTGCGACCTGCACGGCCGCAACCGGCCCTGGCTGATCTCAAGCGCCTGACCTGCAGGACGCAGGAGCTGATGACCGGGCTGAGCCTGAGCGCCGAGGCCGAGCAGCGCATCGCCGACCTGGGCGAGGACGAGCCGGTGCGGCTGCGCGAGGAGGGGGACCCGCCGCCGCTGCCCGAGCCGGCCGCCAAGCCCCGCGACCCGCGGCTGCCCCCGGTGGGCACCATCATCCGCCGCGCCCGCAAGGGCGAGGTCCACGAGATCACCGTTCTCGACGACGGCTTCGAGTGCGAGGGCCGCCACTACACGAGCCTCTCCACCATCGCCCGCGAGGTCACCGGCACCAGCTGGAACGGCTTCCTCGGGGCGGGCCTGACCAAGCGGAAGAAGCGCAAGCGCGGCGACGCCGGGGAGGACGGATGAACGAACCCCCGAACAACGGCGCGCCGAAGGTTCGCTGCGCGATCTACACCCGGAAGTCGACGAGCGAGGGTCTCGACTCCGACTTCAACACCCTCGACGCCCAGCGTGAGGCGGCCCAGTACTTCATCCGGGCCATGGCCGGCGAGGGCTGGGAGGCGCTGCCGCACCGCTACGACGACGGCGGCTTCACGGGCGCCAACACCGACCGGCCCGCGCTCGAGCGCCTGCTCGCCGACATCGAGGCGGGCGAGGTCGACTGCATGGTCGTCTACAAGGTCGACCGCCTGAGCCGCAGCCTGATGGACTTCGCGAAGCTGCTCGCGCTCTTCGACCAGAAGGACGTCACGTTCGTCTCGACCACGCAGAACTTCAACACGACGAACTCGATGGGGCGGCTCACGCTCAACATTCTGCTTTCCTTCGCGCAGTTCGAGCGCGAGATGATCGCCGAGCGCACCCGCGACAAGATGGCCGCCGCCCGCAAGCGCGGTAAGTGGCTGGGCTCGCGGCCGCCCTACGGCTACCTCGGCGACCACGACAAGAAGCAGCTGGTCGTCTGCGAGGAAGAGGCCGAGCGGGTGCGGACCATCTTCCGAATGTACCTGCGCCTCGGCTCGGTGAACGCGGTCGCCAAGCGCATCAACGACCTGGGCTGGATGAAGAAGGGGTACCGCGCGAAGACCGGGCGCGTGACTCCGCCTCGGAAGTACCGGGACAAGGACGTCCACACCATCCTGCGCAATGTGACCTACCTCGGGAAGGTGGAGTTCAACGGCGAGCTCTACGAGGGCGAGCACGAGGCCATCGTCAGCGAGGAGCTCTTCGCGCGGGTGCAGTCGGTGCTCTCGTCGAAGGCCTGCGGGCGCGGCAGGCGGCGCGGACGCAATCCCGAGTACCTGCTCCAGGGCATCGCCTGGTGCGGGCTCTGCGACAAGCGCATCACCACCACCGCGGGCCGCGGGCGGAACAAGGAGGTCTGCCGCTACTACGTGTGCTCGAACCGCGGGCGGAAGGGACGCGACGGCTGCGACCACTCGCGCCTCGGCGCCGAGGAGCTCGAGCAGCTGGTGGTCAGCCGGTGAAGGCCCGCTGCACCGACCCGCTGCTGCGCGAAGAGATCGTCGCCCGCATGGAGGTCGGCCGAGTCGAGGCCATGGCGGCGATCACCTCGGAGCGCGAGCGCATCGTTGCCGACGAGGCTCAGCTTCACGCTGAGGGCCGCAAGCTCATCCCGCGAGGGGATCAACGCTACACGCTACGACACACGAGCCCATCAGACGCTTGGTGAACAGCGCCGAGGGAGAGGATGTGGGCGACGATCACGCCGTCGCGATGGGCTTCAAAGAAGTAGAGCCAGTCGATTTCCTCGTTGGGACATGCCTCGTGGGATTTCCTTCGGGCGCGGCTCCGAGCCGACGGCCTCAGATGAGTAGAGCCAGTCGCCTCGACAGGTGGGACACCAAGGCCGGCGCACGAACCAAAGCCTCGCTGAAGTTCCTTGCGTGATCGACCTGTCGGTTCAGTCCCCACCGATGTGCTTCTTCACGTTCAGTGCTTTCCACTTCAGGCCCGGGTTCGTCTCGATGCGCTGCTGCAGGTCGGCCTCCGCGGTAAGCAGCGACGCCTCGATCTCGCCCTTGCCGTTGAGGCGGTCGAGGAACGCGAGCTCGTGGTCGGCCAGCGGGAGCACCGCGGAGAGTAGCGAGCGAGTCTCCTCGACGAGGTCGTCCGTCCAGCGCTCGACGTCGGGGGGCGAAGGCCGAATGTCCTGGCGCAGCATCGGCAGGAGCTGGCCCTTCACGTCGTCCACGGTCGTCGTCACCGTGTCGGCCGAAACCTCGCGCCAGTCCACGCGGTTGATGCCGCCGTAGACGACAAAGGCGAGGCGGAGCTTGTCCGGGTCGAAGATCTCCTCGGCGAGGAGCTGTCGCGCGTCGAAGAGGTCGCGGCTGGCCCCACGGGCGAGGAGCGCCGCGAGCTTTCCGGCCGCGAGCTCGTGATCGTCCAGCACCTGGATCTGCCGGGCCCGGTCCCCGAGGAACTCGCGCGACTCCCGCACGGTCGGGTCCCACAGGGGGACGCGGAGCATGTAGTTGACGTCGACCTCGAGGATGGCCGGCCGGCCGAGCGCCGACGTGTAGGACAGGCGCCACTTGCCGCCGGCGTGCTCGCTCGGCGCGCGCTTCACCGCCAGCCCCAGTCGAGAGGCGACCTGCTCGAGCGCGGCGTCGAGCTTCGGCCGCTCGGTGGTCATCGTCGCCCGGTCCGCCGCGCCGATGTAGTTGACGTCGATGTCGACCGAGAGCCGCGGGACGTCGAACACGAAGAGGTTCAACGCGGTGCCGCCCTTCAACGCCACCCGCGGCCCCATGAAGGGGTGCGCGACCATCATGTTGAGCAGGCGCACGAGCGTCCACACCTTCTCGAGCGAGTCGACCGGGAACCCACTGTCGGCTGCGGCGCGCTGGAGTTGTTCTCGCGTGAGCATCAGGCCACCTCACCCCAGCGTTGGTCGAGGACGCGCTCGGGCACGATGAGGTTCCACGGATGAACGAGGCGCCCAGGCTCTCTCGACGCGTCGAGGTAGCGCGGGTCCTTCGGGGCGTGCGCCTGCAGGCGCTCGAGGTGCGCGTCCTCTACAAAGAGTCGCTCGCGATGCTGCTCGAGGAAGACGCCGACCCGAGCGACGGTGGTCGCGGTGTCGAGGCGGAGCGTGTAGTTGATCACCGCCTCGAGGTCGAAGAACTCGATCATCTCCAGCGACCGCCAGATCTCTTCCCAGCCGCCGCCGAGTGACGGCGTGTGCAGCACGTCGACCATCGCGCGCTCGCAGGTGCAGACGCGGGCGTGGCCGCCTCCGCTGGGCACGGTCTCGACGCCGCCGCCCATGTCTTTGAGGTCGGCGACCGCCGCAGGAGGGCGCACAGGCACATAGTCCACCGGGCCGAAGCGAAACCCGCGCGTGTGGCTGCGGGTCAGGAACGTGACCTGACTCCACATCGAGTAGGTGCGCCCGTGGAACTGGAGAGCCGCGTGGTGGCTGACCACGGCGTCCTCCACCGCCTTCGTCGCGACGAGGTAGGCATCGACTGTCGCCGCGTCACCACCGGGAGGCACCGAGACGTAGAGCCCACGCCGCACCCGGGCGATCCTGTCGCTCTGCACGTGCTTTCGCAGCAGGCTGTCCACCGTGCGCGGGCTCCCGCCGCCGCGGCTCTGCGCGTACTCCTCGTGCGTGAACACGGGGTGGCGCTGGAAGAACTCCTCGGATGACACTGGACGCTCCTCACCAAAATACGCACCACGAGTGTGTATAGTCGCTAGCTTGATCCAGTATAGTCGCCAAGCCCTGGATGTCCAGAACCAACAGAAACACGCACTACAGGTGGGTGTTTCTGTCGGATTCGAGCAGTGCGATCTTCCCGCCGCGCGCCCGGTCGGGGTCCTGCCGCGACGATGGGCTTCGCCCAGCCCTCGAGCGGCTCGCCCTCTTCGCCCCAGTAGTGCTCGGCTGAATCCCAGGGCCACTCGTCCGGCGTCACCAGCGACGGTGACGAGTCGCGCGAGGAAGCGACCGAACACGAGGAGTTGGCGTCGCCGCGCGAGGCTCATGCCCGAGGTCGACGCCTCCTTGAACCGATGCTCGAGGGTCGGGGGCTTGGGTGTAGCCATGGAACTCGGAGCGCTCGATACGCACCCCGCCTATCCCCTCAACATGCATCAGCGATCGCCGGTCAGCGTCGGAGAACGCGTGAATCGTGGCGACAGCGCCAAGGCCGACGCCTCTGGGAGTCGGTGAAGGCGGAGCAGGCCTACATCAGCTACGCTTCGGTCCTAGCGCGGGGCGGCCGACGAACACGCGGCGGGCGAGACTGCGCGGTTCGCATGCGTCTCTGTGGCAGCGCAAGGTGGAGACGATGCTCCACGTCATCGAGTCGACGGGCTGCCGCGCCGAGTGGTCCAAGCTCGGCCCGAGGCCGAATACCCGTGGGTGAGGACTGTCTCTGGGACAACGCCGACGTTGGACAAGACGGGATTCCTCGTCCACGTGGTCGGTCTCTGTACGTACTGCTTGGCGCAACTCGGCGACGGTCCGATGAGGGCATCGAGGCGTGCATCCGCACTCCCACACCGCGATCGTCGACGGCTGGCTCGACGCGCTCCACGGCGCCGGCGCGCTCCCGATGCTGCTCGTCCGGAGAATTCGGCCCCACACTTCGAAGGCCTGGCGATGTCGTCGACGGGACGCCCACCCCCGCGTGAACTGGGCTACGCGCGCTGCGCCGCCACCTCGCCCTTCACCCCGTGGACTCGTCCATGGCTTCGCGCGCCGGTGGAGTGGGAGCGGCCAGCCCCCGCCCGCTCTGGCATCGGGCGGCGCGTGTGAGCAAGATGGAGGGCGGGATAGATGCACGGTCCAAGCTCATACCGTTGGCGCTCGCGCTGTGCGTCGCAGCAGTCGAGCCCACGACCGCGCGTGCGGAGGTCCTCGAGCGCGTGGTCGCCGTGGTCGATGGCGAGCCCATCTTCCTCTCGCAGCTGCGCCTGCGCGCCTCGCCGCTTCTCTACGACCGCTCCGGACGTCTTCCCCGTGACACACAGGCCGCGCGAACACGGCGGATCTACACTCGGGTACTGCGCGACATGATCGACGAGCTGCTCCTCGAGGACGCCGCCGAGTCCGAGGGCCTCGTCATCGGGTCGCGGCAGCTGGAGCGAGTGATCGACAACGTGCGCCGTCAGTCCGGGCTCACGAGGGCCGATTTCTGGGAGGCTGTCGAGCGGCAAGGCTTCTCCCCGGCCGAGTACCGCGCCGAGGTTCGCCGCCAGCTGCTCCGGCTGGAGGTCTCCGGCCGGGGGAGGGGCCCGAGGCTCTCGATGCGGTGGCGAGCCGTGCTGGACGAGCTCCGGCGGGAAGCGGTGATCGAGTGGAGGCTATGATGCGGCCAAGCCGAGTACCGCCCATCTCCACCCGTGGGCCGACCGCGGCTCCTCCTACGACGCAGCTGCCAGCCTGGCACTCGCCCCCGCGCTCTCAGTCAGTCTGACGCTCTGCGCTTTCGCTCGAGGCGAGGTGCACGAGCCGCGGCGTTCGGCACGACTCTGGCAGTGCCCGACGGGATGGACAGACGTGATCGGGTGCTCGGCGCGCTCCTCGGCGTCGCGCTCGGCGACGCGCTCGGGCTCCCGTTCGAGGGGCTCTCGCGGCGCCGGGTCGCGCGCGGGTTTCGGGGGGCGGACCGCTTCCGGCTCTTGGGCCGGACGGGCTTCGTCTCGGACGACACCGAGCAGAGCGCGCTGGTCGCGCAGGCGCTCGCCGCGTCGGCCGGGGACGACGCGCTGTGTCTCCGCCGCTTCCGACGCTCGATGGTCGGCTGGCTCGCGCGCCTGCCGTTCGGCATCGGAGGGGCCACGCTCCGCGCTTGCCTGCGCATGTTGATGGGCGCTCGACGCCCGGGCGTGCGATCGGCGGGCAACGGGGCCGCCATGCGCGCCGGGGTGCTCGGCGTCTGGCTCGCGGCGGATCCGGACCGGCGCCGCTCCCTCGGGCGCGCGATCGCGAGGCTCACGCACACCGACGACCGCGCAGTGGATGGCGCGCTCTTCGTCGCGGAGCTCGCCGCGCTGTGCGGATCCACCGACTCGCGAGATCGGCGCTCGCTGGTCACGACCGCACGCACCGTGGTCGAGGCGCCCGAGGTGTCGGCCGCCATCGACGCCGCCCTCGCCCTCGCGGACCAGCCCCTCGGCGCCGCGGTCGAGCGCCTGGGGAACACGGGGTTCGTCGTCCACTCCGTCGGCCTCTGCGCGTACTGCTTCCTGCGCTTCGGTGACGACCCGTCGAGCGGCATCGAGGCGTGCATCCGGGCCGGAGGCGACACCGACACGCACGCCGCGATCGTGGGCGGCTGGCTCGGCGCGCTCTACGGCGCCCGCGCGCTGCCGACGCCGCTCGTCCGGAGGATCCACGACGGCCCGTTCGGCCCCACGCACCTCGAGGGCCTGGCGACGGCGCTCGTCGACGGAGGGCCCGCCCCGGCGTGGTCCTGGCCACGCGCGCTGCTCCGCAATCTCGCCCTCTACCCCGTGGTCCTCGCCCACGGATTCGCGCGGCTCGTGCCGTGGTAGGTCCATTGGCGTGGCGGCTCTCGATGGCGCCGTGGCGTGATCGGATTGGGCGGTGCCTCGTGGGCTGTCTAGGATCGGGGGCGAGGGTGGAGGCCTTCGATGACACGAGCGCGCGAGTTCAGGGTGGATGGAGGCTGGCGGATGCTGCTGCAGGACCTCGGCGTGAACGTGGCAGACGTGCTGCGGCGCGCGGAGCTGCCGCAGGATCTCTTCGCGCGCCCCGACGCGACGCTGGACACCGCGGCGTACTTTCGGCTCTGGGAGGCGATCGACGCGGAGATCGACGACCCGACGCTGCCCGTGCGCATCGCGGAGGCGATCACGGCCGAGGGGTTCTCGCCGCCGCTGTTCGCGGCGCTCTGCGCGCCGGACCTCGAGGTCGCGCTCGAGCGGCTCTCGCTCCACAAGCGCCTGCTCGCGCCCATGCGACTGGACGTGGCGCGCGACGATGACGCGATCCACGCGGGGTTTCGTTTCCTCGATGCCGCCACGCCGGCGCCGTCGTCGCTCGTCGCGACGGAGCTCGCGCTCCTCGTGCAGCTCGGCCGCATGGCGACGCGCGCGCGGATCCGTCCGCGCCAGGTCACGATGCCGGCGTCGACGCGACCGCGTGCGGAGCTCGAGGCGTTCTTCGGGACCCGGGTCAGCGCGGGCGAGGCGTTCTCGGTGACGTTCTCGCTCGACGACGCGCGGCGCCCGTTCCTCACCGCGAACGAGGCGATGTGGACGGTCTTCGAGCCGGAGCTGCGGCGGCGCCTGTCGGAGCTCGACGAGCGCGCGTCGATGACGGAACGCGTGGGAGCGGTGCTGCTGGAGTCGCTGCCGGCCGGGCAGGCCTCGATGGAGGAGGTGGCGCGACGCCTGGGCGTGAGCAAGCGGACGCTCCAGCGGCGCCTCCGGAGCGAGGACTCGAGCTACCAGCGGATCCTCGCGCGCACGCGGGAGCGCCTCGCGAGGCACTACCTGGCCAAGACGCAGCTGCCCTGCAGCGAGATCTCGTTCTTGCTCGGGTACGACGAGCCCAACTCCTTCTTCCGCGCGTTCCAGGAGTGGACGGGGGACTCGCCCGAGCGCATGCGCCAGGCGATGACGGTGCACTGACGGCGCGCGTGATAGCCTGGCGCGGTTTCGTTCCACACCAGGAGGAGCTCCGTGCGTCGTCTACCACTCATCGTTCTCGCGTTGTCCCTCGCGACCGGCTGCGGCTCGAGCGCGCCGAGCGGCGGGGCCTCGGGCTCCGGCTCCGGCTCCGGTGACGAGTCATCGGGCTCCGAGGAGGGCGGCGGGACGGCTGGCGGAGGCGCGGCCGCGGCGAGCGACGAGTTCCAGCTGAACGACTCCGACACCGCCGACCAGGCGCACGGCGAGCGCCCGTCGGAGATCGAGGCGACCCGGACGCACGCGGCGATGCGGCTCTTCGTGGTCGACCCGGAGGAGGGGCCGATCGAGGGGATCGTGATCAAGCTGACCGACCCGGACGGCCGCCAGTTCTACACGGGCGAGACCGACTCGCACGGCTACGCCGAGGTGCTCGTGCCCGTGGGCCGACGCTACCGGATGACCTACCTGAGCCTCGGGCGAGAGGCCACGCGCGCGAACGTCGAGGTGCCCGAGGGGCCCAACCAGGACATCCGCCTGACGATGCGCTACCGGCGCCGGCGCCCCGCGCCGCTGCCCCCCGCGCCCGCCAGGCCCGACGCGCCCGAGGCGCCCCGCCAGGAGGGCTTCGTGCTCGAGGGGATCCTCTTCGACAGCGGCGCGGCCACCATCCAGGCCGAGTCCTACCCGCGACTCGATCGGGTGGTGGAGTACATGACGCACCGGCCGAGCGCGCGGATCCTGGTCGCGGGGCACACCGACAACGTCGGCAACCCGGCGCGGAACCAGGCGCTCTCCGAGGCGCGGGCGCAGGCCGTCCGCACCTACTTGATCGAGCACGGCATCGACGGCAGCCGCATCGAGGCGGAGGGCTTCGGAGACCAGCTGCCCATCGCGTCGAACGACACCGAAGAGGGCCGCGCGCAGAACCGCCGCATCGAGGCCACCGAGCTCTGATAGACCCGCCAGCCGGCCTATCGGGTCTCGTCCGAACCGTCACCCCCACACCTGCCCGAGCTGCACCATGCCCCGTCCCTCGACTCGTTCCTCGTTGCGCACCTCGAGCTGCGCAGTTCTCGCCTCGGTCCTCCTGCTCGCGGGGTGCGATGGCGGCCCATCGGACGCCGTCGACGGTGGTGAGGACGCGGCGTTCACGGTGGTCTCGACGTCGCCCGAGGACGGCGCGGCGGATGTGGCGGTGGAGGCCTCGATCCGGGTGACGTTCAGCGCGCCGTGCGAGCCGAGCACGGTGACGGCGGAGAGCTTCACGCTCAGCCTCGACGGAGCGCTGGTGGACGCCGCCGTCAGCGTGGACGGGGACACGGCCACGCTCACGCCGAGCGCGCCGCTGCTCGACAGCGCCACCTACACCGCAGCGGTCGAGGCGTCCGTGGCCGACGTGGACGGCCGAGCCCTCGCCGCGCAACACACCTGGCAATTCTCCACCGCCGCTCCGGGCCGCGCGCCGCGGCTGTCGATGGACGCGCTGACGTACGCCGGCGCCTTTCGCCTGCGCAACGGCATGTTCGGGGTCTCACGGCTCGACTACGCGGTCGGCACCCTCGCCTTCAACCCGGAGAACCGCTCCCTCTTCGTGGTCGGGCATGCCCACCAGTCCGCGGTCGCGGAGTTCCCGCTCGTCGAGCCGGGCATGCAGACCGAGGTCGCGGAGCTGCCGGTGACCGACGACCCGATCCAGCCGTTCGTCGACGTGCTGAGCACGGCCGGCAACCCGGAGTCGCTCGACCGCGTCACGGGCATGCTGTGGGTCGATGGCGCGCTCCTGATCAACGCCGAGCAGTGGTACGACGCGCCCGGCGACAACGAGGACACCACCGTCGTCATCGCGGACGCGGACGACCTCGCGGGCGCGCGGGGCGGCTGGTTCGAGCTGAGCGGCGCGGCTCGGAGCGCGGGCTACATGGGCGCGATCCCGATGCCCTGGCAGGAGGCGTTCGGCGCGACCCACTACACGGGGTGGTCGTCGGTCTATTCGATCATCTCACGCTACAGCATCGGGCCGTCGCTCTGGTCGTTCGCGCCGGGCGACCTCATCGCGGGAGACGCGGACGCGAGCCCGGCCGTGGACGCGACCCCGCACATGAGCTTCCCCTTCCCGGACCGCATGCTCGACGAGCGCGGCACCGAATACGCAGCGCAGGGGACGCCGGGGCCGTTCCCGCCCGCCTCGCCGGTCTGGAACGCGCTCTCGCGCGGGATGTACGGCTTCTTCGCCCCCGGGACGCGCACCTTCGTGGTCGTGGGCTCGACGGCCGGGCTCGAGACGGGGATCGGCTACAAGGCGGTGCAGGAGGACGGCCACACCTGCGGCGGCCCGTGCCCCTACGGCGTCGACGACCGCTACAACTACTACTGGCTCTTCGACGTCGAGGACCTCCTCGCGGCCGAGAACGCACACGACCCGCGGCCCTACGACTACGGCGTGTGGGAGGTGCCCTTCGCGCCCGGCGCGTCGCACCTGATCGTCGGCGCCACCCTCGACGCCGAGGAGCGCGTCCTCTACGTCGCCCTCGGCGGCGCGGGCCAGGTCGGCGATTACGACCGACCGCCGCTCATCGTGACGTTCACGCTTCCCTGATCGACTCGACCTCGAGCGGCTTGCGGGCGACGACGAACGAGGTGATCTCGGCCGCGTCGATCTCGTGCGCGGCGACGTCGACGAAGCCCGCTTCACGCATCTCGGCCATGAGCGCCTCGCCGCGGACGATGTGCACTTTGGGGGCGCGGCCGAGCCACCGCATCACGGTGAGGATCAGGCCGTAGGGCTTGTAGGAGTCGCCGAGGCACACGGTGGACGAGATCAAGAAGCCGCCCGGCGCGAGCAGCTCGTAGAGCGCCTTCAGCTTGCCGGCGCGGTCGTCCACCAGGTGCAGGATGTTGTAGGCGCAGACCCCGTCGAAGGCCCCCGGCTCGAAGGGCGGGAGCGCGTCGAGCGAGGTCTGGTGGAACGTGACGTTCCGCGCGTTCGCCGCGTCAGCCTTCTGCCGCGCGATGCGGATCATCTCGCCCGAGATGTCGACCGCGTGCACGTGCTCGACGTGCGGCGCGATCTCGAGCGCGAGCGACCCGGTGCCGCACCCGACGTCGAGGAGGGTCTGGTCGCGACGCAGCCGCGCCTTCGTGATCTCGAGCTTGCGGTGGTACGCGCGCACGTTCTCCACCGGCTTGGCGGCGTACTTCTCCGCGATGTCGTCCCAGAATCGTGCGTCAGCGGCCATCGTCTCTGCTTCCTCCTCGCGCTTCCGTCGCGCCACCGACCCTACGCACGAGGCGCGGCGTCCATGTCGGTGCAATCTCGTGACGCTCCGGAGCGGGAGCGCACCACCTACCGCGGGAGGCGGCCGCGGAACAGATCCTCGCGTCGGCAGAGCGCCTCCTGCACGCCCGCGCCGCCTGCAGGCGGGCGTCGTCGCGCAGACGAGGTTGCGGCGAAGGCGTGGCCACACTATTCAACGATTCCATTGAACAACAGAACAGATAGCGGCGGACACAAACCGCTCTTCTTCGGCGCCTTCGCGCGCGTGGGCAAGGCGCTGGGTCACCCCACCCGCCTCGAGCTGCTCGATCTTCTCGCGCAGGCGCCGCGCACCGTCGACGCGCTGGCCCACGCGTGCGGCGCGAGCGTCGCGAGCACGTCGCAGCATCTGCAGACCCTCTGGCGCGCGGGGCTGGTGACGCGCGAGAAGCTGGGGCTCCACGTCCGCTATCAGCTCGCGTCGGACGACGTGGTGGAGCTCTACGCGTCGCTGCGGCGCGTGGCGGCGCGTCACCTGGCCGAGGTGGAGCAGGCGACGCGGCGCTTCCTCGACGACGGGACCGACGAGCCCATCGACGCGTCCGCCCTGCACGCGCGCATGCGGGACGGATCCGCCGTGGTCATCGACGTGCGCCCGCTCGAGGAGTTCGAGGCGGCGCATCTGCCGGGGGCGCTCAGCGTTCCGCTCGGAGCGCTCGAGGCGCGGCTCGCGAAGCTGCCCAAGCGCAAGGAGATCGTCGCCTACTGCCGCGGGCCCTACTGCGTGCTCGCGGTCGAGGCGGTGCGCCGGCTGCGTGCGTCGGGTCGCAGAGCGCGGCGCCTCGAGGACGGCGTGCGCGAGTGGACGGCGCGAGGGCTGCCCATCGAAGGCGCCCAGGTGAGCGCGTGAGCGAGAGGCCCGCGCTCGGCCTGCGGGAGAACCTCGCGCAGTTCTCGCTGCTCGTGCTCGTCAACGCCTTCGTCGGCGCGATGGTGGGCATGGAGCGGAGCATCCTGCCGTCGATCGCGGAGGAGGAGTTCCTGCTCGCGGCGCGGACCGCGGTGCTCTCGTTCATCGTTGTCTTCGGCGTCACCAAGGCGCTGACGAACTACTTCGCGGGCCGGCTCTCCGACGCGTACGGCCGCAAGATCGTGCTCATCGCCGGCTGGCTCGTCGCGCTCCCCGTGCCGTGGCTGCTCATGTGGGCCCCGACCTGGAGCTGGGTGCTCTTCGCCAACGCCCTGCTCGGGATCAGCCAGGGCCTGACGTGGTCGACGACGGTGATCATGAAGATCGACCTCGCGGGCCCCAAGAACCGCGGGCTCGCGATGGGCCTCAACGAGTTCGCCGGCTACTTCGCGGTCGCGGGCGCCGCGCTCGCCACCGGGTACATCGCGAGTCACTGGAGCCTCCGGCCCGAGCCCTTCTACCTCGGCGTCGGCTGCGCGCTCATCGGGCTCGCGCTGTCGGCGACGCTGGTGCGGGAGACGCGCGGGCACGTGGACACGGAGGCCGCGCTCGCTGGCGGCGTGCCCCCGGAGGGGCTGCCGTCGCAGCGTCAGGTCTTCTTCCGGACCTCGCTCTTCGACCCGGACCTCTCCTCGGTGAGCCAGGCGGGCCTGGTCAACAACCTCAACGACGGCATGGCGTGGGGGCTGTTCCCGCTCTTCTTCGCCGCCGCCGGCATGAGCCTCGCGCAGATCGGCTGGCTCGCGGCGATCTACCCGGGCGTCTGGGGCATCGGGCAGCTGTTCACGGGCGCGCTCTCGGACCGCGTCGGGCGCAAGGGCCTCATCGTGCTCGGCATGTGGACCCAGGCCATCGGCATCGTGGTGATCACCCTGTCGGACGACTTCTGGGGCTTCGCGGCGGGCGCCGCGCTCCTCGGGGCGGGCACGGCGATGGTCTACCCGACCCTGCTCGCGGCGATCGGCGACGTCGCGCACCCCGCGTGGCGCGCCTCGTCCGTCGGCGTCTATCGGCTCTGGCGCGACCTCGGCTACGCGTTCGGCGCGCTCGTCGCGGGTGTGATCGCCGACTCGCTCGGCCTCCACGCGTCGCTCTGGGCCATCGCCGCGCTGACCTTCGCGTCGGGCGTGGTCGTGGCGATCCGGATGCGCGAGACTCACCGCCGTGACTGACCCGATCTACCTGGATCACAACGCCACAACCCCGCTCCACGCGGAGGTCCGCGCGGCGATGATCGAGGCGATGGACGCGTGGGGGAACCCCTCGAGCGGGCACGTCTACGGCCAGCGCGCCCGCGCCGCGCTCGAGCGCGCGCGGGGCGAGGTCGCGGCGCTCCTCGGCGCGCAGCCCGACGAGATCGTCTTCACGTCCGGCGGCACCGAGGCGAACAACCTCGCCCTGCACGGCGTGCTCCGCGCGCGCCGCGGCGCCCTTGTGATCTCCGCCGTCGAGCACCCCGCCACGCGCGCCCCCGCCGAGCGGCTCCGCGACGAGGGCCGGGAAGTTCGCGTGCTCCCCATCGACGCGGACGGCCGAACGCGCCTCACCTCGCTCGACGGCGCCGCGCTCGTCAGCGTCATGCACGCCAACAACGAGACCGGCGTGCTCCAGCCGATCGCCGACCTCGCGGCGGCGGCGCACGCGGCGGGCGCCCTGATGCACAGCGACGCCGCGCAGTCGGTGGGCAAGGTCCCGGTCGACGTGGAGGCCCTCGGCGTCGACCTGCTCTCGGTCGCCGCCCACAAGCTCTACGGCCCGAAGGGGGTCGGCGCGCTCTTCGTGCGCCGCGGCGTGACGCTCGCCCCCTTCACCGTCGGCGCCGGTCACGAGCGCGGCCTCCGGCCCGGGACGGAGAACGTCGTCGGCGCGGCCGGGCTCGGCGCGGCGTGTCGCGTCGCGCGCGCCGACCTCGCGCGAGAGGCCGAGCGCGTGGCCGGCCTCCGAGACGCGCTCGTCTCACGCCTCCGCGCCGGCGTCCCGGACCTCGCCGTGCACGGAGAGCGCGTGCCCCGCCTCCCCAACACCGCGAGCGTGCGCTTCCCCGGCGTCTCGGGCGCGTCGCTCCTCGCCAGCGTGCCTGGCCTCGCCGCCTCGGCCGGCTCCGCCTGCCACGAGGGGGACGAGACCCCCTCGGCCGTCATCACCGCCATGGGCGTCGACCCACGCGCCGCCCTCGGCACCGTCCGCCTCTCCCTCGGACGCGGGACCACGCCCGAGGCCGTCCAGGACGCGGCCCGAATGCTCATCGCCGCCTGGCGCCGAGCGAGCGCGGGGTGAGACGAGACAACGTACCGTCGTATGATCGACGCGAGAAGCGCCCCCCTCAGTCGCCGATTCGGCCCCTCTTCATGGACCGCGGCCCGGCCATGGCGGTCGCGTGGCGGGCCTGCTTCTCCGACCACGCGAGGGCATCGAGGGCGTACTTCGTTCGGCGAGATCCATCGCGTCCACGACGCCCTCTCACGGTCGTGAGCGCGGCTCCCGTTAAGCGCTCCGCCGCCGGCCGCGCCGTGAATGCCCCCAGAGGCGGCAGCATCACCCGGTGTCGTTGATTCTCACCTCGGGTTCGCGGTAGGACCACGCATGTCTCGCTCGCTTGTCTTGCTTGCCACTGCGCTGCTACTCGCCGGCTGCGGACGCTTCTCCATGCTCGACGCCGCGCAGCAGATCGCGTACGCCAGAGGCTGCGAAGAGGTGGAGCTGTCGATCGTGCAAGCGCGGCGCGCCGAATACGAGGTGCTGACCTGCGGAGAGCACGCCGTCTATCGCTGCCGGGACCGGCTCTGCGATCCCCTCCCCGGTGCGCGCCCCAGCGAACTGCTGGCGCGAGAGATCGCGGCCGCGCGCGAGGCGCTGTCTCTACTGGAGGACGACGTGATGCGATGCATCCCAGACACGCCGCGCCTGACCGTTCGCGTGCGCTTCAGGACCGACGGCCGGGTAGGCTTCCCCGTCGACTTCCAGCCCGCCCTCGAGGGGGATGAGCTCCCCTGCGTGGGTCGCCTCCTTCTCCGAGCTCGCTCTAGACCGCTCGAGCGAGAGATGCTGCTGAGTCACACCTTCGGCGCCGCGAGCCAGGACTGAACGCAGCTCGAGGCGCGCCGGATGCGCTCTCGGGTCAGCGCACGCAGGTGAACCGGGCGTCGTGCCACTCGGCGCACTCGGCGTCGGCGGCGCAGGCCTCGAAGACGCAGTAGCCGTAGCGGCAGTGGGCGGGGTGGCGGTTGTCGCTGGAGTGACAGTCGGCGTCGCTGACGCAGACGCGGTCGCAGCGCTTCACCTCGTCGCGCGCGTGGCGCTGGCAGCGGAAGCGCGCGTGCGGGCCCTCGTCCATCTGCTCGCGGCACCAGGCGTCGGACGGGCAGCCGCGGTGACGGCACAGGCCGTCCAGGCACATCACGGGCCCCTCGGCGCCCGCGTCGGTGGGGCAAGGCACCGCGTCGGAGCAAGTCGGCATGCAATGGCGCGAAGGCGCGTCGCAGCCGTGACCGCTGGGGCAGTCGGCGTCGGTGGCGCAGCCGACCCACTCGCACGCCCCGGCGTGACAGGCCTCCTCCACGTCGCAGTCCGAGTCGCGCGCGCACGGCAGGGCGCACACTCCCGCGGAGTCGTGCGGGGACGCGTCCACGTCGATCGGATGGTCGAGTGGATGGGAGGCGGTGCAGCCGACGAGGAGCGCACAAGCCAAGACGGTCAGGCGATGCACGGCGCGCAGGGTGACGCCGCCGTGCGGTTTCGCAAGCGCTACGGGCCGTCGGGCTGGAGCTGGGAGGGATCGGCGGCGGGGAACGTCGCGATCTGATCCGCGGGCACGGGGTGACAGCGCGATCGGACCAGGCTCCTGCCGATGACGGGGGTCGGAGCGATGTAGAGGGTCTGCGAGACGCGCCCGCCGTAGACGAGGAAGATGTCGACCACCGTCACCTGCCCGTGCCGCCACGTGAAGCGCCGGGTGGGCACGCCGCCCGTCTGCGGGCAGTCCCACACGCCGGTGGGTGTGCCGTATTGCTCGTTCATCGCCATCAGGTGTGGCGCGATGGCGTCGCCGCTCGGGAGCATGCTCAGCACCTGGATCCGCTGCAGCCGGTCGGGGTCCTGCTCGAAGACGTAGACCGCGCGCGCGCCGTTCTCGAAGCGCTCTTCGTAGTGGACCAGGTCCGGCTCGTCGGGGTCACGCTGCACCACGTTCGGCTCCATCGCGGGCCGCGCGCGGCGCGCCCGATCGATGCTCATGCCGAGCTGGATCCCCTCGAGCATCGGGGGAACGAGCGCGTCGCTCTCGTCGGCCACCCGGCCCCACTGCTCCTGCTCCTCCGCCTCGCGCTCGCGACGCCGGGCCTCGCGGGCCTGGGCCGCGGCGGTGATCTCCTCCTGCTCGCTGGCCTGGATCCACCAGAACGCGCCACCGACGAGGGCGACGGTGAGGCCGAGGACGGTCCAGACGCGGGCGCGGGAGCTCATGGGGCGCGGAGCATAGCAGGCAGCGAGCGCGAAGGATCCCGGAGCGCGACGGCCCGGATCCGGGCTCCTCGACGGGCAGAAGAGAGGCGGTTCGACCTTCGGCCGCGCTGACCTGGCGCCGACCCCTCACTCCGCGTATGTTCGCCCGTCCGATGCGCCTATTGTTCGTCACCCCCGAGGTCTCTCCCCACTCCGGCACCACGCCGACCGGCGACGCGTGCGCCGCGCTCGCCAAGGCGCTCAAGGGCCGAGGGCACGAAGTCGTCGTGCTCTCGCCGCTCTACGGCTTCGTCGACGCCGCAGGCCGCGGGCTCGCCCGCCGACTGCGGAAGGTCGAGGTCGATCTGGCCGGCGAGAAGACCGCCTTCCAGGTCTTCGACGGCCGCACCGCGGCTGGCGTGGACCTGCTCTTCCTCGGTCACGAGGAGATGTTCTCGCAGGTGCGGGAGGTCCCGACCGAGAGCCAGGATCTGGGCGACGGCCGCCGCTTCGGCGCGTTCTGCAAGGGCGCGATCGAGGTGCTCAAGAACGACGAGAAGGGCTTCGACGTGGTGCACTGCCACGGCTGGCAGACCGCGCTCGTCCCGGTGCTCGTCGACCTCCTCGAGCTCGAGATCGGCACCGTGCAGACCGTCTACGACGTCGCGAAGCAGGGCCTCTTCGACCGCGAGATCCTCGCCGCGCTCGGCCTCCCGGAGCGGCTCTGGAACATCGAGGGCCTCGAGTTCCACGGCAAGGTCAGCTTCCTGAAGGGCGGCGTGCTCGAGTCCGACCGCGTCACCACGGTCTCACCGACCTACGCCAAGGAGATCACCCGCGACGGCGCTGGCCTCGAGGGCGTCTTCTCCCAGCGCGGGAGCGAGCTGACCGGCATCGCCTTCGGCGTGGACGTGGCGGTCTGGAACCCCACCACCGACGCCTACCTCGAGGCGCGCTTCGACCCGATGGATCGCGCCGGCAAGCGTCGCTGCAAGGTCGCGCTCCAGTCCGCGCTCGAGCTGCCCATCCGGGACGACGTCGCGCTCATCGCCGTGATCGGCGAGGTGAAGGCGCGCTCGGGCCTCGACAGCCTCGCCCGGGTGGTCAGCCGCCTGATGCGGAACGACGTGCAGATCGCGATCTTCGGCGAGGGCGAGGGCGACCGGAAGCTGCTCGAGGTGCTCGAGGAGCACGCCAAGCGCTGGCCCGACCGCCTCGCGATCCGGGACGACGTGGACAGCGCGCAGGTCCACCGCGCGCTCGGCGGCGCCGACTGCGTGCTCGTGCCGCCGCAGCAGGCCCCCGGCGGCAACCTCCAGCTCCGCGCGCACCGCTACGGCGCGCTCCCGATCGGCCTCCGGGCGGACGGCGTGGCCGACACGGTGGTCGACTGCGACGCAGAGCTCACGACCGGCAACGGCTTCCTCTTCGACGAGGCGAGCGACGAGCACCTCCTCGGCGCCCTCCAGCGCGCGATCGGCGGCTTCGCGCACCACGGCGCCTTCGAGAAGGCCCGCGAGCGCGCCCTCC
>SHBB01000440.1 GCA_004213565.1 Sandaracinaceae bacterium
AGCGCGCGGGCGATCTGCGCCCGGTCCCACAGGCCCCGGTCCTGGTCCTCGAGGAGCACGAGCTCTCCGAGCGCGTCGACCCGCGCGTGGCGGCGCGCGTCGTGGAGCAGCATGAGCGCGAGCAGGCCCTTCGGACCCGGCTCCCGCGGCAACAGCGCGCTGACCAGCTCCGCGAGCCGGATCGCGGTCCCGCAGAGATCCTTGCGAACGAGCGCGTCCCCCGCGGTGGCCGCGTAGCCCTCGTTGAAGACCAGATAGAGCGCGTGCAGCACCGCGTCGATCCGCTCCGGGAGCTCCTCGGGGGCCGGCACGCGGTAGGGGATCCGGGCCCCGCGGATCTTCTTCTTCACCCGGACCAGGCGCTGCGCCATCGCCTTCTCGTCGACGAGGAAGGCGCGCGCGATCTCGGGCGTGGTCAGGCCGCAGATGGCGCGGAGCGTGAGCGCGATCTGCGCGTCGGCGGCGATCGCGGGGTGACAGCAGGTGAAGACCAGCCGCAGCATGTCGTCGCGCGGCCCGAGCTCGAGCAGCTCGTCCGCCGACGGCGCGAAGGCGCTCTCGATGTCCGCGACCGCCTTCAGCTCCGCGCGCTTGTCGGCGAAGCTGCGGCTGCGGCGGATGCGGTCGATGGCCTTGTTGCGCGCGGCACGGAGCAGCCACGCGCGGGGCTCGTCGGGGAGGCCCTCGGCGGGCCACTGGCTGAGCGCCGCCTCGAAGGCCTCGTGAACCACCTCCTCGGCGCGGTCGAAGTCGCCGAGGAGACGGATGAGCGGCGCGACGATCCGACCGTGCTCTTCGCGATAGAGCCGATCGACCTCGGCGCGCACGCTCATGAGGGCGCGGTCAGTCAAACGTCATGATGGGGCGGATCTCGATGGATCCGTTGCGCGCCGCGGGGATCTTCGCCGCGATGCTGCAGGCCTCGTCGAGGTCCGGCGCCTCGATGAGGTAGTAGCCGCCGAGCTGCTCGCGGGTCTCCGCGAAGGGGCCGTCCGTCTTGACCGTCTTGCCGTCCCGGACCCGGACCGTGGTGGCCGTGTCGACGGGCTCGAGGGCCTCACCGCCCTTGAAGTGCCCCGACTTCACGATGCCCTCGGTGAAGGTGCCGTACTCGGCGATGACCGCCTGCATCTCCTCCGGCGTCATGTCCTTGGCGACCTTCTCGTCCTCGTAGATCAACAATAGATATTGCATGTCTTCCCCTTTGGTGAAGGATACCCGTTTCTCAGCTCGCCGGGGTGATCACCCCGAGCACGGCGCCCGTGGGGTCCGAGAACATGCCGAAGCGCCCGACGCCCGGCACGTCCATCAGCTCGCCGAGCTTCTTCGCCCCGTTCCGCTCGGCGCGCGCGACCGCGTCGTCGGCGTTCTCGACCGTCACGTACTGCAGCCACATGCTCGGGATCTCGGCCGTCGGCTTCTTCATCAGGCCGCCGCGCATCGCGTCGCCGTTCTTCAGCACGAAGTAGGTGCCGTTCGGCATCTCCATCGAGTCGTTGGTCCAGCCGAGCACGCCCTCGTAGAAGGCGAGCAGCTTCTCGGGGTCGTTCGCCCACAGCTCGTTCCAGTGCCAGCTGCCCGGCCCTTCCGTCGTCGGAGGCTCACCCTCGGCCGCGTGGAACAGCACGAGCGCGGCGCCCTCGGGATCGGTGATCGGCTGCATGCGACCCACCGTCGGCACGTCGAACGCGTCGGCCAGGAGCTTGCCGCCGTGCTTCACCACCTTCGTCGCGGTGGCGTCGACGTCCTTCACCGAGACGTAGCTGAGCCAGTGACTCGGCACGCCCTCCTGCTGAGGCTTGGTCAGCCCGGCGACGCTCGTCTCGCCGTGCATCAGCAGGGTGTAGTCGAACCCCGGCATCTCGGCGTCCTTCGCCTTCCAGGGCAGCGTCTCCGGGTAGAACGCCTTCGCGCGCTCGACCTCCGCAGTGACCAATTCGAACCAGTTGAACTTACCGTAATCGTAGGACATTTGTCGTTCCTCCCGTTATCTCGCCTTCTCGGCTTCATCCCCTGGTCGAACGGGCTCCGCGAGAATCGACACGCCCGATGATTTTTTCTCGAGGCAGCGCGAAACCCGGGCTGGGTAGCCGTGAAACGACGAGCTTGGAACCTCGGCCCGGCGCCGCTGTCCTTCGCGCGTGGCGCGAGAGGCATGGACGATCGGGCTGTTCGTGGCGGGGGTGACGCTCGCGTCGATCGCCGCGCTCGACTGGCTGGGGTACGCGGCGTTTCTCTTCCGGGCGGGGCTGCCGTGAGGGGCGACCTGCGGTGGATGGAAGAGCTGATCCGGATCGGCGACCCGCTCACGCTGGGGCTGACGGCCTGGCTCTGCGTCGCGCTCTTCGCGTCGGGGTTCGCGCTCGTCGCGACCCGGCGCGCGTGGCCGGTCGCACTGAGCGCGACGATCCTGACGACGTTCCTGGTCGCGTCGGTGGCGGCGCTGGCGTGGCAGCGCTGGCAGATGGTCAGGGTCTTCACGAGGGAGGCGGAGCCAGGCCTGTTCTGGTGGGGGATCGCGGCCAGCTGGGAGATCACCACCGCGCATCTGCTCGGGCCGGCGCTGGTCCTCGCGGCGCCGTGCACGCTCCTCGCGCTGGGGCGCGTGAAGCCGGGCGCCCGCGGGTTCTGCGCCGCCGCGGCCGTGCTCGTCGCCGCGGCCGGCGCGAGCCACGTCGTCGCGATGCACGGGCTGTGGCGTGGGTTCTTGCGGATTGGATGCGAGCCGTTCTGGACCCGCGTGGCGGCCGAGATCGCAGGCTTCTCGCACGCAGCGCCGTGGCGGGAGGCCGCGCTGGTCGCCGTGGCGATCGCGACCTTCGGCGCGCTGCTCGTCTCGCGGCTCCGCAGCGGGCGACGCTCGAGCCCGTCCGCGCGAGCGCTGGCGGCGGTCGTGTTCGTGGTCGGCGCGCTCGGCTTCGGCCTGACACGGGGCCACGCCCACGACGTGCGCAACGCCCGCGCGCTGAGGAGCGACTCGATGCCGTCCCGGCTCGACCTGCCCACGGTCCCCGAGGCGCAGAGAGACCGCTGCGAGAGAGACGCGTACGGCCCCACCCTGGAGATCGACGCGGCCGGCGAGGCCCGGCTCGACGGCGTGGCGCGCGATCCGGAGGCGGTGGTCGAGCATCTGTCCACGCTGCGCCGCAACTGGAGCGTCTTGCATCCGCGAGAGCCGTTCGACGGCCGGCTGTACCTCGTGGCGCCCAAGGCGTGGCCGGAGGCGCGCGCGCGATGGCTCACCCGAGCCAAGTCGGCAGGATGGACCGAGGTCGCCGACCTCTACCTGGACGTGGAGCTCGTGCCCACGCGGACGATGGGTGAGGTGCGGGTGGAGCGCCGCTGCGCGGTGGCCCGTCGACCGGTGTCGCGCTGATCGCTCACCGCGCTGGCGGACAAGCCGGCGCGGAGGCTCCCAGCGCGGCGGCCTGCGCGCGGACGGCGTCGAGCGTCACGGGACCACCGACGCCGGCGCGCAGGCGCGCGATGCGCGAGCGCTGCGCCGCGATGGCTTGTCGAACCTGGTCGGTGGTGGCGGCCTGCTCCGCCCGATCGAGGTCGGGCGCGAGGCGCGCGAGGGTGACGGAGACGGCGTGGGGCGTCGCCGCGTCGCCGAGCCGATCGAGGGAGAGCCGCGTGGCGGCGACGAGCGAGGGCGCGACGTCGACGCCGCGGTCGGCGCAGCGGCGGTAGTGGAGCGGGGTGCCGCGCCCGGTGCGCTCTCGGGCCCGCGCGAGGGGGAAGCAGAGGCGGTGTCGACGCGGGTCGGTGGCGTAGGCCCGCTCGAGCGCGGGGCGCGCGCCCTCGGCGTCGCCGCTCGCGAGCAGCGCGAGGCCGAGCAGCTCCCGCGCGTCGTTGGATCCGGGCGCCAGCGCCGACAGACGGCGCGCGCTCTCGGTCGCGTCCACGCCGAGGCGGAGCTGGGCGCGGGTCAGGCCGGCCCAGGCGCGGTCGTCGCGCGGGGAAGCCTCGATCGCGGCGCGGTACGCCTCGGCCGCCGCGCTCGGGTCCGCTGCGCGCGCCGCGCGTACGCCGTCCGCGTAGGGATCGGCGGGCGGCCCCTCCTCGGAGCACGCCGCCGCCATCAGGGCGAGCGAGGCGAGGATCGCGAGGCGGCGGCGCACCGTCCGAGGGTACGACACCCGCGGCGATCCGGCTCGACCCGCGACTACGCCGCGCTGCCCTTGCGCGAGCCCTTCGCCTTCTTGGAGGGCGTCGGGCCGCTCTTCATGACGAAGCGGTGGTCCTCCACGAGCTTCAGGAGATCGAACGCGCTCACGATGCCGACGACCTTCTTCTCGTGGGTCACGACGACGTGGTGGAGCTTCTGCTTGCGCATGATGCGGGCCGCGACGCTGGCGTCGTTGTAGGCCGGCACGGCGCGCACGCCCTCGGTCATGAGCTGGGAGATGTGCGCGCCGCCGGGGTGCTCGGCGACGAGGTCGGTGCTGGTGACGATGCCGACGGCCTCGCCGCTCGGGCCCACGACGGGCACGGCCGAGATCTTGTTTCGCTGCATGAGACCGCGCACGTGATCCACGGTGTGGTGCGGCTCCGCGGTGATCACTCGCTTGGCCATGACGTCGCTGACTTTGGCGTTCATCTCGATGGGGCTCCTTCTCGGGGCTCCCCAGGTACGCCCCCGCGCGCGGTTGTCACCAAGGGGAGGCGACACGAAAAAGAGCGCCCCGGCGAACCGAGGCGCTCTCGAGTTGGAGAGGGGCTCCGATCAGCGGTCGATGGTGTCGGCCGAGGGGCCGCTGTCGCGCTGCTCGATGTCGCCGCTCGGGATGTTGAACTCCACGCGGCGGTTCTGCGCGTGCTCCGCCGTCGTGCTCGCGTTCTCCACCACGGGGCGGTCCGGGCCGTAGCCGTGCGCCTCGAGGCGGCTCGCGTCGACGTCGCCGCGCTCGACGAGGAACTCGACGACCGCCTCCGCGCGCTGCTGACTGAGGGTCATGTTGCGCTCGCGGCGGCCGCGCGCGTCGGTGTGGCCCTCCACGCTGATCCGCGCGATCTCGGGGTGGGCGTTGATGACCCGCGCGACGTTCAGCAGCAGCGCGAAGCTGCGGCGCTGGATGGTCGCGCGGTTCGTGCGGAAGTAGACGTGGTCGAGGATCTCCAGCCGGCCGTCCTCGATGACGACCTGCTGCTCCTCGGCGCAGCCGTGGTTCTCGACCGGGCCGGGCTCGTCGGGGCAGTTGTCCCGGCGGTCGACCACGGTGTCGCCGTCGCGGTCCGCGTCGGGGCAGCCGCGGTTCTCGACCACGCCCGGCTCGTTGACGCACTCGTCGGCCGCGTCGAGCACTCCGTCGCCGTCGTTGTCCGGGTCGGGGCAGCCGTCCTCGTCCTCGTGCTGGTCGACGTCCTCGGGGTCGTCGGGGCACTGGTCGGCGACGTCGTTCAGGCCGTCGCCGTCACGGTCGCCCACCTCGTCGGGGCAGCCGTCCGCGTCGTCGACCTCGTTGACCGTCTCCGGCTCCATCGGGCACTCGTCGGGCTCGTCGAGGATGCCGTCGCCGTCGTTGTCCGGGTCGGGGCAGCCGTCCTCGTCCTCGAAGCTGTCGACGTCCTCGGGCTGGTCTCGGCACTGGTCCACCGAGTCCATGATCCCGTCGCCGTCGCGGTCTCCGTCGACCTCGTCCTCCGGCTCGGGCATGGCCCAGCCGACGGTGGCGATGAGGCGCAGGTCGGGGCTGCCGAAGCCGCGCGCGAGGCCGGGGCCAGCCGCGAGGCCCGCGACGACGCCGCTCTCGTGGAAGAACTTCGCGCCGCCCGTGGCCTCGACCGCGGTGCCGTCACGCTCGCCGATGAGGGCGAACGCGGTCGCGCCGTAGACCTGCGCGACCAGGTCGAGGTGGGTGCGCGGCGCGCTCTCGTCGCGCCAGACCGCGTAGCCGAGGCCGAGCCCGTAGGTGAGCTCGTGGCGGAACTGGAGGTTGGTCATCGCGCTGGTCTCCTCGCGGACCAGGGCGCCGACGTTCAGCACGATGCGCAGATCGTCGGTCGGGCGGAGCTCGCCGAGCAGCTCGGGGTGCAGGGTGAGGAAGGGCTCGCCGCGGTAGCTCCCGTCGATCGAGGTCGGGAAGGTGCCCGTGACCTGCAGGCCGAGGGTGCCGGGGTCCTCGTCCTCGCCGAAGAGCCGGACGCGCGCGCCGAGATAGGCGTCCCCGAGGCCGGCGCCGTCGGCGACGGGCGCGCCGACCCGCATCGCCTCCATCTCGCTCGCGCCGTCCATCACCATCGTGATGGGCAGCCCCGCGAAGATCACGAGCCGATCGAAGAGCCCGAAGCCGAGCCCGAGGGTGCCGTTGAGCTGATGCTCGACGATCGAGAACTCCTCGGAGCCGGTGTCGCCACGCATGCCCTCCCACACGAGCGGGTTGAGGCCGTAGTCGACGTGGAGCTGCGCGCTGAGGCGCACGTGCCCGAAGTCACCAGGCCTGCTCAGGTGGAAGTCGTCTTCGGTCGTCTCCGACGCGCGGAAGCGGTTGAGGGTGCCCGACTGGGCGCTGGCGATCCCGGGCGCGAGGAGCGCCAAGAGGAGCGCGGAGAGGGTGAGCGTTCGGAGCTGAAGCATGAAGGTGGTCCCCTGATCTCTCGAGGTCGATGGGAGCGAAGTTCGTGATGCGCGCGCCCGCTCGAGCGGGCGCGCGCGGCCCCTAGCGGCGGCGCCGGAGGAAGAGGCCCGCCATCGCGAGCGCGAGGAAGATGCCGGCGGGGAGACTACCGCGTCCCGGGGTCGCGGCGCAGAGCGCGCCGCCCGAGAGGCCGCCACCGGTGACCGGCCCGTCGTCCTCGGGGTCGAGGTAGTCGGGGATGCCGTCGCCGTCGCCGTCCTGCGCGTCGTCGGGGTTTCCGTCGCCGTTCGGGTCGCCGTTCTCGTCGGCCGTCGGGACGCCGTCGCCGTCGTCGTCGGGGTCGAGGTAGTCGGGCGTGCCGTCGCCGTCGGTGTCCTGGGTGGTCGGCCCCTCGTAGCGCGTGTGGATGCCGTCACCGTCGTCGTCGACGTCGAGCACGTCGATGATGCCGTCGCCGTCGGTGTCGGGGTTGGTCGCCGCGGTCCCGTCGAGCGTCGGGTCGTAGGCGTCGTCGAGCCCGTCGCCGTTCGTGTCCATGCCGCTCGGCGTCACGTCGGGCACGCCGTCGCCGTCCGCGTCGTGGGCCTCGGTCGCGTCCGGGGCGCCGTCGCCGTCGGAGTCGGTGTCCTGGAAGTCCGGCGTGCCGTCCATGTCGGTGTCCGGGACCGGCAGCGCCGTGCCGCCCGCGCCCATGTCCACCACGTCGGCGAAGCCGTTGCCGTCCGCGTCCGCGTCGTCGTCGATGCGGCCGTCGCCGTCCGCGTCGAAGCTCGCGCCGCCGCCCTCGACCACGTCGAGCAGGCCGTCGCCGTCCGCGTCGAGGTCGTAGGCGTCGCCGCGTCCGTCACCGTCGGTGTCGCCCGCGCCCTCCACCGAGTCGGCGATGCCGTCGTCGTCGGAGTCGAGGTCGAGGCGGTTCGGGACGCCGTCGCCGTCGGAGTCGGGCCCGGCCGCCTCTTCGTCGGCGGTCGGGATCCCGTCGCCGTCGTCGTCGGTGTCGTCGTAGTCGGGCATGCCGTCACCGTCGCTGTCGGGGCAGTCACCCGCGGCCGGAGAGGCCGGGGCCGGGCACTCGACCGAGTCGATCACGCCGTCCATGTCGGTGTCGGCCGGGGAGAAGGTCGGGTCCATGTAGTCGAGGATGCCGTTGTCGTCCTCGTCACGGTCGCCGCCGCTCTCGGTGCGGTCGCTCGCCCCGTCGCCGTCGGTGTCGTCGTCGTACCAGTTCGGGAGCCCGTCCTCGTCGATGTCCGTCGGATCCGTCGCCGGGCCCGTGTAGTCCATCGCGTCCTGACGCTCGGTGGCGGTGGTCATGCCGTCGCCGTCGTCGTCGGGATCCTGGAAGTTCGGGGTCCCGTCCATGTCGAGGTCCGGGGTCGGCGCCGGGACGCCGATCACGCCGCCGCACGCCGCCGCGTCCACGCAGTCCGCGTCGAACGCGTCGTCGAGGCCGTCGCCGTCGGTGTCCACGCCGCTCGGCGTCGTGTCGGCCACTCCGTCGAAGTCGGCGTCGTGCCCTTCGATGGCGTCGTCGATGCCGTCGCCGTCCGCGTCGCTCGAGAGGTAGTCGGGGGTGCCGTCCATGTCCGAGTCCGCGCAGCTCGCGGGCATCGGGCACTCGACGCCGTCGGTGATGCCGTCCCCGTCGCTGTCGAGGTCACGCCAGTCGGCGGGGCCCTCTCCGTCGCGGTTCGGGAGCGGCGCGATGGCGCCGATGACGCCGCCACAGTCCGCCGCGTCCACGCAGTCGACGTCGAACGCGTCGTCGATGCCGTCGCCGTCCGTGTCCGCGCCCACCGGGGTGATGTCCGGCGTGCCGTCCGCGTCGGCGTCGGTGCCCTCGGTCGCGTCGACGATGCCGTCGCCGTCCGCGTCGAGGTCCTGGTAGTCCGGCGTCATGTCGCCGTCGGTGTCCGGAGTGGGCAGGGCGCCCGCGCCGGTCAGCGCGTCCGCGATGCCGTCGCCGTCGCCGTCGGTCGCGCCGTCCGGCACGCCGTCGCCGTCCACGTCGGTCCCGCCCGCCTCGAGGGTGTCGCTCAGGCCGTCGCCGTCTGCGTCGCGGTCGAGGAAGTCGGGGCTCGCGTCGCCGTCGGAGCTCGGCAGGGGCAGGGGCGCCGCGAGGTAGGGGTCGTGCAGCCCATCGCCGTCCGCGTCGACGT
>SHBB01000441.1 GCA_004213565.1 Sandaracinaceae bacterium
GGGGCTCGCTTCGCTGCGCTCGCTCTCGAGCCCGCTAGCGGGTCAGGCCGGGGGTGCCGGCGGGCATGACCAGGGCGGCGAGGGCGCTCTCGAGGGAGGGGGGCTGGTCTTCGCGGCGCTGGCGGTTGAGCTCCGCGACCTTGAGGCGCTCCACCGGGGTGGGGTCCTTGAGCATCTTGGCCATGGACTCGCGCATCTTCCGGCGGGCCTCGTGGACGCGCCAGGCGATGGTGCCTTCGGTGGTGTCGAGGACGACCGCCGCCTCCTTGTAGGAGAAGCCTTGGAGGAGGGTCAGCGCCAGGGTGGTCCGGAGCAGGGGGCTCAGGCCGTCGAAGGCGCGCAGGAGCAGGGTGTAGGTCTCGCGCAGCTCCAGGGTGCGGCGGGGGTCGCCGTGGGCGTCGACCTGGAGCGCGAGGCTGAGGCGGGGATCCTCGATGCTCATCGTGATGCGCCGCCGTCGATCTCGACGGACGTTCAGTGCCCGGTTGAGGGCGATCCGATAGAGCCAGGTGAAGAACTCGCTCCGGCCCTCGAACCGCTCGATGTTCTTGTACGCGCGCAGGAACGCGTCCTGGGTGATGTCGTCCGCCTCGCTGCGGCTGCCCGTGAGGTGCAGCGCGAGGGCGAAGATGCGCGAGCGGTAGCGTCGGACCAGCGCGTCGAAGGCGTTCGGATCCCCACTCTTGGCCGCTTCGACCAAGGCCGAAGCCTCCATCCCGCGCAGCTCGGCCTCGCTCAGCGGCTTTTCGTCCGCGGATGCCATGTGGGGGGTTCGACGCCGAGCCATGAGGGTCCTTGGGAAAAAAGATCGAGGAGTTCCCGCTCTCAGGATCTAACGGATCCGTGCGGAGGGCGAAACCGGGGCCAGCCCCTACGTTGACGGTCGAGGAACGGGGAAGATCCAACCGCCGCCGGCCGTTGCTCCCCGCCCGCCCGGCTTGCCGGGCCCTGGGTGATCTGATACGTACACCGTCCTCGCGCCGGCGGAGCGCTGGCTCTTCTGTGATTTCGGTAGCTTAGGGCGATACGGCTCGAGCCTTCGCAGCCGCCCGCCCCGCTACCAGAGCGTGACCCCGTATGCTGTTCGACTGGCTCTACGGCCTCTTCTCGAACGATCTGGCCATCGACCTCGGCACCGCCACCACGTTGATCTACGTGAAGGGGCGGGGGATCGTGTCGTGTGAGCCGTCCGTCGTGGCCGTCCAGCAGGACGCGCGCGGCAGCAAGAAGGTGCTCGCGGTGGGCAAGGAGGCCAAGGAGATGCTGGGCCGCACGCCCGGCAACATCCAGGCGGTCCGCCCCCTCCGCGACGGCGTCATCGCCGACTTCGAGATCACCGAGGCGATGCTCCGCTACTTCATCAAGCGGGCGCACAACCGCAGCACCCTGGTGAAGCCCCGGATCATCATCTGTGTGCCCTTCGGCATCACCGAGGTCGAGAAGCGCGCCGTGAAGGAGTCGGCCGAGAGCGCCGGCGCCCGCGAGGTCTTCCTCATCGAGGAGCCCATGGCGGCCGCCATCGGCGCCGGGCTGCCCATCACCGAGCCGAGCGGCAACATGGTCGTCGACATCGGCGGCGGGACGACCGAGGTCGCGGTCATCTCCCTCGCGGGCATCGTCTACTCGCAGTCGGTGCGGGTGGGTGGTGACAAGATGGATGACGCGATCATCGCCTACATGAAGCGCAAGTACAACTTGCTCATCGGCGAGCAGAGCGCCGAGCGCGTCAAGTGCACCATCGGCAACGCCTACCCCGCCGAAGAGGTGGACACGATGGAGGTCAAGGGCCGCGATCTGGTCGCTGGCGTGCCCAAGACCGTGCTCGTCAACTCCGACGAGATCCGCGACGCGCTCAGCGAGCCCATCAACACGATCGTCGAGGCGGTGATGAGCGCGCTCGAGCGCACGCCGCCCGAGCTGTCCGCCGACATCGTCGACAAGGGCATCGTGCTCACGGGCGGCGGCGCGCAGCTGAAGAACCTCGACGTGCTCCTCCGCGAGGAGACGGGCCTGCCGGTGATGGTCAGCGACGACCCGGTCAGCGCGGTCGTGCTCGGCAGCGGCAAGACCCTCGACCACCTCGACCTCCTCAAGGAAGTCACGATCAGCTGAAGCCGCGGTCGGGCTTCTTCTCGCTGGCCGCGTCCCGGTAGACGCTCTTGGCCATCAGCGAGGTCTCGCTCTCCATGCGGCGCCGGTAGACGTCAGCTCGGAGCGCGCGGATCTTCCGGTCGTGCGGGTCGGCGCGGAAGGCCATCTCCGCGAGGTGGCAGGCGAGGCGGTGCTCGTCCGCGTCGCTCAGATCCAGCGCGCGGCGCGCGAGCTTCGACGCGCCCCCGCAGAGCTCCGCGATCTCCTCGGCCAGCTCGGTCCGCGGCGCGGGCTTGAGCTCCGCCGGATCTCCGTCCCACCAGCCGCCGTAGAGGCGCCAGAGGTTGCGCACCACGAACTCCGGGTCGTCGTAGACCGGGCGCAGGTACGGCCGGCGCAGGAGCCGCTCGGGCGCCTTCACCTTCTGCACCACGACGTCGAGCGGCGCGCCCTCGTTCATCCAGCGCAGGGTCTGCTCGACCAGGGTCTCGAGGAGCTCGGCCGTCTCGGTCAGGGCTTGCTGGACGCGGTCTTCACCGAGGATGGGTGGGCCGTGACCGGGCAGGAGCAGCGCCGCGTCGAGGCGCGCCATCTTGCGGAGCGCCGCGGCCCACTCGCGCGGGTAGCGCTGAGCCTTCTGCGGGTTGCCGCAGTTGGGGGAGGCCCAGATGAAGAGGTCTCCCGTGCACAGCGCCTTCGCCTCGGGGACCCAGACCCAGGTGTGGTCGTCGGTCTCGCCGCGGTCGTGCCGGAGCGCGAAGCGGCGGCCGCCCACGTCGAGGTCGAGCTCGCGCTCGTAGGTCACGTCGGGGCGGCGGTACTTCGTCGGCCACTCGAATCCGGGCAATCGAAATTGACGCTTGTTGATGGCGGCGTTGTAGCCGGCGGTCAGAACGTAGCGGTCGAAGCGGTCCTCGATGGCGCGGTGCGCGACGACCCGCGCGGGGCCCTCCTCCTCGAAGGCGCTCACGCCCATCACGTGATCGATGTGGCCGTGCGTGTAGACGACGGTGTGCACGCGCGCGTCCGCGCCGAGCTCGTCGACCCACTCGCGCAGCGCCAGCGCGGACGTCTTGCCGGTCAGCGGGCTGCCCGTGTCGACGACGACCAGGCCCTCGTCGGTCGCGAAGCCGATGACGTTGCAGAAGCTCGCCACGAACGCGACGCCTTCGGTGAGCTGCTCGAGGCCGGCGAAGATGGCCAGCGGGCTCATCTGCGTCTCGCCTTCGCCCTGCCAGAGCCGCTCGGCGGTGTCCCGGGCTCTCCCCATGGCGCGAGGGTAGCGCGTCAGTGGACGCCGATGTCGCGGAGCGTGGAGAGCGTGCTCGGGCCGAGGGGGACGGGCGGTGCGCTCGGCAAAGAGGTGCTGTGGTAGGGGAAGTGGGCCTCGATGTGCGCGTCCGTGTCGGGGAGATCTGCGAGGTGATCCGGCGCGCGGCGCAGGCACGCCGCGAGGTCCGGGTCGCTCGCCGTGGCGGTCACCGCGCGCACCTCGCCGTACTGGAACCGGATGGAGAGGGTCGCCTGCCCCGCCCAGTCGATACGGCCCGCGCGGGCCTGCGCGAAGCAGGCGGTCACGCGGGGGCGCAGTCGACGCCGGACGCGGGCGATGGACTCTCGGCTCGCCGAGCCCCGGACCTCACAGCCGCAGCCCCAGTGGCACCGGATGGTGCGCGAGCCGCGGAGCCCGAATCGAGGCCCGAACCCAGCACCGCGGGCCGCGCGCACGCCCTTGCGACCCGCCTCCCAGGCATCTGGCGCGGCCGCGGTGAGGCGCGCGCGCGGATCGTCCGGGGCCATCCGCACCGCGAGACCATCGCGCAAGAAGGCGTGAGGCTCTGTGGCGCGCAGGTGTCGCCCGAAGGCATGCAGGGTGCGCGGCGCGGTGCCCGAGAGGCGCCGCTCGAAGACGATCTCCTCGCCCGCGCGCAGAGGCTCGCTGTGCTCGGCTCCCAGCTCCACGGAGGGCGCGACCACCGCGGCCGCGAAGGCGCGGAGCGCGTGGGGGGAGGCGCCGGGGAGGGCGAGCGTGGCGCCGAGGGTCGCGCGCACCGTCGCCTCCAGTCGCGGGTCGACCGGGCGCTCGCGGAGCCGGACGAACGACAGCGTCGCGCCGCTCTCGACCAGGGCGCGCAGCGCGGGCGTGGAGTCCGGGCCGAGCTCGCCGTCCCCCACCAGCACCACGAGAGGCGCGGAGGAGCGCGCGACCGCTTCGTCGATGACGTCCCACGCGGCGGCGAACGAGGCGCCGGGTCCGAGGTACGGCAGGCGCGCGTCGGGCGCGATCTCTGTCGCCTCGCTGCCGAACGCCACGGCGCGGACGCGGGCGCCAGGCAACACGCGAGGAAGGGCGTCGAGGGCGGCGCGCCGTCCCTCCTCGAAGGCGCGCGAGGACGGTGAGGCGTCGAGCAGGAAGAAGACGTCGCGGGCGGGCGTGGGGAGCGGACCCGCCGCCACCCGGTAGCGGACGCAGCGCGCGTCGCCGCAGCGGAAGCTGAACGCGCTGGTCCGGACGGCGCCCTCGGGCAGGCGTCCGGCCACCACGGCGTCGGTCGCGACCTCGACCGTCCCCGGCACGCCGCGCACGGAGACGCCCTCGAGCCCGTCGCCCTCGGCGCTGACCCAGACGGGAGGATCGCTCGCGCGGCTCCCCTGATCGGGCAACTGGAACGAGACCACGCCACCCCGCGTCGAGGCGCTCGCCACGTAGCGGACCTCGAGGGTGAAGGGCGCCCCGGGCCGGAGCGGGGTGATGGCCACGCGGAGCTCCCGCGCCGCCGCTCTGCCGTATCCGACGCGGTGGGCCGAGACGGTGGCGAGGGGAGCGGCGACGACCCGCCGGCCGCTGCGCGCGGCCTCGTAGGCGCCGACACCGTCGGGTCTCCCGCGTCGGCAGAGCCCGGCCAGACACGCGCGCATCCCGGCCAGCCCCGCGTCCAGCGGTGTCGGGATGCGCACGATGGCCTCCCGCGGCGCGTCGCTGTCGCTGTCGCTCTCCAGGACGACCCTCGTGGTGACCATGGCGAGGCCGTGCGCGAGCTCCACGTGGATGGATCGCGACGTCTCCCTCACGCCCTCGGGCGCCCCGGGCAGCAGGTGCTGCGCCGACGCCGGGAGCGGCAGCAGGAGGAGCGCGAGCGGTACCGTCCAGCGGAGCACGTGGCTCCGACCGCGGGCGCGCCGCGAGGTTCCCGCTGGATCGCCTCCCCTCATTGGCGGCACTCTGGCAGGGTGCGCATTCACCTTCAGGTCGTCGACGCCGACGGGAGAGCGATCCACGAGTCGACGATCGAGTCGACGCTGATCTCGATCGGTCCCGGCGAGCCGGCGATGTTCCATCACCCGGAGGTGCCGTGGCTCGAGGTGCGGCACGACGGTCGACAGGCGGCGCTCCACGCGGGCCCGCGCGTCATCCCGCTGAAGCGGAGCAACGTGATCCCGCTCTCCGACGGGCGCCACAGCCTGCACGTCGAGCTGTACCTCCGCCCGGACGCGGTGCCGCGCGTGCGGGGGGCCTGCCCGAGCTGCGGTGAGCCGCTGATCGATCACCAGATCGGCGGCGCCTACCGCTCGGTGGCGCGCAAGGAGCGTCGCTGCGCCTCCTGCGAGACGGCGGTGGTCGGCCTGCGAGACGCGCCCGACGTGTTCGGGCGCTTCTCCGACCGCACCACCGACTGGCTGCACGTGAGCGTCTCCAGCCGCTGCCCCGATTGCCTCGGCACGATGTCGCGGGCCGTCTTCAGCGGAGAGCGCCACGAGGTGGAGGTGGAGCGGTGTGGGCCATGTGGTCTGGTCGTGCTCGACGCCGCCGACCAGGCGCGCCTGGCGGCCCCGTGAGCTATAAGTCGTCGTGACGATTCACCGACGCGTGGACCGAGCGCTGGCTCGCATGAGCCTGACCTCGGGCCGGCTCTACCCCGACGGGTTCGGGCAAGGGCTCGAGAGGCGCGTGGCGGCGGTGCGCGACTACCAGGGCCCGGCCGAGTCGCTGGACATCCGCTGGTCCGCGCCGCGTCGACTCCTCGGGGTCACGGTGCGCGAGGGCCGCTTCCGCTCTCCCGCCGCCGACGTGCTGCCATCCGAGAGCTGGACCGCACACGTGGAGCGCTGGATCCCCGGCCATCGCGCGCCCGTGCTCCTGGTGCTGGCGGCCACGGCCGAGGAGGGCGTCGCGCGGCGCCGTCCGCTCGCGCGCTGGCTCGCCCGCCACGGCATCGGCGCGGTGCTCCTCGAGAACCCCTTCTACGGCGCGCGGCGCCCCGCCGGGCAGCGCGGCCCCATCCTCCGCACCGTCGCCGATCAGTTCGCGATGAACCTCGCGACCGTGAAGGAGGCGTCGGCGCTGCTGCGCACCTTCCACGACGACGGGCTCGACGTGGGCGTGACCGGCTACAGCCAGGGCGGCGTCATGGCGGCCTTCGCCACCGCGGTCAGCGACTTCTCGGTCGCGGCGATCCCGCGCGGCGCCGCCTGCGCGAGCGAGCCGATCTTCACCTCGGGGGCGCTCAGCGCGCAGATGCGCTGGGACGTGCTCGCGCGCGAAGCCGGTAGCCTCGCGGCGGCCAAGGCGCGCTTCGCCGCCGCCCTCGCGCCGGTCCGGCTGGATCGCTACCCGGCGCCCCGCGACCCCTCCCGGGCCATCCTGGTGGCGAGCCGACACGACGGCTTCATCCCGGCGGAGGAGGCGGAGGCGCTGCACCGCTGGTGGTCCGGCTCGGAGCTGCGCTGGGTCGAAGGCGGGCACCTGACCGGGCTCGTGTTGCACCACCACGTGCACCGGAAGGCCGTGCTCGACGCCTTCGGCGCGTGAACATTCGGTGCCGCGACTTTGGTCGCAGCGGCAAAGCGGCCCATCCTGCCAGAGGTGGCGGAGGTCGGAGGCCGATATCGGATCGAAGCCCAGCTCGGCGAGGGGGGCATGGGCGAGGTCTTCTGGGTGGTCGACACCCGGACCGGGGAGGACCTCGCGCTCAAGCGCATGCTGCGCGACCGGCGCGTGGGCCACCGCGGCAAGCGCGCGGAGCTGCGCTTCCAGCGCGAGTTCCACACCCTCGCGTCGCTGAGCCATCCGCGCGTCGTCGAGGTGTTCGACTACGGCGTCGACGCCGACGGCCCCTATTACACGATGCGTCTGCTGGAGGGAGAGGACCTCCGCGATCGCATGCGCGAGGGGCCGATGGAGGCGACGGAGGTCTGCCACATCCTCCGCGACGTCGCGTCCGGGCTCGCCGCCCTCCACGCGCGCGGTCTCGTCCATCGCGATCTGACCCCGCGCAACGTGCGCCTCGTGGACGGGCACGCGGTGCTCTTCGACTTCGGCGTGCTGGTCGACGCGGGGTGGGTGGGCGACGTCGCGGGGACGCCCGCGTTCACCGCGCCGGAGATGGTCCGCGGCGTGCCGATCGACGGGCGGGCCGACCTCTTCGCGCTGGGCGTGCTCGCCTACGGGATGCTCACCGGGAAGCGTCCCTACGACGCGCGCACGATGATGGAGCTCGAGCTGGCGTGGAGCGTCCCCGTCGAGCCTCCGTCGGCGATCGCGCCCGTCCCCGAGGCGCTGGAAGATCTGGTGCTCGACCTGCTCTGCCTCGAGCCGCTCGGGCGGCCTCCGAGCGCGGCGGTGCTCATCGATCGGCTGACGGCGCTCGGCGGGCTCGAGCCCGATCCCGGGCTCGCCGTCAGGCCCGGGTACGTGGCGTCGGCCGCGTTCGTCGGGCGTGAGGCCGAGCTCGAGCTCCTCGGCGCGCTGCTGAGCGACGTCGCCGCGGGGGAGCCGCGCGCGTTCTACGTCGAGGCCGAGAGCGGCGGGGGCAAGAGCCGGCTCCTCCAGGAGCTGGCCATCCGCGCGAAGCTCGAGGGCGCCGCCGTCCTGACCACGTCCTGCGAGCGGGCGGAGGGTGGACCCTTCGCGACGGTGGGCGCGCTGGTCGAGGAGGCGTTCGCGGTCGCGCCCGAGGAGGCGACGCGCGCCTCGGCCACCGACGCCGCGCTCCTGGGGCGGCTCTTCCCGGCCATCCGCGAGCGCCACGCGAAGGTGAAGCTCGACGGCGACGTCGGGGAGCCGGCGGAGGATCGCATGCGGCTCCAGGCGGCCGTGCAAGGCTTCTTTCGTCGCCTCGCGCAGGAGAAGCTGCTGGTGGCGCTGGTGGACGACGTGCAGCGCTGCGACGAGGCCTCCGCCGCGGCGCTCGCGGGGCTCGCCCGATCCGGCGCGGTGGGGTTGCTGCTCGGCCTCGCGCGGAGGCTCGGGGAGCCGGTGCGGGCGCCCGGCGCGGTCGCGTCCCTGGCCGAGCTCGAGCCGCGCCTACGACTCGCGGGTCTGGATCCGGACGGCATCGCGGCGCTCCTGCGCTCGCTCTTCGGCGACGCCCAGCACCTCTCGAGGCTCGCGCGGCGCATGCACCGCGCGACGGGGGGCAGCCCGCTCTTCTGCACCGAGCTGGCCCGTCAGCTCATCGAGACCGAGCGCGTCCGCTACCGCGACGGAAGCTGGATCGTGCCGGAGGACATCTCGCTGAAGGGGCGCAGCCGGGGCCTGCGCGACGCGATGCGGGCGCGCGTGGCCGCGCTGTCCGAGCCCGCGCGCGCGCTCGGCGAGGTCCTCGCGCTCCACGGCGGCGAGCTCGAGCTGGCCG
>SHBB01000442.1 GCA_004213565.1 Sandaracinaceae bacterium
AGCTGCTCGACACCGCCGACGCGCTGTCGGTGCAGATTCACCCGCGCGACGACGCCCCGGGCCTGGCGCCCGACGAGTCGGGCAAGCCGGAGAGCTGGTACGTGGTGGCGCGGGAGCCGGGGGCCGGGCTCTACCTCGGGCTGGCCGAGGGCGCCGACGAGGCGCGCGTGCGGGCCGCGCTCGACGGAGGCGCAGACCTCTCCTCCCTGCTCGGGTTCGTGCCCGTGGAGCCCGGCGACTTCTTCGTCATCGAGGCCGGCACGCCTCACTGCATCGGCCGCGGCGTGCTGCTCGTCGAGCCGCAGCGCGTGGCCCCCGGGCGGCGCGGCGTCACCTACCGCTACTGGGACTGGAACCGTCGGTACGACGAAGGAGGGCGGCTCGATCCCGGCGGGGAGCCGCGCGCGCTGCATCGGGAGGAGGCGCTGGCCGTGACGCGCTGGGATCTGCCCCGCGGCGAGGCGCTGCTGGAGCGCGTGCGGGTGCGGGCCGGCGCGCCGTGCACGGAGGCGCGCCTCGAGGCCCTCTGCGGACCGAGCGACGCGCCACTCCGGTCAGCGGCGCTGGCGGTGGCGCGGCTGTCGGGCACGGGCGAGGTGACGCTGCCGGACTGGAACCTGCTGACGGGCCTGACCGTGCTCGACGGGGTGGTGACCCTCGGCGACCTGCGCGTGCCGAGGGGCCGGAGCGCCGCCCTCCCCGCCTCCTGGCGCCCGCGGCTGGCGCAGCTCGAAGGCGCGCACGCGATCATCGCCGCCACCCCGCACCGAGCCTAGGCTCCCGCCATGAGCTTCGACGCCATCCTCGTCTTCTCGTTCGGAGGGCCCGAGGGCCCCGACGACGTGATGCCCTTCCTGGAGAACGTGGTGCGCGGCCGGCCCGTGCCCCGCGAGCGACTGGAGGCGGTGGCCGAGCACTACCTCCACATGGGCGGCAAGAGCCCCATCAACGACCGCACGCGAGAGCTGATCGCCGCGCTGGAGCGTGAGCTCGACGAACACGGGCCGAAGCTCCCCGTGTACTGGGGCAACCGCTTCTGGCACCCGATGCTCGAGGCCACCCTGCGCCAGATGAAGGCGGACGGGGTGAAGCGCGCGGTGGCCTTCGTCACGAGCGCGTTCTCGAGCTGGTCGGGGTGTCGGGCGTACCGCGAGGACATCGCGAAGGCTCGGGAGGCGATCGGCGACGGCGCGCCCGAGGTCGTCAAGATCCGACCCTTCTTCAACCACCCGGGGTACGTGGAGACCTGTGTGGAGCGCCTGCGGGAGGGGCTCGCGCAGCTGCCCGCCGAGAAGCGCGCGGACGCTCACGTGCTCTTCAGCGCCCACTCGATCCCGCGGGGGATGGCCGAGGGATGCGACTACGAAGCCCAGCTCGAGGAGCTGGCGCGGCTCGTCGCCGAGGAGGTCGGGGTGACGCGCTGGCAGCGGATCTACCAGAGCCGCTCGGGGCCTCCGCAGGTGCCGTGGCTCGAGCCCGACGTGCTCGACGCGCTCGACGCGCTCGCGGAGAAGGAGCCCGGGGCGGCCGTCGTGATCGCGCCCTTCGGCTTCGTGGCCGACCACATGGAGGTCGTCTGGGACCTCGACCACGAGGCGAAGGAGCGCGCCGAGGCGCTCGGGCTGACGTTCGCGCGGGCCCCCGCGGCGAACGATCACCCTCGTTTCGTGGCCATGGCGCGCGCGCTGATCGCCGAGTACGTCGAGGGCTGGGACGAGCGACCGGCGGTCGGAGCGCTCCCGGCGCGGCCCACGCAGTGCGCGCCGGGCTGCTGTCCACAGGGCGCCTCGCGCCCCCGTCCCTTGACGGGGAAGAGGCCGTGAACAAGAGTCCGCCGCGATGTCGAGCGGCGACGATCCGAACCTCCCCATGCCGCGCGTCTCGATCGTCATCCCGGTCTACAACGAGGAGGCGATCCTGCACGCGGCGGTGGTCGACCTGATCGATCGCCTCGAGCCCCTGGGTTTCCCCTACGAGCTCGTGCTGGCCGAGAACGGCTCTCGGGACGCGACGGTGCGCATCGCGGAGGAGCTCTCGGAGCGCTTCGCGGCCGTCCGCACCTTCAGCTTCGGCCAGCCGAACTACGGCGGCGCCCTGAAACGCGGCATCCTGGAGGCGCGCGGCGAGTTCGTCATCTGCGACGAGATCGATCTGTGCGACACCGACTTCTACGAGCGCGCGATGGCGCTGCTCGAGACCAACGAGGCCGACTTCGTGGTCGGCAGCAAGGTCATGCCCGGCGCGAGCGACGAGCGCCCGTTCCTCCGCCGGCTCGGGACCCAGGTCATCAACGGGATGTTGCGCCTCTCGCTCGGCTTCAAGGGCACCGACACGCACGGGCTGAAGGCCTTCCGCCGCACGGCGGTGGTCGACGTCGCGCGCTCGTGCCTCGTCGACAAGGACCTCTTCGCGAGCGAGCTCGTCATCCGCGCCGAGCGCGGGGGCGTACGGGTGGTGGAGATCCCCATCCGGGTGCTCGAGAAGCGTCAGCCTTCCATTCACCTCTTCCGCCGCGTGCCGAACGTCTTGAAGAACCTGACCAAGCTCTTCGTGGCGATCCGCATCAAGGGCTGAAGCGTGCGCCTCGCCGCTCTCAGCGTCGATCTGGACGAGATCGGTTGCTACGCGGCGATCCACGGGCTCGAGGCGCCAGGGCGCTCGGGCCGAGCCATCTACGACAAGGCGCTCCCTCGCCTCCGCGCGCTCTTCGCGAGCGAGGGCGTGCCCTGCACCTTCTTCGCGATCGGTCGGGACCTCGACCGAGACAACGGCGCGCGGCTGCGCATGCTGGCGGAGGAGGGCCACGAGATCGCCAACCACTCGCTCGACCACCTCTACGACCTGACGCGGAGGGACCGCGCCACGATCACGCGCGAGATCGCGGGCGGCATGGAGGCGATCGAGCGCGCGGTGGGCGTGGTGCCGCTGGGCTTCCGCGCCCCGGGCTACACCATCACCGACGCGGTGTTCGAGGTGCTGGAGGAGCTGGGCGTCGCGTACGACTCGAGCGTCTTCCCCTGCCCCGCCTACTACCTCGCCAAGACGGGCGCGATCGGCGCGATCCGGCTGCGAGGGCGACGCAGTCGCAGCGTGGTCGACGATCCGCGCGTGCTCTCCGCGCCGGCCGACCCCTACCGCGTGGGCACACCCTACTGGCGCCGCGGGGACGGGGTCCTCGAGCTGCCGATCGGGGTTTCCCGTGGACCGCGCCTGCCCTACATCGGAACCAGCGTGGTGCTGTCGGGGGAGACGGGCGCGGCGATCCTTTCGCGCGCCATCGTGGGGCGGCCGCTCGTGAACCTCGAGCTGCACGGGATCGATCTCGCCGACGCCGAGGAGGACGGGCTCGGTTGGCTGCGCCCGCACCAGCCGGATCTGGCGAAGTCGGCGCAGGCGAAGGAGCGGGCCCTGCGCAGCGCGATCGGCACGCTCCGGGACGCAGGCTATCGGTTCGTGACCTTGGGGGAAGCGGCGGAGGCCTTCGCCGGTTCGTCGGCCGGATGAAACACGCGGGGGAGACCACGAGCGACGAGGCGCAGGCGCTGCTGCAGAACCGCGTCGCCTCGTTCGCCCTGAGCTTCGGCGCGATCATGCTCGTCGCGGTCATCGGGCGCACGATCGCGGTGCTGCGATACCCGGAGGAGCTGGCCTTCGTGCCCGCGGGCACCCTCGGGTTCCAGGCCGCCGCGACGGGCTGCCTCCTCGTGATCTACCTCCTGACGCGGGGCAGACCTCGGAGCGCCGGGTTCGTGCGCGTGGTCGAGGCGTCCGGGTTGCTGGCGGCTGGCGCGTGCCTGGAGGTCGTCGCCTTCGGCATGACCGAGCGGCTCCTGTGGGGCGGCGCCATCCACGACATGCTGCGCGACCCGCACACGCGCATCTTCGGCTACTTCGCGCTCGTGATGCCGCTGATCGGCCTCGCGTTCGTCCTGACCTACGCCATGGTCATGCGCGCCGCGTTCGTGCCGACGTCCGCGCGTCACACCACGCTGCTGACCCTCGCGGTCGGGGCGCCGCTGGTCCCGATCGGATTCTTGGCCGGCAGCGCCGCGGACGGGATGGGCTACCACCTCTTCTCCTCGTCCTCCCTCGCGACCGGCGCGGCGATCCAGTGGGGGATCACCACGGTGGTGTGCACCATGATCTCGAAGGTCATCTACGGCCTGCGCGAGGAGGTCCGCGAGGCGAAGCGGCTCGGGCAGTACACCCTCGAGGGGCTCATCGGGGAAGGCGGGATGGGCATGGTCTACCGCGCCTCGCACGCGATGTTGCGGCGACCGACGGCCATCAAGCTGCTCGCCCCCGACCGCGCGGGGACCGAGGCCCTCGAGCGGTTCGAGCGCGAGGTGCAGCTGACGGCGCAGCTCACGCACCCGAACACCGTGACCATCTTCGACTACGGCCGGACGGACGACGGCGTCCTCTACTACGCGATGGAGCTGCTCGACGGGGCGACCCTCGAGGAGGTCGTGGAGATCGACGGCCCGCAGCCGCCCGCGCGCGTCGTGCGTGTCCTGGAGCAGGTCGCGGGGGCCCTCGGTGAGGCGCACACGATCGGGCTGATCCACCGCGACGTGAAGCCGGCGAACATCGTGCTGGCGCGGCAAGGAGGCGAGAACGACGTCGCCAAGGTCGTCGACTTCGGCCTGGTGAAGGAGATCGAGCGGCGCGTCGGCGCGACGGTCAGTCGGGAGGGGACCATCAGCGGCACCCCGCTCTACATGGCGCCCGAGATCTTGACCGAGCCGGACGCGGGCAGCCCTCGCAGCGACCTCTACGCGCTCGGCGCGGTGGGCTACTACATGCTGACGGGGCAGCACGTCTTCGAGGGCAAGACCGTCATCGAGATCCTGGGACACCACATGCACAGCGCGCCCATGGCGCCGTCGGTGCGCCTGGGAGACCGCGTCCCGGAGGAGCTCGAGCGGCTCATCCTCGACTGCCTGGCCAAGGACCCGGCGGAGCGTCCCCAGAGCGCGTCGGAGTTGCGGCGGAGGCTCGAGCAGTGCGACGTGCCGCGCTGGACCCAGCGCAAGGCCCAGCTGTGGTGGGAGGCGCACGGGCCGGGCTTGTCGGAGCGTCGTACCTCGGGCCCGCCGCCGCGCAGCGAGACGACGATGACCGTCGATCTCGTCACTCGAAAGGCGTGACCGGATCCCAGCCGCGCTTGCCGCGCGTCTCGACCGCCTCGCGCGCGAGCTGATCGGCCTTCTCGTTGAAGTCGTGGCCCGCGTGGCCGGGCACGTAGTGGAGCTCCACGTCGTCGAGCGCGGCGAGCGCCGCCTTCACGTCGCGGATGAGCTCCTGGTTCTTCTTGGCCTTCCAGCCCTTGGTGAGCACGCCGATCGAGTACTGACTGTCGGTGTAGATGCGCACCGGCTTGTCCGTCCCCTCCAGCTCCGTCGCGGCGCGCAGGATGGCGGCGAGCTCCCCGACGTTGTTCGTGCCCTCGCCGAGGAACTCGCTCAGCTCGCGCGAGTCGTCGCCGTCGAGGATGAGCACGCCGAGCCCGGCGGGGCCCGGGTTGCCGCTGCAGGCTCCGTCCGCGTAGACGATGATGGCGCCCTCCTGGTGCGGGGGCGGCGCGGCGCTCTTCTTGGACTTCTTCTTTCGTGCGCCGCCCGACTTCTTCGCGCCGCCGCCGCTCTTCTCGTCGGGGGCCTCGGCCGGCGCGCAGTGCGCGTCCGGGAGGACGTCGGCGCCGTCGACGGGAGACAAGTTGCGCACCCCCGCTCGGTAGGCCCGGCCGTCGTTCGGCTTGTACCGGATCTCGACTCGACCGTCTTCGGCCACCGGCTCTCCGGCGGCGTCCACGCGCGCGAGCACCTTGGCTCCGCGCAACAGCATCGGCTTCCACGGCATCGCGCGTCTCCTATCACTTGCGGGCCCGGGCGGCACCCCTCATACGAGAGCCGACATGCCGCCGATTCGCGCTCGCCTCGTCGGCGCGGCCCTGCACTACGGCCTCCGCGCCGCCTCGGCCGCCGGCAAGCTCCGCCCCGACGCCCGCCTGGACCGGTACGGCATCGACGTCACCTACGACGTGCCCTACGGACCGGCGCCGCACGAGCGGCTCGACGTGTACCGTCCCGCGAACGCGAGCGGTCGAGCCGCGCTCTACCTGCACGGCGGTGGGTTTCGGATCCTGAGCAAGGACACCCACTGGATGATGGCGAAGATGCTCGCTCGCGCGGGCTGGACCGTCTTCAACGCCAACTATCGGCTCGCGCCGAAGCACCCCTTCCCCGCCGCCGTCGAGGACGCGGGCGCCGCGCTCGACTGGGTGTTCGAGCACGCCGCGGCGCACGGCGCCGACCCGGAGCAGCTCGTGCTGATCGGGGAGTCGGCGGGCGGAAACCTCGTCACCGCGCTCGGCCTCGCGACGACCTTCGAGCGCCCGGAGCCGTGGGCGCGGCGGGTCTTCGAGCGCGGCATCACCCCGCGCGCGGTCGCCCCACTCTGCGGCATGCTCGAGGTCTCGAACGGCGAGCGCTACCTCGAAGACGCGCGCCTCCCTCCGCTCGTCCGCTCGCGCATCCAGCAGATCTGCGCGGCATATCTGAGCGGCGAGCGCGACCCGGAGCGCTTGTTCTTCGCCGATCCGCTGCGGGTGATCGAGAGCGAGCTCGAGCCGTCTCGACCCCCCCCTCCGTTCTTCGCGTCGGTCGGCACCGCGGACCCGATCCTCGAGGACACGCGGCGCCTGCACCGCGCGCTCGAGCGCCGGGGCGTCCCTCACGAGGTCCGCTACTACAGCCGGGAGATCCACGCCTTTCAGGCGCTGTACTGGACTCCGCAGGGGCGCCGCAGCTGGGAAGACCTGTTCGCCTTCCTCGGCTGACCCTCAGAACGCGGCCCGGATGGCGCGACGCTGTCCGGGGGCGAGGGGGACCGTGTAGGACCGGTCCGTCGTCCGGTAGCGCGCCACGACCTCGTACGTGCCGCTGGACACTCGCCCCGAGACGCCGCTGCCGAGGGTGCCCACCACCTGACCGTCCTTCTTCACGATCGCGAGCCCGTGCGCCGGTCGCCCGTCGGCGGTGAAGCGCACCTCGAGGATGGAGGTCTCGAACTCGGCGCGCGCGGTGGCGAGCCCGTCGGCGGTCACGGTCACCCGCACAGTGCGTTGCGGACGATCGAGCGCCGTCGTCAGCGTCAGCGTCGCGTCGTAGGTCCCGACGGGTAGGTCGAGCGCCTGGCTGCAGTCTCCGCTGGCGACGATGGGCCCACCCTGTCGGAACTCGATCGTTCCGGGCGCGTAGGCCCCGTTCTCCGTGATCCCGCAGGCCACCCGCCCGCGCTGGGCGGGGCTCGGAGCCGGCCTCGCCTCGGTGCGGCTCATCGTGCGAGTGGGCCCCTG
Organism: Sandaracinaceae bacterium; assembly: GCA_004213565.1. Lineage (GTDB taxonomy): Bacteria > Myxococcota_A > Polyangia > Polyangiales > Sandaracinaceae > JAVJQK01. The sequence goes on from SHBB01000442.1 coordinate 7,361, forward strand.
GTTCATGGGCTGCATCCGGGGCGTGACCCGCGTCGGCGTGGCCCGGTAGAGCTGCGGCGCGTGGCGGAAGCTGCGGTAGGTGAACTGCGCGTCCGCCACCGAGGCGCCCATGAGGAGCCCAGCCGACAGGACGAAAGCGAGGAGTTTCGAAGAGTTGGCCATGTTGTTCATCCCTTGCACCGAACAGATCGACGCCCCCCGCCGCGATCCATTCAATGCGTCTGTCCCAGGGAAGCGGTAGACCGCGCCATGCGGTACCGGGTCCAGGGAAGCTGGCGCACCCGCGTCCTGCTGATGATCGCCGTGATCGTCGCGGGCGTGATCGCCTGGTTCCGCGTGGAGGATCAGCTGGCCGAGCGTGCGGCGCGACCCGTCGAGCCCGAGTCTCCGCCGCGCGACACCCCCTATGCCGTCGAGGTGGACATCGTCGGCCCCGAGAACGAGTGATCGCTGCTGGCCTCTCTCTCGTCCCCTGGCACCGAGTCAATCTTGTTTGCGATACGCACAGCGACCCTGTACCGCGGCGTGCGCTCGCGGGCTTTCGACGCTCTCGACGACGCCGCGGAGGCCGGCGCAAGGCGCCCTGGGCCCGCCCGCGGGACCCGGTACGCGACGACGGACGGACCCCGGCGGCGCGAGGCCACCGGGGTCACGAGAAGAGTCGCGCGATCAGCGCCGATCTACGGGAACGGCTCGCACGCCGCGCCGTGGTGCTTCTTCATCCAGTACGTGCCCGCCGGGAACACCACGCTGCGGTCCCCCGCGCACCAGCGCTCCTTGCACTCCGCGTGGCGCGCCCGGAACGTCTTCAGCCGCCGCAGCGCCGCGATGCGCTCCTCGCGCGAGCTCGCCATCACCTGCGGGCGAAGGCCACCCGGCTCCTCTTCGGTCCGCGCCACGCGGTAGGGCGACACATTGCACGCCTCCACGCGGCTCATGATGCGCCAGCCCTTCCGCTTCGCCTCCGCGCGCGCCTCCTCGACCAGGACCTCCACCCGCGTACCGATCCGCTCCCGCGCGCCCTCCACGTCGTCGGCCAGACACTCCGGCCACGTGAGCCGAATCGACGCCCGCGCCGGCCAGTACGCCGGCGAGCGTCTCGGAGGCCGGCTCCCCGCCAGCTCCTTCTCGCCCAGCTCCTCCACCGACGCCGTCACCCCCGGCCAGTCTTCGGGCCTCCACACCAGCCCAGAAGCCACCGGATTCGCGATCGCGTACGCGATCGCCTTCTCCACCGCCTTCTCGCCGTGCAGCTGGATGATCGACAGCCCGCCCGGCTCCCACGTCACCCCGATCGCGCGCGTCCGCAGCCGCTTCACGTCGATCGACAGCAGCAGATCCAGGTCGTGCATGAACTCGCT
>SHBB01000443.1 GCA_004213565.1 Sandaracinaceae bacterium
AGAAGCAGCCGCGGGCGCAGGCCTGCAGCTCGACCTCGCACGCGGTCTCGCAGGCCTCGTTCTGGGTGGCGCAGGTGTCGAGGCAGGCGCGGTAGCTGGGCTCGCAGGCGCTCGCGGCGCAGATCGGGTTCGATGTCCGCGGCAGGGGGTGGACGCGGCGGCGACGTCGCGCGCGGCGATCGTGCAGGGACTCCCGCTCCGCGATCGCGGGGGGCTCCGGGTCGGGCGGCGCCTCGGTGGTGCTCGTGGCCGTCACGGGGGTCACCTGGCGCGGACCGATCGCCGCCTCCGGCAGGCCCGGCAACCCGGGCACGCTCTCGGCGTGCTCGATGCCGTAGATCCGGGCCTGGGCGTACGAGAGGCGCTCCGGCGGCTGCCCCATCGCGTAGTGTTCCCTCCACGCCGACCAGCAGGCATGCTTCTCGGCGAGCGGGACGCGCGGGTCGAAGTCCGCCGCGTAGCAGCGCTCGAAGTACACGTTGCTCTGCTGGACACGCCGAAGGCTGGGCCCACAACCGAGGACCAGCCCTCCCATCAACAGAGCCACCGCGACGCGTCGCATGCACGAGGAAGGTAACACCCGGCCCCTGGCCTCGAAAGCACCTCTCGCGGAGGTCGGCTGCGCCGTGTTCGACGCCCCGGCCCCCGTCGGGCCGATCTGGCTGGCGTGGGTGCCCGCCGGGTTGGCCGTCCTGCACTTCGGCCCGGACGCTCCGGAGGCGGATCGGGCGCGGTTCTGGCCGGAGGGCGAGGGGCTCGCGCCCGGGGACGTGCCACCGGCGCTGCACGCGCGGCTCACGCGCTACTTCGACGGCGAGGACGAGGATCCGGCCGGCTGGCCCGTGCGGATCGGGGGGACCGCGTTTCAGGGGCGCGCGTGGAAGGCGCTGCGCCGCGTCCCGCGCGGGGAGGTCCGCACCTACGCGGGCCTGGCCAGGGACGTCGGCTCCCCCCGCGCGATGCGCGCGATCGGCATGGCGATGAACGCCAACCCGGTCGCCATCGCGGTCCCCTGCCACCGGATCGTCGGCGCCGGGCGCACCCTCGGCGGCTTCGGAGGGGGCCCGGATCGCAAGCGATTCCTGCTCGAGCTCGAGGGCGCGCGCGTCGACGGCGACCGCGTGCTGATGGGCCAGCTCGACCTGCTCTGAGATCAGGCCTTCGGCTTCTTCTCCGCGAAGGTCGCGTCGATCACCTCGAAGACGCCATCCTCGAGCCCGTCCTTCGCCACCAGCGCCTTGTCCTGGCAGCGCGCCGCGCCCGCGACGTCCTCCCAGACCGGCTCGAGCCGGGCGCGCGTCGCCTCGTTCGCGCCGAGGGTGAGCGCCTCGGCCACGCGGCCCACGCTGACCCCCGCGTCGCTCTTCTTCTTGTTGATGGTGGTCAGCGCCTCCACCGCGAGCGCGAAGCTGCCCTCGTCGGCCGGCGCGGCGACGCCCTCGAAGTCGGCGGCCGAGGGCCACGGCGCGGCGTGGATCGACGCCTCGCCGGTCTCCTTGGCGAAGACCCAGCTCCAGACCTCCTCGGTGATGTACGGCAGCACGGGCGCGAAGAGCCGCAGGAGCACGTTCAGCGCGAGCCGCAGCGCCGCCACCGCGGAGCCCCGATCCGCCTCGCCGCCGAAGTCGCCCCGCGCGCGCGCCTTGCTCAGCTCGAGGAAGGTGTCGGTGAAGCTGCCCCAGAAGAACTGCTCGGTGGCCATCAGGGCCTTGGCGAACTCGAACTCGTCGTAGGCCTCGCTCGCCTGCCTCACGACCCCGGCCAGCTCCGCGACGAACGCCCGGTCCAGCTCGTTCGAGATCGGGTGCCGCTCCGCCTCCTGGGACAGCACGAACTTGCCCGCGTTGTAGAGCTTGGTGACCAGCCGCTTGCCGACCTTGAACACGCTCTCGTCGAACGCGGTGTCGGTGCCGAGCCGCGCGCCGCAGGCCCAGTAGCGCAGCGCGTCGGCGGTGTAGTTGTCGAGCAGCTCGGGCGGCGAGACCTTCGCGTTGCCAGAGCTCTTGCTGAGCTTCTTCTTCTGCGGGTCGACGACCCAGCCGCTGATCACCACGTTGTGCCAGGGCACGGTCTGCTCGTGCAGGTGCGCCTTGGCGATGGTGTAGAAGGCCCAGGTCCGGATGATCTCGTGGCTCTGGGGCCGCATGTCCGCGGGGAAGAGCCGCTGGTGACGCTCCGGATCGAGCCGCCACTTCGAGCCGATCTCGGGCGTGAGCGAGCTGGTGAACCAGGTGTCGAAGACGTCGGGCTCGCCCGTGAAGCCGCCGGGCTGGCCGCGCTGCGACTCCTCGAAGCCGGGCGGCGTGTCGCTCATGGGATCGACGGGCAGGGTGGCCGCGTCGGCGAGGATGGGCGCGTCGAACTCGGGCTCCCCGCTCGCGTCGAGCCGGTACCAGACGGGGAAGGACACGCCGAAGTAGCGCTGGCGGCTCACGCACCAGTCCAGGCCGAGGTTCTCGGTCCAGATCTCGTAGCGCTGCTGCATGAAGCTCGGGTGCCACTCGATCTGGCGGCCCCGCTCGAGGAGCGCGTCCTTCTTGTCCATCAGGCGCACGAACCACTGGCGCGTGGAGACGAACTCGAGCGGCCGGTCGCCCTTCTCGTAGTGCTTGACCGCCTGGTCGGTGGGGCGCGGCTCGCCCTGGAGCGGCGCGTCGTCGCCCGCCGCGCGCCCCTCGGGGTCCCGCAGCATGTCGACGACCAGCTTGCGCGCCGTGACCACGGTCTTGCCGATCAGCTCGCCGTAGTGCCGGTTGGCCATCTCGGGCTTCTCGCTCGGGTAGTCGCCCTCGCCGAAGATCAGCTCCACGAGCCGACCGTTGCGCCCGATCACCTGCCGGAGCGGCAGCTTCTGCTCGCGCCACCAGGTCACGTCGGTCTGGTCGCCGAAGGTGCAGACCATCAGGATGCCGGTCCCCTTCTCGGGGTCGGCCAGCTCGCTCGGGAAGATCGGCACCGGCGCGTGGAAGAGCGGGGTGATCGCGAACTTGCCGAACAGGTCCTTGTAGCGCGCGTCGTCCGGGTGCGCGGTGACGCCCACGCACGCCGGGAGCAGCTCGGGCCGCGTGGTGCTGATCACGAACGAGCGATCCGAGCCCTGCACGCCGAAGCGGATGTCGTGGAAGGCGCCCTGCTTGGGGCGGTCGACGACCTCGGCCTGCGCGACCGCGGTCTGGAAGTCCACGTCCCACATCGTCGGGGCCTCGTGGCTGTAGAGGTGCCCCTTCTCGTAGAGATCGAGGAACGAGAGCTGCGCGAGGTGGCGGCAACGCTCGTCGATGGTGGCGTACTGCTGGCTCCAGTCGACGCTCAGCGCGAGGCGCTGCCAGAGGGCCATGAAGGCCTTCTCGTCTTGCTCCGTGACCTGGTTGCAGAGCTCGATGAAGTTGCGGCGCGAGACGACGAGGGGCCGCTCCTTCTTGAGCTTCTTCGCCGACGCCGGCTCGAGCTTCAGCGCCGGGTCGTAGGGGACCCCCGGCTCGCAGCGCACGTGGAAGTAGTTCTGGACGCGGCGCTCGGTGGGCAGGCCGTTGTCGTCCCAGCCCATCGGGTAGAAGATGTTCTGCCCGCGCATGCGGCGCTGCCGCACGATGGCGTCGGTGTGCGTGTAGCTGAAGACGTGCCCGACGTGCAGCGCGCCCGAGACGGTCGGGGGCGGGGTGTCGACGACGAACGTCTCCTCGCGCGGCCGGGTCGGGTCGTAGCGGTAGACGCCCCGCTCGTCCCAGTGTCGGCCCCACTTCTCTTCCGCCGCGACGGAGTCGAAGTGCTTGGGAAGCTCGTCGAACGCGATGGTCTCGAAACGCTCTGCCATGGTGGCGCGTGGCATACCGCGAACGCCACGCGTCATCCACCGCGATTCGAGACCTCAGTCTCCCGTGGAGAGTCAGTCGCTGGTGAGGCGGCGGATCTCTTCGCGAATGATGACCTCGGCCAGGTCGGGCACGACCTCCCAGACCACCCGCTCGATCACCTCGCGCGAGAGGCTGAGCACGCCCTGGATCTGACCCTCGTCGAGGCCGAGATCGCCGAGCTTGGACGCGAGGTCGCCGTTGCTGGCCGTCGCCGCGGCGGCCCGGCTCGCGGGGCTCGCCGCAGCCGGGCTGGGCGTCGGCGTCGCGCTCGGCTTGCTCGCCGCGCTCGGCGGGACCGCGCGCGTCTGCGGGCGCTTCGGGATCGACGGCGCCGCGACCTTGGGCTGCGGCGGCTTCGGCTCGTCCTCGTCCGCGAGCTGCAGGACCGGGCGGTCGCTCGGCTTCGGCGGTGACACGGCGCCGAACGCGACGGTCGAGCGCGGGTTCGCGGCGGGGACCTGGCTCGAAGGGCGACCGATGCCAGGGGTGCGCGACGCCGGACGCGGCGGCGAGGGTGGGCTCGGGGGCGAAGGCGGGCTCGGCGGCGACGGAGCGCGTGGCGCGGCCGCCACGGCGGCTGTGCTCGCCGCGGCGCGCGGCTTCGACAAGATCTCCTTCGTCTTGTCGATCATCGCCTGCGAGTCGTAGGGCTTCAGGATGTGGTCATCGACGCCCGCGTCCTTGCCCTTGGCGGCGTCGAACGGGGTGTGTTGTGACGCGAGCACGATCACCGCCACGTTGGCGGTCGCCGGGTTGCCCTTGAGCTGACGGGCGACTTCGTAGCCGTCCGTGCTCATCGAGGCGTCGGCGATGACGAGATCGGGTGCGCTCTGAGAGGCGCGTTGGACCGCGGCCTCCCCGCTGTCGACCGTCTCGATCTCGACGGCCTCACCCGCGAAGGTCATCTCCAGGACCTTCCTCATCGTCGCACTGTCGTCAGCGGCCAGGATCTTCACCGCCACTCGAACCTCCTCGCGCGCGGATTGCGTACGCCGGACCTTGGATACCGCCTCGATGCTTCCAGGGTCAAGAATGGTGCGCATTGCGTTCGCCGCTCGCGGGCGATATTCCCCGCCCGCCGTGAAGCCGACCCCGCCCCCGATTCGCTACGAAGAGATGGCGCCGACCCCGCCCGAGGGGGAGGTGAGCCTGCCCGCGCTGATCGAAGGGACCGGGCCGATCGAGCTCGACGTGGGCTTCGGCCGTGGCCGCTCCTTCCTCGAGCGGGCGGCGCAGACCGACGAGGTCCGGCTCATCGGCGTGGAGATCAAGGCCAAGTGGGCCTACCGCGTCGAGCAGCGGCGCGTGCGAGAGGGGTTCGCCCACGCCCGGGCCTACCGCGCCGACGTGCGCGATCTGCTCGCCCGGTCGGGCCCCGCCGGCTGCCTGTCGCGGGTCTACGTGCACTTCCCGGATCCCTGGTGGAAGAAGCGCCACCACAAGCGAATGGTCGTCACCGACACCTTCCTCGACGATCTCGCGCGCCTCCTCGCCCCCGGCGGCGAGCTCTTCGTCCAGACCGACGTCGAGGAGCGCGCCGACGCCTACGAGGCGACCGTGGCCGCCCACGAGGCGTTCGTGCCCGCCGCCGACGGCTGGCGCGTCGACGCGAACCCCACCGGGGCGCGCTCGAACCGCGAGGTGCGGGCCGAGGAGGACGGGCTGCCCGTCTACCGCATCCTCGCTCGCCGCCGCTGAGCGCGCCCTCAGACGGCCGGGAGCCGGACCCGCGCGCGCGTGCCCGCGCCGAGCGCGCTGACGAGATCGATGTCCCCGCCCAGCCGCCGGAGCGCCCGCCGGAGGGTCGCGAGGCCGAGGCCCTGGTGCTCCGGCTTGGTGCTGAACCCGGCCTCGAACACGCGCGGCGCGATGGACGGTGAGATCCCCGGGCCGTCGTCGGCCACCTCGATGAGCGCGTCCGGGCCCTCGCGCCGCACGGTGATGGCGGTGTGCCCGGCGCGCTCGGCCGCGTCCCGCGCGTTCGCCACCAGGTTGACCAGGATGCGGTCGACGAGGGTCGGCGGGCAGCGCACGCCGACCGGCGCGGCCGGGGGCGTGAACGTCACCCGGTTCGGCTTCGAGAGCGGCCCGAGGAGCGGCATCAGGCGCTCGATCGCGGACGCGAGATCCACCCGGAGCGCGACCGCCGGCTCGCCCTGGTGCATCATCCGGAGCCGGTCGAGGAGCTGCTTGGAGTGCTGCAGCGCCGCCGCGAGCGACGGGCTCGGCTGCGGGCTCGCCTCCACCTCCCAGAGGGCCACCATCAACACGTTCGCGAGGTCGTGCGTGATGGCGGACGAGGCCTGGCGCAGGGTCGTCAGCTCGCTGAGCAGATCGTCGTCGTGCTCGTCACGCAGCGCGAAGCGGAGCCGCTCGTGCGCGAGCCGCCCGACCAGCCGCCCTTCGGCGACGACCGGAGAGCTGGGCAGCGCGGAGCGCTCGAGCAGGGGCAAGACGCCGAGCGCGTCGCTGTCGGGCTCGAGGGCGGTGACCGCCACGCGGGGCACGTCGATGACGCGGCGGCTCGACGGCAGGCCCACCACGAGCCGGGGCACGATCGCCTCCCAGCCGAGCCCGGAGCGCATGAAGCCGAGCTCGTCCCGCCGGAGCGCGGGCTCGAGATCCGCGAGCGTGGCGTGCTCGGCGATCTCCGACGCCGGATCCATCAGATCGGCGACCGTCATTCCGCGCGTCGAGCCAGCGCCGCGCGTCGAGCTCGTGGTCTGCGTCAAATGTCGAGCTCCTCGGTCAGGGTGATCTCCAGCTCCATCGTCACGCGCAGCATCTCCGTCTCGTCGATGACCGACTCGGTCTGGCGCACGAGGAGGCTCACGAGCCGCTCCTCGGGCAGCCGCCGGAGGTGAGCCTTGCGCACGATGACCGCCTCGATGGTCTCGTGGTCGACCTCGATGCGGACGAACGCGTCCGGCATCATCTCGGCGAGCGCCTTCTCCATGGCGCGAGAGCCGATCGGGGCCTTCCGACCCACGACGAGCGCGCTCTGGACCGGAGGCAGCTCGAAGCGGCTCATCCTGAGGTCGACGCTCACGCGCCGCTTGGGCTCTCGGTCGGGCAATGCGGTCTCCAATCGCCGGCAATGTACACCCGCCGAGCGCGTCGAGGCCATGCGGCGACCCGCCGTTCATTCGCCGATGAAGATGGCCTGCTGGGCGGCGCGCCGCCGGAGCGGCGCGGTCTGGCTCCGCGGAGGGCGGCGCACGCTCAGGGCGGCCTCCGCGCGCTCGACCCAGGCGCGGCGCGGGCCCTCGGCCGCGGTGGGCACGAAGCCCATCCAGTCCATCGGCGCCTCCGTGTAGAGGGCGCGCAGGCTCCGCCACGCCATGCGGCGCACGGCCGGGTAGGGGTCCTCGGCCAGGGTGTCGAGGAGCAGGCCGGCCCGCCACGCGCGATCGCGCAGCGCCTCGCCCCGCCCGAGCGCGGCCGCGGCCATCGCCCGCTCGATCGGATCGCCGCCGAGCAATCCGTCGCGGACCCCGCCCTGCGCGGACGGGCGCTCCCCTCCGTAGAGGCGCGCGAAGCCGTCGGCGACCCAGGCGCCGTCGCGCTCGGCGTGGCAGAGCGAGCACGCGTCGGGGCGCCCCGTCAGGCCGGGATCGGGGATCTCGATGCGGTGGCTGCGGTAGGCGCCGATCAGCCCGTAGACCACGCGCGGCATGTGGCAGTCGACGCAGAGGGTGGCCTCGTGCGCGGAGTGGCCGTCGGCCTCGTGGCACTGGGCGCACTGCGCGTCGCCCTCGAGCCCCGGCCGGAGCTGGCCGCTCGGGTCGCCCTCGTGCATCCCGTGGCAGCTCGTGCACGTGAGCTCGTCGCACGGTGAAGCGAGCAAGCCCTGGTACTCATAGGCGGTGAGCCGCGCGGTCCCGTCCGGCCAGAAGCGCTCCTCGAACGCGGCCTCGTCGCCTCCCAGGGCCGTGTCGCGCGCGAGCGGGCGGCTGTAGTCGGCCAGCCGATCGCCCGGCACGAAGGGGTCGCCGCGGGTGAGGAACCGGCCGACGTCGTCGGTGATGCGCTGGCCGTGACAGCGCCCGCAGATCTCCGCGCTCCGCGCGGGCGAGAGCCGCCGCGGGTTGACGATGGTCGGGTCGGGGGTGTCCGAGAGGTGGAGCGCGTAGCGCCGGACGGGGTTGGCGTTGACCCGCGCGTGCTCGTCGGCCGGCCCGTGGCACGCCTCGCAGGCCACGCCGAGCTCCTCGAGCTCCGTCTCGAAGCGGGCCGCGTCCCCCTCGAGCCGGCGCCCCGGGTTGGGGGCCACGTTGTGGCAGAACACGCAGTTGTCGTTCCAGCGCACCACGTGCCGGTGGTAGTCCTCCGCCGCGATGTGCCCGCCGTCGGGCGGCGCGGGAGGGTCCGGGGTGAGGAAGGCGCCGTTCATGTGGAACCAGCGCCCCTCCTCGACGTGCCAGGCCATCGGCAGCCGGAAGAGCACGTCCCCCTCCGCCGCGAGGTACTGCTGATAGCGGTGGGAGCCGACGGTGCGCACGATCCGCGCGCGCGACAGCTCCACCCCGTCCGCGAGGAAGCGCATGGCGAAGCCCCCGCCCGGCTCGCGCTCCATGCGCGCCTCGACGCCGCCGTACTCGAAGCGCGCGCCCTCGAAGTCGCCGAGCACGCTCGCCGCGCTCGCCTCCTGGGTCATCGTGCGGTGGAAGGTGCGGTGCCAGCTCTCGTGCTGCCCAGGGTGACAGCGCGCGCAGGCGAGGCTCGTGGCGTGCGGCGCGCCGTGCAGATCGCGCGGCGTCTCGAGGTCGGCCCGCACCGCGCGCCCCGCCCACCCCAGGCCCGCCCACCCGAGGCCACCGAGCGCGGCGAGCGCGAGCAGCCCGGTGATCCATCGCGCGGA
>SHBB01000444.1 GCA_004213565.1 Sandaracinaceae bacterium
GATCGCGCACGTGGGCGCCGAGGACACGCCTGAAGGCGATGACTCCGACGGGGACGAGGGCGCCGCGCCCGTCGCCGACCCCGACGCGGTCTCGACCGAGGACGCCACCGCCGAGGCGGAGGCCACACCGACGACCGATCAGGGGGCCGACGAAGAAGGCACGGACGACGCGGACCTGGCGGACGAGGCAGAGGCCGGCGAGGGAGCGGCGGACGCGGACGAGGACGAGGGTGAATCGGAGACGGCGCCGGCCCCGACGGGCGATCTGACCCGCGAGGCCATGCTGGCCTTCGAGCTCGAGAGCCTCCGACCGAGCCGACGCGCGTCCCGCATGACCCAGGCGCGACGCCGCGCGCAGGCGGATCGACTCAAGAGCCGGGCCCTGCGCGCCTATCGAGGTGAGGCGCACGACGAGGCGGAGCGTCTGTACCGCGAGGCGCTGACCTACAACTCGTGGGACGTGGCCGCGATCGAGGGCCTGGCGCGCGCGACGGCGCAGCAAGGCCGCTTCCCCGAGGCGCGCGCGTGGGCGCAGCTCGCGGTCGACCGCAACCCGCGCAGCGCCGCGACCTACCGCATCCTGGGCGACGTGTGGCGGCAGGCGGGCTTCGACGACGAGGCCCGCGACGCCTACCGGCGCGGCCTCCGTCGGGTCCCCGACGATCGATGGCTGCGCCAGCGGATCCGCGACCTGCGCTGACCGGTCAGGCGAGCGCGGGATCCTGCGCCGTGCCGCTGGGCGCCCGCACCGCGTGGCTCAGCGCGATCACCTCGACGAGGATGGCGCGGTAGACGGTGTCGAACGCGTCGAGATCGGCGCCCCCCTCGGACTGCGAGAGCGCCTCGTCGAAGTGGTGCTGCACGTAGCTGACGAGCGCGGGCTGCCCCATCGCGACCACGTCGTCGCTCTCGAGCACCTCGGTCGGGTCGTTGCGCCGCAGCTCCTCGTCCACGTCCAGCGTGGAGAGCGCGAGCTGCAGGGACGACTCGTCCACCGTCGTCAGGCGCGTCGGGAACGCCTCCCGGAACGCGAGGTACACGGTGACCGCGAGGAAGTAGCCCACCGACTGGGCCAGCTCGTCGTTGCGGCTGGACACCTGCCCGGCGAGGTACTCGGCGAGCTCCGGCTGGAGCCGGTCCATCTCGCGATAGCCGCCGTCGAGCGTGCGCTGGAGGTCCTCTTCGGCCTCCCCGAGTGTCTCCTCGAGCGCGTCGATGGCCAGGTCGTCCACCACGGCCCAGCGCGGCACGGGTCTCAGGGCTGCCTTGCGAAGAAACACCGCCCGATCATACCCGTCCGCGCCCGCCAAGGCAGCGAAACTGTGAGGTTCCGCGGCGAGGTATGGGTCCCTCGCCTAGTCGTCGTAGAAGATCGGGGACCGCGCCTGGAGGAAGGCGTTGATGGCCTCCTCGTCCTCGGGGAGCAGCTGCTTGAACTGCACGCCCATGCCGGGGCGGATCTCCGGGTTGTCGTCGCGGAGCTGGCGCATCCAGCGGACCTCTCCGGTCGTCTTGACGATGTGGCCGGTGGGCAGCGTGAACTCGATGTCCATCGTGGTGCCCACGGGCTGCAGGTCGTAGGTCGCGACGAACACGCCGCCGTCGCTCAGGTCCTCGGAGAAGCCCTGGTAGAAGTTGCTGTCGGACGTGAAGCTGATCTCCGTCTCGACCTCGGCGCGCGGGGAGGAGCGCCGATCGGCCCAGCTGTCGGGCGGCAGGCCGCTCGTCCGCTCGGGCATGGGCTCCGGCAGGGGCGGCGGCGCGTCGATCCCGTGGTCGCGGGCGACCGGGTAGAGGATGCGCTGCGCGTTGGCGAGCGTCTCCAGGCACTGCTGTCCGCGGCCCTCGAGCGTGCCGTGGATGGCGCGTCCGATGGCGAGCGTGTGAGCCAGCGCGTGGTGCGTGGCGCCCACCGCCGTGTCGAAGCCCTCGGGCGAGTGGTCGATGGAGAGCGCGCGCGCGACGCGGCCGAGCCGCTCCACCGCCCGGGCCATCGCGCCGTCTTGCGCCACCTCCTCGCGCAGGACCGCCACCGCGGTCTCGACCAGCTCACCGGCGCGGCGCGCCTGGCGAACTTCTTCTGTCTCGGACTGGATGACTGCTGCGGTCGCTCCCATGAGGCCTCCTGTACGTGGGCATCAACGGACGACGACTGGCCCGGCTTTAGGGGGCGCCTCAATCTCCGTAGTGAAAGGCGGGCCGCTCCTCGAGGTAGTGCGCGATGGCGCGCTCGTCTTCACCGCTCAGGCGGTCGAAGCGGATGCCCATGCCGGCCGGGAGCTCGTGCGGGCGGTAACGAGGGACGCGCACCCACGCGACCTCGGCCCGCGCGCTGACGCGGTACCCATCGGGGAGCACGAACGAGAGCCGCAGCTCGGTGCCCACCTGGAGCGGATCGTCGGTGGCGACGAACAGCCCGCCCCGAGAGAGATCGTCGGTGGTACCGGTGTAGAAGCGGTTGTCGCCCTCTAGGCCGATCGGCACCTCGAGCTCCATCCGGCTGGCGTCTCGCTGCTCGGGCTCGCCCTCGGGCGGCGCGCTCGGCTTGACGCGGCTCGAGGTGAGCAGGAACGGCGCCGTGCCCTCGCGCTGCGTCTCGAGCCCCAGGGACCGCGCGAGCACCGCCCGCGCGGGGTGGAGCTGCGCCATCGCGCGGCTGAGCGCCTGCGCCGCGTGCGGCCGGGTCTGCGCGGCCTGACCGTCGAGGAGCGCGCGCACCGACCGCATCGCGTCGTCGAGCACGCCGTGCAGGGCGCGCGCGTCCGCCAGCTCCGCCGCGAAGAGTGTCCCGACGATCGGCGTCAGCGAGCTCGAGAGGGGATCGTCCTCCAGCTGCTCCACGAGCGCGGCGAGCAGCGCGCGGGCTTCGCGAGCGGCCTCCTTGCCGGAGCGCTCGAGGTCTCGCGGGCTCATGCTCCGGCATTTCCTCGTCGCGCCCCACCACGGCTGGGGCCCGTCGCGCTCGGCCATGCTCGGTCCGAGGTTCTGGGATGCGCGCTGATCACTCGTCGTAGAACATGGGCGGGCGCTTGCGGATGAACCGCAAGATCAGCTCGCGTGACTCTTTGGGCAGGCCGTCGAAGGCCACGCCCATGCCCGGCTCGCTGTCGGAGCTCATGTCCATCGGGTCCCGCACGAAGCGCACGTGCCCGTCGACCTCGGTCGAGAGGTTTCCGGGCAGCGTCACGAAGAGGCGGACCGGGCTGCCCTTGGGGAGGATGTTGTAGGTGGCGATGAAGACGCCGCCCTGGCTGATCTCGCCGCTGAAGCCGACGTAGAAGTTCGACTCGGTGGTCGCGCCGAGGTTCGCCTCGACCTGCTCACGCTCGGTCGCGCCTCGGTAGGGGCCGTCGTCCGGCACGGTCCTGTCGGGCGCCGTCCTGTCGGCAGCGTCGGGAGCGGGCGCCGCGGGCGGAGGCTTGACGCTGCTCGGCTTCGCCTCCGACGGGGTCTTGGGCGCCTTGGGCACGCTGAGCGGCAGCGGCGCCTCCGACTGCGAGGACTTGGGCGGAGGGTGGCGCGTCGGCTGGGTGGTCAGCGGGAACAGGACGCTCATCGCCTTCGCGAGCGTCTCGGTCGCGGTCTGGATGCCGGCGTGCTCCTCACGCACGTCCTGCAGCAAGGCCATCGTCTGGCTCAGGGATCCGAGCGCGTTCTTCACGCAGCTCTTGCCGTCCGGCTCCGAGCTCGCGCGCTCCGCCTCGAAGAGCGCGCCGACCGCCTGCGCGATGTTCTGCGCCACGGCGAGCACGTCCGACGGGATGTTCGGATCTTCCTGTAGCGCGGCGAGCGCCTTGCCGAGGCTCTCGCGTGCTTCCTTCGCCTTCGCTGCGCCCGAGTAGCTCATGAATGAATCGATCCTCTCCAGTTGCCTTGGACCAAGCGCGGACGGGCCGCGCGAGGCGGCATCATAAGTCCTTCGTGAAGACCACACGAGACCGGCGTGGGCCGGCGTAGTGGGCGACCTCTTCCACCGAGAAACCGAGCGCCTCGTGGAAGCGGATCGAGCCGTCGTTGCCCACGGTCGTGATCGCCTTGATGCGCGCCGCGCTCGACGCCTTCGCGCGCTCGATGAAGCGCTCGTACAGCTTCTTGCCCACCCCGCGTCGGCGGTGCTCGGGGTGGATGCCCACCAGGTGCACGTACGCCACGGGCGGCTGCTGCGGCGTCACGAAGCCGAGGAGGAAGCCGATGACCTCGCCTTCTTCCTCCGCGATCAAGGCTTGCTCGCCGAGCTCGTGAAAGAAGACCGGGTGGGCGCGCTCGCTGGAGGGTCCCCCCCACCAGCGGTCGAGCACCGACACGATGTAGTCGAAGTCGCTCTTTTCGATACCGCGGATGTGCATGGTCCCGCTCGCGGGGCCGGACCATAGCATCACAGCGCCCTCTTGCGTCGAGTGTCGCTGAACAGGGACGCTCAGGGGCGCGGATCCTGGCCCAGCACCACGTTGTCGATGAGGCGCGTCTCGCCCAGGTGCGCGGCCCCGGCGAGCAGGGCGCGCTCGGGGAGGTGGGCGTCGTCGGCGGCGGGCGCGAGGGTGTCGGGATCGGCGAGCGCGACGTAGTCGACCCGATCGAAGCGCGCGGCGACGCCGTCTCGCGCGAGCGGCAGCAGGACCTCCGGGTCGCGCTCACCGGCGGCGAAGGCGTCCCAGGCCGCGCGCAGGCCCTCCACGAGCGCGAGGGCCCGCTTGCGCTCGTCGGCGCTCAGGTAGCGGTTTCGCGAGCTCAGCGCGAGACCGTCGGCTTCGCGCACGATGGGCGCGCCGACCACCTCGATCGGCATGTCCAGGTCGAGCGCCATCCGGGCGAGCGTGCGCCACTGCTGGTAGTCCTTGCGTCCGAAGACCGCGGTGCACGGCCCGGCGAGCATGAAGAGCTTGGTGACCACGGTGGTCACGCCGCGGAAATGCCCCGCGCGGAACCGGCCCTCGAGCGGCTGCGTCACGCCCTCGACCTCCACGTGGGTCGAGAACCCGGGCGGGTACATGGACTCCATCGTGGGCGCGAACACGGTCTGGACGCCGGCGCTCCGGCAGCGCGCGACGTCGTCCTCGAGCGTGCGCGGGTAGCGGTCGAAGTCGTCGGTGGGCGCGAACTGCAGCGGGTTGACGAAGATGGTCACGGCCACGTGGTCACAGCCGCGGCGCCGCGCTTCTTCGACGAGGCTCAGGTGACCCGCGTGCAGCGCCCCCATCGTCGGGACCAGCCCGACGCGTGCGCCGGCGGCGCGCGCCTCGTCGCAGCGCGCGCGGAAGGCGTCCTTGTCGTGAACGACCTGCGGGCCACCGTCGGACACTGCACCTTCAGACACTGCACCTTCAGACACTGCACCTTCAGACACTGCACCCTCGGACACTGCACCCTCGGACACTGCACCCTCGGACACTGCACCCTCCGACACGGGCGCTACTCGGCGGGTCCGTAGACCGGTCGAAGCTGCACGACGTTGTCGGCGCCGCCCGCGCTGGCGCTCGCCGACTCGGCCGCGCGCTCCGTCTTCTTCAGGCCGAAGCTGTGGTCCACGCCCGGGAAGGCGCCGCCGCGCACCTCGTCCGCGTAGCGTCGCGCCGCGCCCACGCCCTCGTCGAACATCTCGGCGTAGCGCTTGACGAACTTCGGCTTGAGGTCGGGGGTCAGGCCGAGCAGGTCGTAGCAGACCAGCACCTGGCCGTCGCAGTCCACGCCCGCGCCGATCCCGATGGTGGGGATCTCCAGCTCCGCCGTGATGCGCGCGGCGAGCGGCGCCGGGATGCCCTCGAGCACGAGCGCGAAGGCGCCCGCCTCCTGGACCGCGCGCGCGTCCTCGAGGATGCGCTCGGCCTGCTCTTCGGTCTTGCCCTGCACGCGGAAGCCGCCCATCGCGTGCACGCTCTGCGGCGTGAGCCCGACGTGGGCCATGACGGGGATGCCCGCGTCCACGATGCGCCGGATGGTGGGCGCGACCGAGACCCCGCCCTCGAGCTTGACCGCGTGCGCGCCGCCCTCGCTGAGGAAGCGCCCCGCGTTGCGCAGCGCCTCGGTGGCGTCGATCTGGTAGCTCATGAAGGGCATGTCGCCGACGATGAGGCACGTCTGGCAGCCCCGGGCGACCGCGCGGCAGTGGTAGATGATCTCGTCCACCGTCACCGGCAGGGTCGAGTCCTGGCCCTGGACCACCATGCCCAGCGAGTCGCCCACGAGCAGGAGGTCGATGTCGGCCTCCTCGAACATGCGCGCGAACGTCGCGTCGTAGGCGGTCAACATCGTGATGCGCTCGCCGCGCTCCTTCATGCGGCGGAGCTTCGGGACGGTGACGCGGGCGGTGCGCTTCGAGCCGCTCGGGGGTGTGCCCCCGTGACGATGGTCGGTCATGTCTGCTGCGCCTCTTCAGGTCGCGGCCGGGTCCACTCCCGGTCCACGCCCGTCCAGACGCCCGCGGTATAGCATCCGATCCGCCTCCGTGAAACCCGCGGGACACCTCGGAGAAACGCGCCGTTTGGATCGCGGTCGCTTCGACACCAGGACGGAGCATGGGGATCACGCTCCACCGCGCCGGCGCCGACTGGTTCCTGCGCCTCGACGGCGAGGCTCGGGGACCGTTCGCGCCGCGCAAGGTGCTGCGGCTCGCGCGCGTGGCGCCGGATCGCGGTCTCGGAGACGCGCCGGTGGTGTCGCTGCCCCCCGACGCGGTCCAGGTGCCCCTCTCCGACGCGCCGCTCGGCGCCACCCGGTACGAGCTGCACGGAGCTCCCGAGTCCATCCCCGTCGACTGGACCGATCTCCCGCCCGACGCGCGCCGGGCGGCCTGCCGGATCGCGGGCTTCGATCCCGACGACCCGGGGCTCCCGACCGGGCGCCTCGAGCGCGCCTGGAACCTTCACCCCGCGGGCAGCCCGGTGGTGGCGACCTTCGTCGTGCAGGGCCACGGCTTCGTCGTCATCGACGAGCCCTGAAGCGCCTCAGGGCGCCTCGCGCCTCAGATCGACGACGATCGTGTCCGCGAAGCGGTCGTGGATCGTCTGACGGTCGCTCCCGAAGATCATCAGCGCGTCGACCACGAAGAAGAGGGTGCCGAGCAGCGGGATGCTCTCCACGAGGCCGGGGAAGAACATGCGCAGGAAGAACACGCGGCCGAGGCCCACGCGCTCGCCGGAGGCGCGCACGATGCGCAGGCCCAGCATGCGCTTGCCCACGCTCTGGCCGTAGCGATGCAGCCAGAACAGGTTGAGCGCGAACAGGAACACCGTCACGAGCAGATAGGCGCCGACGCCGGCGTGAATCGCGGTGGGGGCGCCGAGGAGCAGCCCGCCGCCCACGAAGAGCACGTGCGGTGCCACCACGAGCGAGACGTCGATGGTGCGGGCGGCGAGCCGCATGCCCGGATCGGCCAGGGGCGAGGCGGCGTCGCGCGGGGCGTCGGCGGCGCGGGTCACGGGCTCACCGCCGTCCCGATCCGATCCCAGCGCACCCCCTCGTCGGAGGACCAGTAGATCCACGTGACGCGGCCCTTGAAGCGCGCGTGGGGGATGGGGCCGACGTGCGGGTTGCGGCTGTCGTTGCTGCGGTTTCGGTGATCGCCGAGCACGAACGCGTGTCCTTCGGGCACGCGCAGCGGCGGCATCGAGTCGGGCATCTGGTAGCTCGCGGTGGAGGTGAGCCAGGCGCGGTCGCCGACGCGCTCTTCGTGGACCACGCACTCCTCGTTCGGATCGTGGGGGCAGGGGCGCGGCCCGCTGCGGACGAGGGGCGCGCCGTCGACGTAGACCTGGTCGTCGCGGATCTCCACGGTCTGGCCTCCGAGCGCCACCACGCGCTTGATGATGTCGATGTTGTCGGCGGGGCTGCGGATCACGGCCAGGTCGCCCACCTCGGGCGCGGCCCAGCCGGTCATGGCCTCGTCGGCGAACGGCAGAAAGACGCCGTACGCGGCCTTGTCGACCACGACCCGATCCCCGTGCAGCAAGGTCGGCTCGATGGAGGGGCCGTCCACCTCGAACGCCTCGTAGGCGAAGACCCGGATCATCAGGGCGCTGGCCGTGGGCGCGGCGAAGAACGGCAGCACCAGCGCGACGATCAAGCCCCAGCGCGTGGGCATCGCGCCGCGGGAGGCGGCGCTCGTTTTCCGTTCTTCCTCGGCGCCTTCGCGCTCGGCGCCATCGCGCTCGGTCATGCCGGTGGACTACCACGACGGCGCACCGAGCGCGCAACCTTCGTTCTCCACGCTCGCCGTGCCATCCTCGGGCGCGTGTCGCCGCTCGAGCAGATCGAGATCCGGGTCGGGGCGGAGCGCTTCGCCGCGCTGGCCACCGGTGAGGGCCCGCTGGTCCTCTTGCTGCACGGCTTCCCCGACGTGCCTCGATCGTGGGCCCCCGTGATGGAGCAGCTCGCGGGGGCGCACCGCTGCGTGGCGCCGTGGACCCGCGGCTACGCGCCCTCCACGCTCGACGGCCCCTTCGACGCCGACCGGCTCGCGGCCGACGCCATCGGCTTCGCCGACGCGCTCTCCCCGGACGCGCCCGTGCTCCTCGTGGGGCACGACTGGGGCGCGGCCACGGCCTACGTCGCGTGCATGCGCGCCCCGGAGCGCTTCGCCGGCTGCGTGGCGATCAGCGTGCCGCACCCGCTCGCGTTCTTCGCCTACATGGCGCGCCACCCGGGGCAGCTGCGGCGGAGCGCCTACATGGGCTTCTTCCAGCTTCCCGTCCTCCCCGAGCGCG
>SHBB01000445.1 GCA_004213565.1 Sandaracinaceae bacterium
CCACTCCTTCTACCTCGGTCGACTGGAGCTGCCGTCCATTGCGCGGGGTCAGAACCTCGACTTCAGCCACTTAGTGTGCCAACCGCCTCCGGCTTCATCGCGGGTCGCCAACAATATCTTTTGGCCATCCGTTCGGACGTTCACGAGGCCGTAGATCAGTCGGGCGACCACCGGGGTCTCCTTCAGCCTCTTGCTTCCGTGCTTGCTGTTGAAGGCGTTCGAGAGGTAGCGGTAGCCGATCTCGGTTGCCTCCGCGTCATCGCCCGTCGCCGTATGCCCGCCAACGGCTGGAGGCAACGTCACCTTGTTAGCATGTCCGAGCGCGTAGCTCCTCACTAGCTCGGTGGAGTAGACGAGCGGGGAAACCAACTGGTCGTCCTCGGTCTCGAAGTAGCCGGTCGTCGCACTAGCCGCGAGAACGCTCGGACGCGGATGGTCATGTCCCTCACCGTCGCCCGACGAGATGATCGTGGCGGCGGCCTCGACGCGCCTGAGGAAGTCGTAGGAGACGTCGTCGCTGCCATGGTGGCAGGCCTTCGCGACGTCGCAGGCGAACTCGCCCTCCTCGCCCTCGTAGTCCTGGAGCAGGTATTGCTGGCTGCCGGTGTTCAGGTCGCCCGTGAGGAGGATTCGGGCGGAGCCGTAATCGAGGCGAAGCAACACGCTGTTGCCGTTGGTGCTCTTGCTACTGCTGCCTGGCATCTCGCGTATGGCGGGCTCGTCCTCGATTTCGAACTCGACCGGAGCAAGCACGACGAGCGAGGCCGTCTCCGCGCCGGGCTCGAAGCCCGGCACGTAGCCCGTTACGTGGCTGAGGCGTTCGATGGGCGTCGGTTCGCCGCTCTTGGTCTTGGTGTCGAGTACGCGTTCGAACAGCTGGCGCCACCATCCCTGAAGTCTTGGGGAAGCCGATGGCCGCACGGTCTGCTGAACGTGGTTGCGGTCACCCAGGAGGTCGACAAAGAACGACTCGCCATCCACGCTCCGTGTGCGGCCGAGGGTCTTGCCCGAGGAGCCTTCCCACCACGAAAGCCCGGCGTGATAGAAGGCCTCGACCGTCACGCCGTCGGCATCGAGATCAGCTTCCTGCTCAACATCGAGCAAGTCCGACACTCCGCCGTAATGGTCGGAGTCGTTGTGTGAGACGATCAGCGCGTCCAGCTCGATGTTCTTCCGCTGGTAGTCCTTCGCGAACTTCCAGTCGACGAAATCCGCGGCGTTCTTGCGCGTAGGCTGGTTCTTCCTCGGAAAGCCGCCGTCGATCATGACGTGACGGCCATCAGGCATGCTGATCAGGATGCCGTCGCCCTGGCCGACGTCGATGAAGTACACCTCCAGCAGACGCTTGGTGCCTAGGTGGCTGCTGGTGACCCACCCAGTGGCGCCACGCGCCCGTACCATCGTACGTGCACCGGTCTGGACAACCTCGACGCGGTCTCCCCAGAGGAGATCGAACTTCTCGGCGGACCCGCTCTCCTTCTTGTAGAGCGTGGTCGTCTCGCGTTGCACGTATCGATATGCCGCCACCCCTGCACCCTCCCTTGCGAAGTTGTCGCCGTTCGCGTGCACGGAGTCCAGACTGAACGTTCGATTCGGTCGGCCGATATCCCGGACCTAGGTAGGAAGGCGTCGCACGGGAGACTGCCGCTCTGGGACATCGCCGATCCGATACGACGACTCCGAAGGACCCCATGGGCTCCGGGGATCGACGAGGACACACTGGCGACCGACATGGGATGCCGTTGCACCGGGGAATAGGACTTAAAGATGGTGCGATCGTGCGTGATCGTCGCGACATGACGGCGTACTTGCTCACCTGGAACCCCGACCGCTGGAGCTGGGACAGCTTCGACGAGGATGTCGCACGGGCGGTCCGCGGCGAGATCGTCGAGATGGAGTGGTCAACTGGAAACACGAACCGGATCACGCCCGGCGACCGCTTGTTCCTTCTACGTCAGGGGTCGAATCGACCCGGGCTTATCGGCAGCGGACACGCTGGACGTGCGGTTCATCCCGGCCCTCACTACCTCACGAAGCGCCGCTCGGGTGAGCGAGCGCTTTGCACGACGGTTCGCGTCGATTCGCTTCTCCCTGTCGCTGACGTGCTGCCAACGGCCCGCTTGAAGAGCCACGCACGCCTCGGCACGCTGAGCTGGCGCCCATTCGCGTCGGGCTCGTCGGTCGAGGACGAGCTTACGGCCGACGTCGAACTCTTGTGGACGAACCACTTGAAGGGCCTCGGACGACCGGTACTCGGCGATGGACCCCGATTTCGAGCAGGCGTCGAGGCAGCGCGTCCGAGATCCACGCCGCGCAGGAAGCTACTCTCCGACAGGCGCGTCACCAACTTCGGCTACCGCGGCGGGCGCCACGAGCCCAGCAAATGCTGGGTGTACACGCGACCGTCGGGGCCAGAAGGGGCTGGTCACCGGCAGGCAGGCAGCCCGGAGAACGTTGGCTCTCCTTCGTTCCAGTCGTACACGACGGGCGAGATGCCGAGGTTGGTTAGCGCGGTCCGGAAACGCCGCGTCGGCTTCAGCGGAAGGACCAAGTAAAGATTGGCGCTTTCATCGCGCGAGCGACCGTTGACGAGCAGCTGACCCACGGCCGTGTAGATTGCGGTTGTGCTGACCACTGTCTTCACCTCGAACAGGTGCTTCACGTGCTTGCGACCTCGGGGAACGAAGAGGTCTCGCTCGCGATCGTTGGCGACCTGGTGGCCCGTCGCTTCAAGTTCGCTCGCCAGAGCTTCCACGACGGTGCCATGGCGGGCCTCGTAGACGATGTTGGATGCGGCTCGCTGATACTGCTTCGTGCCCTCGAACTCCGGCGTGAATGCGGGGAGGTCGACCTCACCGCCGTTTACGGCGCGGTCCTTGATACGGTCGACCTCCCGAACGAACGTCGCGATGGCGGGAAGGAGCTCACGCGAGTTGAGGCTGGCCACTACGGCGACCGGGGTGAAGCGGTCCCCGTCCTCAGCGTCGATGACGCGTCCGCAGAAGTGTTTGAAGAACGCTGTCTTACCGACACCCTTGCGACCGCCACCGATCCCACCTCTGTGCGCGACGGCGATGTCCCTCGAACCGGTACCCTCGAGAAAAACTCCCCCGATTTGCCGGTTCAGGCCCTCCCACGGGAAGTTGATCTCGACGATCAGCGGGAGCGTGTTGCGGGTGCCGGGCTCCGTGGTTCCGAGAGCGTTCCACGAACGGTTGTCCAGATCCTGGAACGCCGTGAACAGCGCGTGCTTCGCATGCCAAGCCACGTCGAGCTCGTCCCGGCCACCGGGGAATCCGACCCAATGCCGGCCGCGCCAACTAGCGGCGTTCGTAAGACGCTCGCGCAGGGCGGTAACATGCTCCTCGATGGCGGCAGCGTCTCGGACGATGCGGAACGTCACTCAATACCTCCGGACGCGGTCGCGTCGGTGTCGATCTACGCGCTCGGGTGGCGGGCTCGTGCCCTCGGGCATGACTATGCCTCGTGATTGACGCGGATGGCAATCGGCCCGTCGCGACCGACGCATCCCGGCTGTAGCAAAGATGCTCTAGTCCACCCGGGGACTGCTAGAGCAACAATGCTCGTGTACGCTGAACGCATGATTTCGTAGCCTCGCGTTCGCGGCGTCTCGGCGCCGGTGAGACGAAAGGCTGCTGCGTGCCCCGATATCGCTTCTCCTGGGACGCCTTCGCCGATGGCGTCGTCGAGGCTTTCGCCGACTCGCTCGGGTACGACCCCGACGAGCTGGATGAGACGCCCCGCGCGTTCCTCGAGCGAGAGGTCAAGCGACCGAACTCGACCTTCGTGAAGCACCACAAGGACGTGATCCTCGAGGCCTGGGTGGCTCGCCACGAGGGGACGGCGCGCTACCTTTACCAGCGCCTCGCCGACATCGGCGTGGGGCCGCCGGACTACCGGCCGCGTTCGCTCAACGGATTCCTCAAGTTCCTCGCCGACACGCGGAACGCGAAGAACTTCCGGACGATCGTCGCCGACGCGATGATCGCCTACGGAGACCGGGACAGACCGCCCGACGACGACTCCCCGCCGGACTTCGTCCCGCGCTTCGGCGTGCTCGAGGTAGGGAGCGCTCCCGAAGATTCCCGCCAGCCGCACGACTATCAGCGCGAGGCCTGGGATCGCATGGGCGCGCACCTAGCTGAGGCAGAGGCCGAGGGGGTCTTCCAGGGGCTCCTCGTCATGCCGACCGGGGCGGGGAAGACCTTCACGGCGGTTCGCTGGTTGACCGAGAACGTGCTCGCCCGAGGGGGGAGGGTGCTTTGGCTCGCCCACCGCCGCGAGCTACTCCTCCACGCGGCCGCGGAGTTCCACCGCACGGCTGCCCACGCCTCACCGCGCGAGCGTCTGCGCATTCGGGTCGTCTCGGGCTCGGACGCGCCCTCGAGCAGCATCGACCCCGAGGACGACGTGGTGATCGCGTCTGTCGCGAGTCTTGCTCGTCGGGCCGACATCCGGTCCGAGTGCATCTCCGACCCGCGCACGTTCGTGGTCATCGACGAAGCCCACCATTCCCCCGCCAAGTCCTACCGTGACCTGCTGCGCGAGCTCGCGGACCAGCGGAAGTTCAGGGTGCTCGGCCTCACGGCCACTCCCACCCGCACACTCGAGGACGAGCGCCCCGTGCTCGGGCGACTCTTCGGCCACCGGATCCTCTATCAGGTGGGGCTGAGGACGCTGATCGAGCGCGGCACGCTGTCTCGGCCGCGGATCGTGCGCGTGCGCACCGGCGCGGACGCAGAACAGGGCATCACCGAGGCAGACCGGAAGCACTTCTCGCGGTTCGGGGAGCTGAGCGAGGAGTGGCTCGACCGCATCGCCCACCTCAGCGATCGCAACCAGGCGATCGTCGAGCACTACCTCGAG
This sequence comes from Sandaracinaceae bacterium, assembly GCA_004213565.1. Taxonomy (GTDB): domain Bacteria; phylum Myxococcota_A; class Polyangia; order Polyangiales; family Sandaracinaceae; genus JAVJQK01. The sequence continues at coordinate 4,888 of SHBB01000445.1, forward strand.
CATCGCGAGAAGTACGGGCCGACTCTGGTCTTCGCCATCAACATCCACCACGCCGCGCTCCTGGCGGCGGAGCTACAAGAGCACGGGGTCCGGGCGGACTACGTGGCGAGCCGACGTCCGGATGGCACCTCCGGAGATCCCAGCGCTCTCATCGAGGCGTTCCGCGTCGGCGAGCTGGACGTGCTCGTGAACGTGCAGATGGTCACCGAGGGCGTGGACGTCCCGGCGATCCAGTCGGTGTTCCTGGCCCGGCCCACCAGCTCCGAGATCCTGCTGCGGCAGATGCTGGGTCGTGCGCTCCGGGGGCCGGCCGCCGGGGGCACACAGGACGCCTACCTGGTGTCGTTCGAGGACCACTGGGAGCGCTACACGGACTGGGAGAGTCCGTTCGACCTCGTGCCCGACCTGCAGATCGAGGCCATGCAGGAGGAGGCGGAGCCTGAGCAGGGCGAGCCGGCGGAGCCCGCCTTCCGGCCCGAGCTCGTCGAGGCGCTGCCGTGGGACATGGTGATGACCACGGCGCGGGAGCTTCGAAAGCTGAGGGCCATCTCACCGTCGATCGCCTTCGAGGCTGTGCCCCACGGCTGGTACGTCTTCGAGCACGAAGGAGCCGAGGACCACGAGTCGTTCCGGCACGTGGTCCCCTTCTATGCCCACCAGGCGCCGTGCTGGGAGCACGCATTCGACCGGCTTTGGGGCGTCACTCCTCGCACGGCCGGGGGCTACGACCCGTCGAGCCTCGAAGACTCTTTCGTGGACTGCGACGATCCGCGGCCGGCTGCCCGAGACGTCGAGATGGCCATCCGGCTTCGGGCGCGAGGCGGTGACCGACCCGAGCCGATCGCCTTCGCGGAACGGGAGCGCAGCGACCCCAGAGCCCTGGCGGCGCGGATCTTGGAGACCGACGTGGGCTCTCGTGCGCGCATGGAGCTGATCGAGACGGCTTACGACAAGCTCGCTCAGGCCGTGTACCCGACGCTGTCCGACTTCAGGCGCGCGGTCAGCGACGCGGAGCACGCCTTGTGTCACCCCGGCGATGCCCAGCACATGCCGAAGGCCGTTCCCCTGTTCGAGCTCGGCGACGACACCATGCTGGCGCCAGGCCCGCATCACGATCTCGCCGCTCTGCTCGACGAGATGCGCCCCGTCGCAGCCCGCCTGCTCGAGATCTCCGCCATACCGCACCGCGGCCCCGTCGAGTGGACTCGGCGTGTGGTCAAGGGTTGGTACGGGATGGCCTACTGGGAGTCAGTTGCGGCGCCTGGGCAGGGACGCATCCGGGTGAACAAGATGCTCGACAGCCCGGACGTGCCCGAGGACGTCCTGCGCTGGCTGCTCTGGCACGAGTACCTCCACCTCCATCTCCAGGACGGACACAGCAACACTTTCCGGGCGCTCGAGCGCCGTTGGCCCGGCTTCCGCGAGGCCGAGCGCTTCCTCACAACGCTCAACAATCGCTTTGGTATCCAGGCGTGGTAGGCGGCGCCCTCATCCGCTTCCGTCAGTCCGGCGGCACCGTCCCCGTCGATCCGGCTGGAGAATGCCCGACGCGGCGAGTCCGCCGTCGGCGAGTTGGAGCCGGACGCCTTGGGTCGCTCCACGATGTAGTCGCGCCGGCCGGCCTCTTCGCACACGGGCTGACGACACCCTCGTGGGGCCGCAAGCTAGTGCGTCACCTGGAGTCGGTGCCAATGGGTGAGAACGCGTGTAAGTTCAACCGGTTATCCAGCGCGAATTGGGTTGAGCAGAACAGCCGGCACGATCTAGCCTGCCGCTCCTTCGCTATCTGGAGGCATCGTGGATGAGCTCTCGTTCGAGCAGGTCCCTCGGGATCTGCGAAGCACCGCCACCTTCGCCGCTGCTGCGCTGCACGCGCTGGCGCGCGAGGAGGCCCGCGGCCGTAAGCCGCAGCGGTTGCTCGAGCCCGCCCTCGCCACCTGGGCGCAGTTCCGAGGCCGGATGCGATCGCCCGCGCTCCTCGAGCTGCTGCTCGAAGACGGGGCGGTGACGCAGCCGACGGCGTTCGAGCCGCCGCCCGTCGCCCATTCTCTTGCGAAGCTCGACCCGAAGCTCATCGATGGGTGGATCGCACACCTTCGTGACCTCGACCTCGACTCGGACTCGCTCGAGTACGTGACCGAGCAGGCCAAGCGGCTCGGAGTCTCGACGAAGATGGCGCGCTCGGATCTGCATCGGGTGAAGGCGCAGCATCAGATCCTCGAGCTGCCCGGCAGCGGGGCGCAGCTCGCGCATCACCTCGTGACGACGCACGACGATGTCTTCCTGCAGAACAACTTCACCATCGCTTGCCGGGGCTGGCCGGACGCCACGCTGGCGGGGCTCATCGCGGTGGAGCTCGGCGTGAGCGGTCCGGCCCCCGTCGTCATGGACCCAGAGCTTCGTCAGGTCCGCGAGGGAACCAAAGGCTTCGACTACGTCATCGGGCTCGACCCGGACAAGGGCGGCGACTTCCGCCTCAGCCAGCTGCAGGAGCTCTTCCCTCGCGCAACGGTGCTGCTGGTCTGATGCCCGCTCGAGTCAGAAACATCGGCAAGCCGGCCCACGACGCGGAGCGCCAGGGGCTGCGGTATCTCATCGACGGGCTCGACGAGAACTTCGCCGTCTACACGAACCCGTGGATCGTCGACCGCAGCGGGGCGGTCTACGAGGTGGACGCGGTCGTGGTCGCTCACCATGCGATCTATGTCGTCGAGCTGAAGGCCTACCGCGGGCGGGTTACGGGCAACGACAACGACTGGTACGTCCCGAGCCCGATCCGAAGCCCGCTGAAGCTCAACCGGAAGACGGCGCAGATCCTCTCGTCCGCGATGAAGCGGAAGAGCTACGACGCTGGCCGGGTGTGGGTCGACCACCTCGTCTTCCTCACGCACACCAACGACGTCGACATCGACGGGCCGTCTTCCGCGACGCAGGTCCACACGAAGAAGACCATCCTAAGCGCGCTTCGCGGCACCATCGCGACGGCGCGCAACCCGCACGCAGCGCAGGTCGATATGCACACGGCCAAGGTCGTGGACGAGCTGCTCACGGGTGTCGACAAGCGCCGCGCTCCGACTCGGCGCATCCGCGAGTACGAGCTCGAGAGCGTGCTCGACCGGACCGACCGCTACGTGGAGTGGCGAGCCCGGCACACGCTGACGAAGAACCAGACGGGCCTCCGGGTGTACTGGCTCGACCCGCTCGCCACCGATGCGGAGCGCGAGAAGGTGCTCACGCGCTGCCGGTGGGAGGCGCAGGTGCTCGGGCGCGTCGCGTCGCACCCGAACGTGCTGACCGCGCAGCCTCCGCTCACCGACGCGGAGGAGCTTCACCTCGCGGTCCCCTTCGAGCTCTTCGACGGCGTGACGCTGACGACCTGGGTCGACAAGTACCGTCGCCAGCTCAGGGGGCGAGAGGGCCTCGCCGCCGTGGTCGAGGTCTGGAAGCAGATCGCGTCCGCCATCCAGTTCGCGCACACCCAGGGTGTCGTTCATCGACTCCTTCGGCCAGAGGTGGTGCTCTTCGAGACGACCATGAAGTCGCCGTTGGTCCGTGTGACCGGCTTCGACCTCGCGAAGCAGCTCGCGGGCGGACAGACCATCCACTTCAGCTCGCTCGGGGACGAGCGCATGAAGTGGGCCGCCCCCGAGGTGCTCGCCAATTGGTCCGACGCGCGGCCGGCCTCCGATCAGTTCGGCCTCGGCGTCCTGCTGGGTTGGCTGCTCACCGGCTCGGCGCTCTTCGACTCGACGCAGGACTACCAGCGCAAGCGCGGGGTGTGCCCGCGTCTCCGAGACCGGAACCCCTTC
>SHBB01000446.1 GCA_004213565.1 Sandaracinaceae bacterium
GCGAGCGCCACCCAGAGCCAGCGGCGCCCGGACGAGCTCGAGCCCGGCGCGGTGGCGACGGGGGAGGGCAGCTCGCGGGTGGGTCGCTCGTCGAGCTCCACCGCGGGGATCTCCACCGCGATGTCGACCTCGGCGGAAGGGACCTTGCCCAGACTGGAGCCGCGCTTGACCGACTCCATCAGGCGCTTCTTCTCGTCGATGCGCGTCGCGAACTGCTCGCGCATCGTGGCCGCGAGGGTCTCGCTGGGGAGGCTGTCCTTGGCGAGCTCCCGGGTCAGGAGCGCGAGGTCACGCCGCATGGCGGCGGCGGTCGGGTAGCGGTCCTCGGGCGCGTGGGAGAGGGCCTTGAGGCAGATCTCCTCGAGCCGCGGCGGGTAGCCCTCGATCACCTGGCTGGGCGCCATGACGTGCCCCTCGCGGACCGCGCGGAGCGACTCCACGGCGGTGCCACGCTTGAAGAGGCGCCGGCCGGTCGACAGCTCGTAGAGCACCACGCCCAGGGCGAAGATGTCGCTGCGGCGATCGAGGGACAGCCCCTCCGCCTGCTCGGGCGACATGTACTCGAACTTGCCCTTGAGGGTGCCGGCCTCGGTCTGCGAAATGCGGTCGGCGGCCTTGGCGATGCCGAAGTCGAGCACCTTCACGCCCCCGTCGTAGGTGACGAAGAGGTTCTGTGGCGAGATGTCGCGGTGCACGAGGTTGACGCTGTTGCCCCGGGCGTCCTTCAGCTCGTGCGCCGCGTGCAGCCCCGCGCAGGCCTCGGCGATGATGTGGGCGCAGAGCGCGGCGCCGATGGGCTTGCCGAGCGCGCTCATGCGTCGCATCAAGCTCGCGGAGCTCTCGCCCTGCAAGTACTCCATGACCAGGAACAGCTCGCCGTCCTCTTCCCCCAGCTCGTGGACCTGGACCACGTTCGGGTGGTGGATGCGCGCCGCGATGCGCGCTTCGTCGAGGAACATCGAGACGAACGACGGCAATTCCGCGTATTGCGGCAGAATGCGCTTGATGACGACCGCCCGCTCGAAGCCGCTAGGCCCGTGCACGCGCCCCAACAGGATCTCGGCCATTCCGCCGGTCGCGAGCCGTGCGAGCACCTCATAGCGACCGATCCGGGCCGCTGAGCTCTCCACGCCGCTGGGAGCCGCTAACGCCAAGATGTACTCCTCGAACGAAACGAAACCCTATCACGGCCGCCTCTGGCGAGGCACGGTTGCGGCGATTTTCACGTGCGTGTGTCTCTGCGCCTCGATCAGTCGCGCCCAGGAGGCGACCGAGCCGACGCCGGAGGACATGGCTCGCTCGGCCGCGCTCTTCGAGGAGGCCGAGGTCGCCTACAACGCGGGGGACCTCGCCCACGCGGTCGAGCTCCTCGACGAGGCGTACGGGCTCTATCCGGAGCCGGTGCTCCTCTACAACCTGGCCCGCGCCCACGAGGCGCTCGGGCACCTGGCCGAGGCGCGCGACAACTACGAGGCGTTCCTCGAGGCGGTGCCGGACACCCCGGACCGAGGCGCGATCGAGCGCCGCCTCGCCACCCTGCGTGCGCAGCTGGACGCGGCCGAAGAGGCGAGACGCAGGCCCCCGCCGCCCCCGCCCGCTCCGCCGCCGACCGACCCCTCCGAGCCGTGGGTCGTCACCGCGGCCGTGGTCTCCGTCGCCACCCTGGCCACCCTCGGCGTGGCGGCGACGCTGGGGATCCTCTCGGAGCTGCGCCTCGACGAGGCCCGTCAGGCGCGCAGCCACGACCTGGCCACGGTCGCCCTCGGCGAGGCGCAGGACTTCGGCTCCGCGGCCAACATCCTCTTCGTGGCGGGCGGCGTGCTCGGCGCCGTGGGCCTCACGGGGTGGATCGTCGCCCTCGCGCTCGCGCCTGGCGGGGATGATCCCGAGGTCGCGGTCCGGGTCGCCCCGAACAGCCTCGCGCTACGTGTCCGTTGGCGCTGACGCCCGGGGCGGATAGTCTCGGGCGATGGCGCGGCGAAAGAGCGGCCGCCCTCGACCACTGCCGCTCGAGCATCGATTGCCCAACCCCGGAGGGCCGTTCCTGGGGCGGGAGGAGGAGACGCGGCGGCTCGACGAGGCCCTCGCGCTCGGCCCCGTGACCCTCGTGGTGGGGCCCGGCGGGATCGGCAAGACCGCGCTCGTGCTGGCCACCCTCCACGCCAGCCACGCCGACCGGGTGGGGCAGGCGCTCTACGTGGGCGTGCCCCCCGACGAGCCGGTCGACCAGCTCCGCTACCAGCTGGTGCGCCTCCTCGCGGCGGCGGAGGGCTCGGACCTCGACATCGACGCGCTGCGAGGCGAGCCGGACGCCATGCTCGCGGCCGCGATCGATCTCGCGGAGGCCTCCTCGCGCGTCGTGGTCCTCGACGACGTGCACCACGGCGAGGCGGATGGCGTCGAGGAGCTGCTGACGCGGCTGGCGACCTACGCGCGCAACAGCCGGTGGATCGCGACCAGCCGGCGCCCGATCCCGCCGCTGGCTCGGCACAGCCTGGAGCTCGGCGCGATGGCGGACCGCGATCTGCTCATGCTCGCGGAGGCGATGGCGCCGTCGAAGTCGGCGGACGCGGCGCGGCGCGCGGTGCGGGCGGCCACGGGCTCGCCCTGGATGCTGCAGCAGCTCGTGTCGATGGGGGACACCGCGCGGGAGCTGTCCCGGGACGAGCTGCTGGCGGAGCTGCCCCCGCGCGCGGCCACCTTCCTGGAGCGGCTCGCGGTGCTGCGCGCCCCGATGCCGACCGAGCTGGTGGCGAGCTTCGCGCCCATCCCGGACGACGCGACGATGGCGCAGCTCGAGCGGCGTGGGCTCGTGCAGCACGCGGAGGGCCGCATCCGCATGCACGACGTGCTGCGAGGCCTCTTCTTCGAGGCGGGCGTGGATCCGAGGCGGGCCGAGGCGGCGCGGGCCGCGGCCGAGGCCCTCGGCGCGAGCGACGATCCCGACGCGGCGCTGGAGGCGGCCCGCCTGCTCGCGGAGCTGCCCGACCTCGCCGCGCTCCGTGTGCTGCTGAAGGGCCGGGGCGACGAGCTGCTGGCCCACGGGCTCGCGCCGCGCCTGTGGCAGATCCTCGGGCGGCTGAGCGACCCCGAGCTGGTGCAGCTGACGCTCCGTTGCGCGGCGGAGCTGGGCAACGCCACGGCGCTGTCGGCGGTGGACGCGCCCGCGAAGCCGGACGACGCCGAGCGCTTCGCGTGGGCCCAGACCCTCTACGCGCAGGGGGACGTCGCGCAGGCGCGTCGGGAGGCCGGCGCGGCGGCGCGTCGCGGCGGGCCGGCCGCGGCGGACGCCCACCTCCTGGCCGCGCGCTGCGCGCTCCACCTGCTGGACCTCGAGGGCGCGCGGGTCACGCTGGAGGCGCTGCCGGGGTCCGGGCCGTTCGCCACCCGGCGCGACGCGCAGCTCGCGTACCGCGCGGCGCTGATGGGCGACCGGGCGCCCGCCGATCGCGTGCTCGGAGCGTGGCGCGCGTCTCCGGCCGACGAGGTCCCGCAGGAGGCGATGCTCGATCTCGCGGCCGCGTTCGAGGCGCTGGGACGGAACGACGCCGCGGACGAGCTGCTCGAGGACGTGCTGGCCACGCCCCGCGGGGGCCAGGCGTCGCTCCTCGTCGCGCGCCGCGCCCTCGTCCTGCGCGCGCGCATCCGGCTCGAGGCGGGCGAGCTGGTCGAGGCGGCGGCGATCCTCGATCTGGTGCGGCCGTACTCCCGCGCGCCGTCGCTGCTCCGCCCCTTCGTGCTCGAGCTGGACGCGGGGCGGGCGCTCGCGGTGGGTGAGCTCGAGGGGCTCGAGGCGCGGCTGGACGTGGCCGCGCGCGAGGCCGAGCCGGTCGATCGACGCTGTCACGCGCGGGTGAGCGCGCTGGCCTGGCGCCTCGCGTCCGAGCGGGCGACGCCGCCGCCCTCGATCGCGTCCATCGACCTCGCCCCGGAGGCGATCGAGCTCGCGTGGCTGACCGGGGAGAGCGCCGAGAGCGCCACCGCGCGTCACCGCGTGCACGAGCGCATCGCGGCCGGGCGCGCGGCCCTCGCGGCGGGGCACCCGGGGCGCGCCCTCGAGCACGCCGACAACGCGGCCCGCGAGGCCGCCCTCGCGGAGCAGCGCCTCCTGCAGGCGCGCGCGATGGCCCTCGGCTGCGACGCGGCCGTCTGCGGAGGGCTCTGGAGCGAGCTCCCGGATCGCGCCGCCGCGCTCGCGGACCTGGCGGGCTGGATGGGCTCCGAGCGCTGGCGGGCTTGCGCGGAGCTGGTGCTCTCGGCCGACGACCCGTCCACCCTCGAGCGCCTCGCGGCCGAGGAGCGGGTCGCCCCGCGGGTCGCGCGGCGCGCGCGCGCGCTGCTGGGGGGCGCGCCGGCGATGGACGAAGTCGACGACGCGGTCGTGGGCGCCCTGCGTGCGCACACCGGGCTGCGCGTGGAGACGGTGCTCGCGCGCGGGGCCGGCTGGGAGGCCGGCTGGGGCCTCGACGACCGGGTGCAGCGGGTCTGGACGAGCGCCGGCGCGGGCGTGGATCTCTCGAGCCGCGCGCTCCTCTGGCGCGTGCTGGTCACCTTGCTCGAGGGCGGGGGCACGGCCTCCAAGGAGGAGCTCGTGCTCGCCGCGTGGGATGAGCGCGAGTACCACCCGGGCCGGCACGACGCGAAGCTGCACGTCTCGATCCGCAAGCTGCGCCAGACCATCGAAGACGACTCGTCGCGGCCGGAGCGCCTGCTCACCACCGACACCGGCTACCGGCTCGGGGGCGTGGTGCGCCGCGCCACGCGAGCCGGCTGAGGCATCGGCCATCGCACGGTCGCAGTGCTAGCGTGGTCGCATGCGCTCCTCGCTCGCTCTCTTCTGTGCGCTCGTCTTCCTGGTCCTGCTGCCCGGGTGCGCCCCCCAGCTCGATCTCTCCAACAAGCCGTGCCCCTGCGCGCCGGGCTTCTTCTGCGTCGACGACCTGTGTGTTCCGGGGCTGTCGGGCGGAGACGCCGGTGGGCCCGCGGGGCTGATCCAGATCACCGGGCTCCGCTCCGACTGGCAGACGCCGAACAGCCTGCACTGGCGCTGGACCCTGGTCGGCGAGCAGGCCGACTTCGCCGAGCTGACCCTCGTCATCGCGGAGAACGAAGAGGATCTCCTCGCGCAGACGGGTACCGCGCGCGTCATCGACCGGACCGAGCGAGCGAGCCTGGGGGTCTACTACCGGCGGCGCACGAGCGGGGAGGAGGACCTCGTGGATTCCGTCTTCACCGATCAGCACACCCCGAACACGCGCTACGTCGCGCAGATGATCGCGACCGACAGCCTGGGCAACACCTCCCGCAGCAACATCGCGCCCGCGACGACCACGATCGCGCCCCTCCCCGGCGCCGGGCTCGTGCTGTTCTCCGACGATCGGCCGCGCGGCTACCCGCTGCCCGAGGTGCCGCCGGTCACGCTCTCCACCGAGGCGCCGCACGAGGGCACGCATCACATCGAGTACGTGCAGACCGAGTGCCCGGGGGGCGAGCCCCTCTGCTTCGAGAACATCCGATGGCAGGACCTGCGCGCGGGCGCGCCCGCCTTCACGGGCGGCTCCTTCGGGCTCGCCTACCTCGAGATGGCGGTCGAGATCGACGCGGTCGAGCCGTCCTTCTGGTCCGAGATCGGCATCAACCTCCACGTCGAGGGGCCCGACGAGACCTGGCTCTTCAAGCCCTTCGTGCCGCGCTACGGCGACGGCTACCACATCATCCAGGTCCCGCTCCGGGTGCTCGATCGCGGCGGAGAGTCGCTCACCTTCGAGCACCTCGCCGCGCGCTCGGTCAACGGCTTCCGGCTCGGCGCGATCTTCCCCGTCGGGACCCGCGTGCGCATCGACGAGGTCGCCATCCGCTGGTGAGATCAGCGGAGATAATCGGGGGATCTGGCTCGCGTGCGCCACACTGATGGCGATGCCCCGAACGCTCCTCCTCTGGCTCGCTGCGCTCGGTGGGATCGCCGGCTGCAACCCGCAGCTGGATCTCTCCGACAAGGAATGTCCCTGCGCCCCGGCGTTCGTCTGCGTCTCGGAGCAGTGCGTCCCGAGGGCGCTCGTGCGCGACGCGGGGCCCCTCGACGCGGGCGTCGACCCGCCAGCCCCGACGCGCGACGCCGGCGAATCGGATGCGGGGGAGTCGGACGCGGGCCTTCCCGAAGGACAGGTCCGGGTCGAGACCTTCCAGTCCGACTGGCAGACCCCGAACAGCCTGCACTGGACGTGGACGCTGTCCGGCGACCTTTCGCAGTTCAACGAGCTGACGCTGGTGATCGCGGAGAACGAGGACGACCTGCGGTCCCGGTCGGGGACGGCGCGCGTGATCGACAGCGCGGAGCGCGCGAGCCTCGGAGAGCTGTACCGCCCGCGGGTCATGACTGGAATGCACCTGATCACCTCGGTCTTCACCGACGCGCACACGCCGGGCACGCGCTACGTCGCGCAGCTCGTCGCGACCGACCTCGCCGGGCACGCGTCGCGCAGCAACATCGTCACCACCATGACGAACGCGGCGCCCATCGACGGGCTGGTGCTGTTCTCGGACGAGCGTCCGACTGGCTACCCCTTCCCCGGCGACATCGCGCACTCGATGGAGTCCCCCTACGCCGGGACTCACCACCTCGCTTACGAGTACGACTGCACGGCTTCGCTCTGCTACGAGATCGTGCGCTGGCAAGACATCCGATCGAGGCGGCTCGACTTCTGGGCCGGAAACTACGAGCTCGCGTACGTGGAGATGGCGGTGGCCGTCGACGCGGTCGAGCCCTCCTTCTGGTGCGTGATCGGCGTCAACGTCGGCGGCGGGGCTGACAGCGCGTGGAACCACGAGCCTCTGGTGCCCCGACAAGACGGCGCGTATCACATCATCCAGTTCCCCCTCCACCGGCTCGGGGCGGCCGGAGAGAGGCTCGACTACGACACCGCGACCGGGGACGACGTGACGGGCTTCCGGTTCGGCTGCCTCACCCCCTCCGGGACCCGCGTGCGCGTTGACGAGGTCGCCATTCGCTGGTGAGGACGCGGTACGCTAACCCCGTGGCGCTCTCTCAGCTCATCTACGTCAGCCGCGCGACGCGCAAGCTGACCCTCCGCGACACGATGGCGATCCTCGACGCGGCGAAGCCGAACAACGAGGCGAACGGGATCACCGGGCTGCTCTGCTTCGGCGGCGGCCACTTCATGCAGGTGCTCGAGGGCGAGGGGGACGCGGTGAGCGACACCTTCGCGCGCATCGTCAAGGACGCGCGCCACGATCAGGTGCGCCTCGTCGACTACTCGCTGATCCAGGGGCGCCGCTTCGACGACTGGTCGATGCACCTGATCAACCTCGACGACCCCGACCGCCCGAGCGAAGCGCGTCGACCGGAGCGCTACCGCCGCGATCGCACGCACCCGTTCTTCAGCACCGACCCGCAGGTCGCGTTCTGGATGCTCTTCGACCTGAAGATGACCGCGCTCCACGGAGCCTGAGGCTCACTCCACCCGCAGGGCCGCGCCGTCCGCGACCAGCCCGAAGCCCGGGGCGAACCACTTGTCGTCTCCGTCCGCGCTCGACTGCCCCTCGAGCGGGTTCCAGTCGCGCGCCCAGACGACCTCCTCGAGCTCTCCGATCGGCAGCTGCACCTCCAGCTCCACGTCCAGGATCGCCGACATGTCCTCCGCGATCCCCGGCGCGCGCTCCTGGAAGAAGCGCACGCGCGGTCGCACGTCGCCCGGCATCAGGATCCCGCCCGCGTGGCCCGGCTCGTCCGCGCGCCAGGAGCCTTCGTTGTCGACGACCACCCCGTCCTCGTAGTTGTCGACCTCCTCGCCCCAGTAGCAGACCGTTCCATCCTCGGCCTGCACGAAGTAGTTGTTGGAGATCTCGACGAGCGCGCCGCCCTCGAACTCCACCGACTCGACGACCCGCGTGACCACGCCGGACACGACCTCGGTCCGCTCGAGCACCGTGATCTCGATCCGGATCGGTGTGCCCTCCTCCACCCCCTCGAGCACCCACTCACTCCCGACCGCGAGCGGGAAGTAGGGGTGGTCGACTTCACGCGTGAAGCGGCCGTTGGCGGCGTCGCAGACGGCCCCGTCGAGCAGCTCGAAGGACTCCGGCACGCCGGGATCCTCGGAGTCACAGCCCATCAGCAGCGCGAAGGCGACGATGCCCACGGCCACCGCCTCGAAGCCCAGCCTGTGTTCTCCCATGTTTCCCCCCGTCGACGCTCGGAGCAGCCGTCGTGCCATCCGGATCGTTCGCGCGGACGGGGCCCGCGAGCACGCACCGAGTGCGCCCGACGCGGGCTTTGCGTAGAGTCGGCCGATGGCTTCTTCGGCTCTCCGCTGGGCGCTGGCCTTGCTCCTGGTGTCGGCGTGTGATGGAGGCGACGCCCCGGACGCGGCCATGGGGTCCGACGCGGCGCTCGACGCCTCGACCCCGCCGCCGGACGCGCCGCCTCGGCCCATGCCGACGTGCGAGGCGCTCCCCGCCGTCTCACCGCCCGCGTGCGGGAGCGGCCCGAGCGCGCTGGGATCGCTCCTCCCCGGCCCTGGCGACCCTGGCTACGACGCGGCGCTCGACGCGGAGGCGCGCCGGCGCGACCGGCAGTTCCACGCCATCCACGCGCTGCACACGGGGGTGAACACGGAGGTCCGCGTGGCGCTCGAGGCGGACCGCGAGGCGGTGCGTACGTTCCTGCTC
>SHBB01000447.1 GCA_004213565.1 Sandaracinaceae bacterium
TCCCAGCGGGCCTTGTCGCCCGTGCGATAGGCGCGCCCCAGCTGCGGATCGTCGAGGAACCGCTCCCGGGTGCGCGCGTCGTCGCGCAGGTACCCGGCCGTGACGCCGGCGCCGCCGATCCAGAGCTCTCCGCGGCCACCCCGGGGCACGGGCTCGCCGTAGCGATCGACGATCCGGCAGCGCGTGCGGTGGATCGGGCGACCGATCGGGACGCTCGCCTCCGAGATCTCCTCGACCACGTGCGCGGTGCAGAACACCGTGGTCTCCGTCGGGCCATACTCGTTGACGAGGCGCGCGTGCGGGAGGGCCGCGAGGTGTCGGCGCGCGAGCGCGGGAGGGAGCGCCTCGCCGCCGACGATCACCGTCCGCAGCGAGGACAGGCCCTCGACCCCGCCCGCGATCACCTCACCCCAGAGCGCGGGGGGAACGTCGAGGGTCTCGACGCGGTGGCGCGCGATGCAGGCCCGGAGCAGCGCCGGGTCGCGCCGCTCGTTCTCGTCCACCACCACCAGCGGATCTCCGGAGACGAGCGCCCAGAAGACGCAGGCCACGGCCGAGTCGAACGCGTAAGAGTGTGCGCTGAGCGTGACGCCGGGGCGTCCGCCGTAGAACGCCTGCCGCGCCTCGATCTGGTGCACGACGTTCTGATGAGCGACCACCACCCCCTTGGGCCGCCCGGTCGAGCCGCTGGTGAAGATGACGTAGGCGGCGCTCGACGGGGTGCCCCGCTCACCCGGGCCGTCGGACTCGCCTTCGTCGAGGCGCAGCAGCGGCGCCCCGTACTCGCGCGGGGTGTCTCCCACCACCGCGATGGGCCTCGCGTCCTCCAGCATCTGAGCGAGCCGGCCCTCCGGGAGGTGTGGATCGAGCGGCACGTAGGCGGCGCCCGCGCGCAGGATCCCCACGAGGGCCACGAGGGTGTCGACGGGATCGCGCGTCGCGAGCCCGACGAGCCGCGGCGGCGCGCCCATGGGGAGGCTACCGAGCCGGTCGGCGAGCGCTCCGGCCCGGCGCCAGAGCGTCCGGTAGTCCATCGCGCGATCCTCGCGGACCAGGGCCGGCGCTCGGTCGGCGTGCGCCGCCCCGAGCTCCATCAGGTCGTGGACCCGCGCGGGTCGCGACGCTGGCCCACCTCCGTGGCCGAGCTGACCCAGCGCCGCGCGCGCCTCGGGACCGAGCAGGGGGAGGGCACCGAGCCCCACGTCGAGGTGCGCCGGGACGGCGGAGAGGGCGGTGGCGAAGGCGTCGAGCCAGCTGTCGGCGGTCTCCGCGTCGAACAGCGCCGCGTCGTACTCGAGCACGCAGCGGAGTCCGTCGGCCTCTTCGATGACGTCGAAGGCGAGGTCGGTGCTCGTCCAGCCCGGGTCGGGGCGCCAGCCGCGAACGCCGAGGCCCTCTCCGAAGTCGGCCGCGTCGCGCTCGGAGAAGGGCATGTAGTTCAGGATCACGCGGTGGCCGGGGCCGCCTGCGTCCCCTCCGAGCTCGTCGACATCCGTCAGGTGCTCGAACGCGCGGCGCCGGCGCGTGTGGATCTGCGCCGCCAGCTCGCCCACCGTCGACGCCTCGCCCGGGGACACCCGGAGCGGGAGCGTGCGGACGAGGCAGCCGAAGGCGGTCTCGGCCCCTTCGGCGCGTCGGTTCGCGTGGGTGACGCCCACCATCATATCGTCCGCGTCGGCCATTCGATGCAGCAAGGTGGCGAGCGCGGTGAGCGCGAAGTCGACCGGACGGCCCAGGGCGCGCAGCACGTCCACGTCCACGTCCACGCGTCGACCCATCCGTCGCCCCGACAGGCTGGGCGTCGCCGGGCGCGGACGGTCCGTCGGGAGCGAGAGCGAAGGTGGTGCGTCCCGCAAGACCTCGTTCCAGAAGCGGCGCGCCGCCTGCCCGGGGGCGCCACGCCGCGCCTCCTCCTGCGCTTCGGCCCACGGCGCGAATGGCTCGAGGTCTGCGGGCTCGCCTCGGTACAGCGCCCCGATGGCGCGCGGGAGCAAGACGAAGAGACTGCTGCCGTCGATGATGGCGTGGTGCGCGACCAGGACGAGCTCCGCGCGCTCGTCGCCCGCCCGCAGGAGCGTCGCGCGGATCGGGCGCCCCGCCGCGAGGTCGAAGGGCTCCCTCGCGAGGGCCTCCGCGCGCGCGGCGAGCTCCGCCGCGGACACGTCCTCCACCTGCATGCGCGCGCCTCGTGGGGGGCCGACCTCCACGACGAGCGTGTCCTCCTCCAGGAAGAAGCGCGTCCTCCAGGCGTCGAGCCTCGCCTCCAGCTGGTCGAGGACCCGCGAGAGCCGGTCGACGTCGAGCGCGCCCGTCACGGAGAGCGCGACCACCTCGTTGCCGGCGCCCGGCCGCATCGCGGCCAGCGACCAGAAGTCGCGCTGGGTCGGCGTCGCGCGCACCCGTCGGTCCAGACGGATTCCGCGTGCCGACCTCCTCTGTCGTGCGCCCTCCACGTGCACTCGCCGTCATATTGACAGAACCTTGTGGTTGTCAAATTGAACCAATATGAAACTTCTGTTTCTGTCCCAATGTCGTGACGGCTTGTGGATGACGTCCTCTGTCAGCGCTTCACTCGGCGGCGAACCGCGTCGAGCAGCTCCTTCAGCTCCGGGCTCCGGAGCGCGGCCGCGACGGCGACGAACGTGAGGACTCCGGCCGCGATGGCTGAGGCCAGCACGCCCACGTTCGGCCAGGTCGCGCCATGGTTCCAGGCGCCGAGGCGCGCGACGCCCCACAGCGCGCCGCCCATCGCCGCGGCCGCGACCGAGATGCGGGCCGCCCCGAGCACGACCGCGCGCAGCCCGAGCCGCCCCACGCGGCGGCGCAGCAGCACGAGCAGGACCAGGAGCTGCGCCGCCCCCGCCGCGCTCAGCCCCATCGCGATGCCGACGTGCTCGAACGGGCCCATCAGGAGGAGGGAGACCGCGGCGAAGAAGACCAGGTTGGCGGCGCTCGCGATGACCGGGCTGCGCGTGTCCTGGTACGCGAAGAACATCGGCACCACCGTGCGCACCGAGGCGATGGCCCAGACCCCGGCCGCCTGCCAGCGGAGCGACGCCGCGGTCTCGATCACCTCGGTCCGGCCGAACTCGCCCCGGCCGAAGCCGACGGCCACGATGGGCTCCGCCAGCACGCCGAGCGCGATCGAGGACGGGATGGCGAGGAACAGGGTCAGCCGGAGCGCGTAACCGAAGAGCCTGCGGACCTCGACGTCGTCGCCGCGCGCGCGGAGATCCGAGAGGGTGGGCAGGGCGGCCGCCGCGATCGCGAGGGCGAACATGCCCTGCGGGATCTCGACCACGCGCTGCCCGTAGTAGATGTAGCTCTGCGCCCCCGTCGGGAGGAAGGTCGCGAAGCTGCGCCCGAGCATCGTGTTCAGCTGGTACACGCCGAACCCGGCCAGGAGCGGCACCATGAGCCGGAGCGTCTTCTTGACGCGCGGATCCTTCAGATCGAGGCGCGGCCACCGGAGGAGGCCGGCGCGCCGCTGGGCCGGCCACTGAGCGATCACCTGCAGCGCTCCGCCGACGAGCGCGCCGAGGGCGAGCGCGCCGATCGGCGGCAGGCCGAGCCCGGTCGCGGGGCCGACGAGGAAGAAGGCGGCCGCGATGAGGGCGACGTTGAGCAGCGCGGGCGCGAACGCGGGGACCGCGAAGCGCCTCAGCGCGTTGAGGCCGCCCATGCCGAGCGCGGCGAGCCCGATGAAGAACAGGTAGGGGAAGACCCAGCGCGTGAGCTCGACCGTGGTCTGGAAGCGCTCCGGGTCGTCGAGGTAGCCGGTCGCGTAGAGGCTGGCGAGGGCGGGCGCGGCGAGCACGCCGAGCACGCTGACCACGAGCAGGGTGAGGCCGAGCAGACCGGTCAGCTTCGCGAAGTAGCGACGGGCCGCCTCCTCGCCCTCCTCGGCGCGCACCTCGCTGAACACGGGCACGACGGCCGAGGACACGGCGCCCTCGCCGAGGAGCACCCGCAGCGCGTTCGGGATGGTGAACGCCACGAAGAACAGGTCGGTGGCCGCCTTGGGGAAGACGGCGGCGAGCACGACGTCCCGCAAGAACCCCAGAGCGCGCGAGGTCAGAGTCCCCGCGGCCACCAGCCCCGCGCGCCGCGCGATGGCGCCGCTGGCTCGCTCCCCGTCGCGCCCGTCGTCTGTGCGCGGCTCGCCGGGCCCGGTCGCGTCTGGGACCGTCTCGTCTTCGCTCACGGTCGGAGTATTCGGTGCGCGCATCCGGCTTCCAACAAAACGGGCGCGGCTCGAAGTCCCGGCGCGGGCTCAGGGGGGGATCGAGCGCACCGTCAGCGTGTACGACCCGATGTCGGTGGTCTGCGCGGTGACGAGGAGGGTCGTCTCGCCGGGCGGGACCCGGATCCGGCACGGGGTGACGTTCGAGCAGTACACGCCCGCGCTCGTCCCGTTCGACACGGTGACACCCCAGCGGCCCGAGCCGCCGCCGGTGATCTCGGCGCAGAACGGGTCCCCGGGGCGGACGTCGAAGAAGTAGGTGTCGGGGGTGCCGCTCGAGGCGCTGTCGCGAATGGTCCGGGTGACGAGGCCCGGCTCGGTGCACGTCACGGGCGGGGGGCCCGCGTCGGCGCCGGCGTCCGCTCCCGCGTCTGCTCCCGCATCCGCTCCCGCGTCTGCTCCCGCATCCGCTCCCGCGTCCGCTCCCGCGTCCGCATCCGCTCCCGCATCCGCTCCCGCGTCCGCATCCGCTCCCGCATCCGCTCCCGCGTCCGCTCCCGCGTCCGCATCCGCTCCCGCGTCCGCTTCCGCTCCCGCATCCGCTCCCGCGTCCGCATCCGCTCCCGCGTCGGTATCGACGTCCGCGTCTGCGGCGGGTGGGGGCTCGCCGCAGGCTTGCAGGAGGAGCAGATTGAGGAGAGCCGTCGCCCACAGCGCCGTTCGCATGGGGGGAGCCTATCGCAGGGGGCGGGCCAGCGGCGACGCTGACGAGGCGACGCGGGGCGGGTGCGCTTGACAACCTCAGGGGGCCCGGCTAGAAGTCCGCTCCCCCGAAATTCGGGGCTTTTGGAGCATTCCCGTGGCCAATCACGCATCCGCCAAGAAGCGCATCCGTCAGACGCACAAGCGCACCGAGCGCAACAAGCACGTCCGCACCACCGTCCGCACCTACGTCAAGCGTGTCCGGACGGCGATCGACGCCGAGGACAAGGCCGCCGCGCAGGAGGCCCTCAAGGTCGCGATCTCGCAGATCGACGCCGCCTCCTCCAAGGGCGTCTACCACGCCAAGACGGCCTCGCGGTACATCAGCCGCCTGAGCCGCCAGGTCGACGCGATCTAGCTCGCGCGCTCTTCTGCCCGCGCCGCCCCGGACTCGCTCCGCGGCGGCGTTTTGGCGTTCCGTCCCGCCGCCCGGCCACTCCTCGTCGGGAGCAGGGCTCAGCGATACGTGCGGACCTGACGGGGGATGCGCTCGCGCACCCGCGGCCGACCCGTGCAGAGCTCGAGGATCGCCTCCTCGAGGATGAGCGCGTCGCCCCGTTTGGCGCCCTTGAGCGCGAGGTCGGCCTCCGCGAGGGTCTGGAACGCCGCGCCCAGCTGGCGCGCGGTGAAGCGCTTGGCGGCGTTGCGCAGCTGACGGGCCTTGAACGGCGGCGCGCCCGCGGCGCGAGCGGCCTCCTCGTCGCTCAGCCGGGCCGCGAGCGCCTCGCGCATCTTGGCCACGATCCGCAGCTGGCGCGCGACCATGGCCAGGATCCGCAGCGGCGGCTCGCGATCGGCGAGCAGGGAGCCGGCGGCGTGCAGCGCGTTCTTGGTGTCCCGCACCGCCACGCTGTCCACCAGCTGCCAGATGGTGTCGGCCGCGATCCGGCTCACGCAGGCTTCGACCGCGCCGTCGTCGATCCGCTGGCCGCTGCCCACGTAGAGGCTCAGCCGCTCGAGCGCGTCGTCCACCGCGGCGAGGTCTTCGCCGAGCGCCTCGATGAGCGCCTCGGCCGCCTTGGGCGTGAGGCTGTGGCCGCGCCGGCTCGCCTCGTCGACCGCGAAGCGCCGGACCGCCTGGCCCTTCAAGGGCTGCGCCGCGAAGGTGGCCTTGGCCTTGGCCGCCGCCTTCGCCAGCGAGAGGCTGGCGTTGAGCTTCTCCGCCGTCATGACCAGGCACGTCGACTCGCTGGGCGCCGCGACGTACTCGGCGAGCGGCTTCAGCTCGTCGTTGGACATGCCCTCGACGGATCGCACGAGGACGAAGCGCGCCTGCGCCATCATGGGCAGCGTCCGCGCCGCGCTGACGACCTTCTGGCCGCTCAGCGACGTCGCGCCGTGGAAGAGATCGTCGTTGAAGCCCGCGGGGCCGTCGCCGAGCGAGACCGAGCGCAGGAGCGAGATCGCGCGCTCCACGAGGAAGCGCTCGGGCCCGAGCAGCAGCGCCACCGGCGGGGCGACGCCGTCCTTCTGCACCTTCGCGATCAGGCGCTGGATCTCGGGGTGACGAGAGCCCCCGCGGGCGGCCATGGGCTAGTTTCTCCCGCGCGCCTGCTCGTCCGTGAAGTCGACCTGCCCGCTGTGGCGGACCTCTTCGCCCTGGATCTCGAAGCGGGTCCGACCCAGCTCCTCACGGCGGAGGGTCACCACCATCTCGATGCGCTTGTTGGGCTGGAAGGTCGGGCGCGGCAGCTGCAGCCGGTGCAGCACGGTGCGCTGGCTGCGGTCGCTCGTAAACACGCTCATCTCGCGGATGAAGTTCCGCGGGCCGTCCGTGACGTCGTAGAAGAGGGCGTGGAACTCGAGATCGCCCGGCGGGCGGTTGAACGCGAAGACCGCGTTGGCGATCCACGATCGCTCGTTGAGCTGCTCGTGGCTGGTCTCGCGGAGGCGACGCGCTCGGTGGCGTCGCGCGAAGCCGATGAGACCACGCTCGCTCAGGTTTCCCGGGACCCGCGCCTGGGTCACGTAGACCTGGCAGCGCACGCGCTGGGCCTCGGCCTTCAGCTGGGGAAAGGCGATCGCGAGCGCGAACAGCGCCGTCGCGGCGATCGAGAGGAGGAGGGGGATTCGGGGCTGGGTCCTGCGCGCCATCGTCGTCCTTCGGGGCCGGAAATCGAGGGGGGAGCCTATCAGGGGGGCGGTTCGTCGTCGACGGGCAGGCCACCTCGATATTCACCCACGTTCCATGCCGAAAACTTGGCCCCTCGGATCGGCCCCGGTATCGCGGGGGGAGGCGGAGGAAGCATGGCCACGATCACCGGAACCCTCAGCGGCCTGATGGCCAACGCGCGGCGCACGGCGCTGCGACGAAAGCAGCGGCCGACCACGGCGTACGCGCTGCTCGTGATGTTGAGGTCCGACGAAGAGACGTCCCGCGTGCTGACCCAGCGCGGGGTTCGCGAGATGGACCTGATCAGCGCGCTGAAGATCGCGAACGAAGAGCCCACGAGCGCGATGGAGGTCGCCGTCGAGCGCGCGGCCCGCATCGCCGAGAACGTGGGCGACGGAGTCGCGCGGCCGGTGCACCTGCTCGCCGCGATCGTGCGCGAGCCGCGGACGGCGGGCTATCGTTGCCTCGAGGCGGCGGGGGCCAACCCGACGCGCCTGCGCGATGACGTGGGCGGCGTGCTGGGGGTCGAGGACGATCGCTCGCTGACCCGTGCCCCGGGCCTGGCGCCGGCCCGCTCGCGGCCGACCGTCCCGCCCGTGCCGCGCACCCGGGCCCGCCGCGAGGAGCCTCCCAAGAACCGCCGCAAGGCGCCGCCGCCGCGCAAGCCCGAGGACGACAGCATCCCCGAGACCCCGCTGCGCCCCGTGGCGCGCAGCGGCAACGGCAAGCCGCCGGAGACGCGCGCCCCCCGCAAGCGGCCGAGCGCCGCGCGGCGCCCCTCGATCACGACCACCGAGAACGAGAAGCCGGCCGACATCGGCCCGTACGATCTCGATCCGGGGCGCTTCCCGCTCCTGTGCCGCCTCGGGCGCAACCTCACCGCGGCCGCCGCGCGCGGCGAGATCGATCCCGTCATCGGGCGCGCGCACGAGCTGGATCGGCTGCTCGACGTGCTCGGGCGTCGCCGCGCGAACAACCCCGTGCTCGTGGGCCCGCCCGGCGTCGGCAAGACCGCCATCGTCGAGGGGCTCGCGCTCCGCCTGGTCAAGGACGGCAGCAGCTGCGGTCGCCTCGCGGATCGCGTGCTGATCGAGATCTCCGCCGGCGCGCTCGTCAGCGGAACGGGCGTGCGCGGCGCGCTGGCCGAGAAGCTGCGTCTCCTCCAGAAGGAGGTCGACAAGGCGGGCAACAAGGTCCTGCTCTTCCTCGACGAGATCCACGCGATCGTCGGCGGCGAGGGCCCGGACGACCTGGCCAACGAGCTCAAGGCGTCGCTCGCGCGGGGCGCGCTGCCCTGCATCGGCGCGACGACCGACGCGGAGTACCGCCGTCACTTCGAGAAGGACGCGGCGCTCGTGCGGCGCTTCTCGCGCATCGACGTCGGGGAGCCCACGCCCAGCGAGGCGGTCGAGATCCTGCGCGGCATCGTGCCGAAGTACGAGCTGCACCACGCGGTCGTGTACGACCCCCGCGCCCTCGAGGCCGCGGTCGAGCTGACGGTCCGCTTCGTCACCGAGGGCTTCCTGCCCGACAAGGCGATCGCCGCGCTCGATCTGGCCGCGGCGCGCGTCCGGCGCCGCGGCGGCAGCGTGGTCGAGCCCGCCTCGGTCGCGCGCGTC
>SHBB01000448.1 GCA_004213565.1 Sandaracinaceae bacterium
GCATCAGCGTGCCGTAGACGAAGATGGCGCGCGGGAGCGGCGGCGTGCGCAGGCTCCGCGCCGCGGCGACGACCTGGTCGTCGGGCAGGGCGTGGGCTGCGAGCCCCCGGCGCACCGTCTCCACGTACTCCTCGGTGGGCGGCACGTGGCTCGCCTGGCGGCGCGCCTCGACCACCTCGTAGGTCGTCACGCGCACCTCGTCGCCCGCCTCCGTGATCGCGTCCTTCGCCACCCGCGCGTAGAAGTCCGGCGCGCCCTCCTTGTCGTCGAGGGCGACCCAGCCGGCCGCGTCCACCTCGTAGAGCACGCCCGGGACCGACGAGCCTCGCCGGGGCCGCACGCTCAGCGCCCCACCGCGGCGCGCGCGCGAGTGGTAGTGGAACACGACCTCGTGGTCGGGGAGCCAGCCCACGCCGACGGGGCGCACTCCGACGCGTGTGTGACCCCGCGCTTCGCACCACCGGGCGAAGTCCACCGCGCAGAGGTTCGAGCCGTAGCCGAAGTAGAGCACGGCCGAAGGATGGCGCGGGTGCTATGACTTCGCCCGTGAAGCGCGCGCATCCCGCCGTCTTGCTCTTGCGTCTGAGCGCCCTGACCGCGCTCGCCTTCAGCGTGGCGCTCGCCATCGACTACTACGGGCCACGCTCCACGTTCTGTGGCGCGGACGGAGGCTGCGCCCACGTGGCCGGCTCCGCGATCGGCCAGCTGATCGGCCCGTGGCTGCCGGCCCTCGGCCTCCTCGTGTACACGTCGATCTTCGTCGGCAGCCTGTTCTCGAGCCGCGAGGCGCTCCGGACGATGAGCCTGCTGGCGATCGCCGGGGCCGTCGGCGCCGCCGTGTTCCTCGGCCTCCAGGGCCTGGTGATCGGCGAGTGGTGCGTGCTCTGCGTCGGGGTCGACACGGCGGCGATCGTCGGCGGCATCGCGGGGGGCTGGATCCTGCGGGCCGAGCTCGGCGAGCCGGGGGCGAAGAGCACGCTCGCCAGCCCGTGGTGGGGTCTCTTCGCGGTGGCCGCCGTCGGTCCGCTCCTCTGGATCTTCGCCTTCCCCGACCCCGATCTCCCGGCGCCCATCGTCGAGCGCTGGGACCGCACCGCCGACGTGAACATCGTCGAGATGGCGGACTTCGAGTGCCCCTACTGCCGCGCGCTGGATCCGGTGCTGCACGAGGCCATCGAGGAGAGCGGGCTCGACGTGCACCTGACCCGCATCATGGTCCCGCTGCCCTTCCACGAGCACGCGCGCGGGGCGGCGGCGGCCTTCTTCTGCGCCCAGCGAGAGGGGAAGGGCGACGAGATGGCGAGCCACCTCTTCGCGGCCGAGGAGATCGGGCGCGAGGGCCTGCTCACGGCGGCGCGCGAGCTCTCCCTGGACGTGGCCGCGTTCGAGGGCTGCCTCGATGAAGACGCCATCGACGACGCGATCGACGCCGACATGGAGGACGCCCGACGGGCCGGCATGGAGGGGCTCCCCACGGTCTGGGTGGGCGAGCGCGCGCTCGTCGGCTTCGACGGCCGCAGCGGGGCGCGCCCCTACGTCGAGGCGATCCACGCCGCGGCCCGCGACGGGGGCCGGCGCGTGCGCTGGTGGCTCTTCCTCGTGCTCATCTTCGGGGCCGGGTTCATCGCGCTCGCCGGCGATCGTCTTCGTCAGCGCGCCGCCCGCGCGGCGAGACCGGAGCCCGAGCCGCCGGCGGAGAAGAAGCGTCGTCGCAAGAAGCGGGCGTGAGCCCGCGCCCGGGATCTCCTGATATCGTGCTGGGGTGACCGGCGATCCCGCGAACGCGGACCTCCGGCGGGATCGCGCGCTGTGCGTCGTCGCCGCGGTGGTCGTGCTGGGGTTCCACTGGCTCACGCGCCGGAACGAGCCGGGCTCGATCGACCCGCTCGAGCACCGGCTGGTGCTGGCCGGCGCCTTCCTCGCCCTCGCGGCGGGGAGCTACGTCCACGCGTTCGTCCGCCGCCACCTGACGCCCGCGTTCCACGGGCTGGCCACGGTGTACGCCGTGTGGATCGTGTGGACGATCCACGTCAATCACTTCGGCAGCGACAAGGTGATGGCGCTCTTCGCGCTGGTGCTCGGGACGAGCTTGATCTTCCGCCACCTGCGCCCGCTCGCCGCCTACCTGGGCGTCGTCGCCTGCGCCGTGGTCGCCGCGGTCCTGCTCGCGCACCGGCCCGAGACGCCGCCGCTGATGTTCCTGGCGCGCTTCTCCGCGCTCGCCGTGGCGATCCTGGTGCTGGTGGGTTGGCGGGATCGGGCGCTCCGACGCGCGCGCGAGGAGCGGGAGCGCTACCGGCGCCTCTTCGACTCGAACCCGGTGCCGATCGTCGTGCACGTCGAGGAGCGCATCGTCGACGCCAACGCCGCCGCCCTCCAGCTGGTGCGCGCGCCCTCCGTGGATGCGGTGCGCGGGCGCCCCATCGGTGAATTCATCTCGCCCCCGGAGCAGCCGAGCGTCATCGAGCGCATCCGGAAACGCAGCCCGGGCGAGCCCGGAGAGCCGATCGAGCTGACGGCCCGCCGCCTCGACGGGAGCTACGTGGAGTGCGAGGTGCGGGGCAGCCCCACCGTGCACGAGGGGCGGGCGGCCACGCAGGTCGTGATCGTGGACATCTCCGAGCGTCGGCGCGTCGAGCGATTGCAAGAGGACTTCGTGAGCGCCGTGAGCCACGAGCTCCGTACCCCGCTCACGTCCATCCACGGGTCGCTCTCGCTGCTCGAGGCGAACGTGGGCGGCGAGCTGAGCGAGAAGTCGGCCCAGCTGGTCCAGCTCGCGAAGCGCAACACCGGGCGGCTCCGCGGGCTCATCGACGACCTGCTCGACCTGCGCAAGATCGAGGCGGGGCGGCTCAGCTTTCACTTCGAGGACGCCGATCTGGTGCCGCTCGTGGCCGAGCAGCTCGCGGACCTGCGGCCGCTCGGATCGTCGCGCGGCGTGCAGGTGTCGCTCGACTCGCACGTGGACACCGCGCCCGTCACCCTCGACGTCGGCCGCTTCGAGCAGGTGCTCACCAACCTCGCGTCGAACGCCTTCAAGCACGCGCCCGAGGGCTCGAGCGTCGACGTGGCGATCCGGGCCGCCCACGACGGCTTCGAGGTGAGCGTCCGCGACAGAGGCCCGGGCGTGCCGCCCGAATTCGTCCCGCGCCTCTTCGACAAGTTCTCGCAGGCTGACGGAGACGACGCGCGCCGGAGCCAGGGCACCGGCCTCGGGCTCTCGATCGCGCACGAGATCGTCGCGCAGCACGACGGGGAGCTCCGCTACGCGGGCGCGGAGGACGGCGGCGCGACCTTCACCATCTGGCTGCCGCGCAGGCGGTGACTTTGCCGGGATCGCGCGCGGACCTAGCTCTCTTTCGAACCCGGGACGGAGCGGCTCGTTCCGCGGGCCCAGGCGTTCGGCATCGTCAGCGCGAGCGCTCCAGGGTCATGCGAGAGCAGCTCCGTCTCGGGTTCCGTCTCCAGCCGTGGCACCCCGGTCATCCCGCCCGTGGTCCGTTGCCACGCATCGCGCTCCGCCGCAGGCTCGCGGAGATGCCCATCGAGATCCATCAGGTCGACGCGTTCGCGAGCGCGCCGTTCACCGGGAACCCGGCCGCGGTCTGCTTCCCCGACACATCGAAGGACGACGCGTGGCTCCAGCGCGTCGCGGCGGAGATGAACCTCTCGGAGACCGCGTTCCTGTGGCCCGAGGCGGACGGCTTCCGGCTGCGTTGGATGACGCCGAGCACCGAGGTCGACCTGTGCGGTCACGCCACGCTCGCGAGCGCCCATGTGCTCTGGGAGAGCGGCCGCGCCGAGGGGGCGATTCGCTTCCACACCCGGAGCGGCGTGCTGCAGGCCGAACGCGACGGCGCGCAGATCGTGCTCGACTTCCCCGCCACGCCGCCTCGCCCGTCCGAGCCGCCCGCCGGCCTCTGCGAGGCCCTCGGCGTCGACGCCACAGAGGTCTGGCGCAGCCGCTTCGACATCCTCGTGCGGCTCCCCGACGAGGCCGCCGTGCGCGCGCTGCGGCCCGACCTGCGTGCCCTGTCCCGCGTGGACGCGCGCGGCGTGATCGTGACCGCGGAGGGCACCCGCCATGACTTCGTCAGCCGCTTCTTCGCGCCGGCCGCGGGCGTGGACGAGGACCCGGTCACCGGCAGCGCCCATTGCGCGCTCGGCCCGTACTGGAGCGAACGGCTGGGCCGCGCTCGGCTCCGCGCGCACCAGGCGAGCGCTCGCGGCGGCGATCTGGAGGTCGAGGTGACCGGAGACCGGGTGCGCCTGTACGGCCGCGCCATCACCGTGCTCAGCGGCCAGCTTCGGGTCTGAGCCAGAATCTCTCTTGACAGCCGACGCCGCTCGGCTAACTTCGCCGCTCCCGACGCCCAGATAGCTCAGTTGGTAGAGCAGGGCATTGAAAATGCCCGTGTCGGCAGTTCGATTCTGTCTCTGGGCACTCCACTACCGAGTGTGACAAACACTGCGCCGCGCTCCTCGGAGCGCGGCGTTCGTGTTTCTGGCCGCTGCTGCTGGCGGGCGCGCTCCTACGTTGCCCGACCGTAGGTCGCCCAGAGCTTCGGGAGGCGCGCGGCGATCTCCTCTTCGGTGCGCCAGGGCTCACCGCTCGGCGCGGCGGGCTGGAGCTGCATCGCCGCCAGCTCGGGGAGATCGTCGCCCGTGAGGTCCTCGTAGACCTGCTCGGCGATGACGCCGAACTCCTCGAAGAAGGCGTCGTCTTCGCCCCCCACGCCGAACTCGAGCGTGGCCAGGGACTCCGCGTCCGCGAGCGCGGCCTCGAAGCGCGCGCGCCCGAGGGAGATCAGCCACGACCGGAAGTCGATGAAGCCGTCGTCCGAGCAGCCGCCGCCGAGGATGTGGGCCGCCGCCCAGAGGTCCCAGCGGTAGGCGCGCGCCTGGCAGGCTTCGAAGCGCTCTGCGAAGCCGATGACCTCCTCGGCCGTGCACCGGGACAGGCCGTCCTCCAGCGCGTCCGCCCTCGCCGCGAAACGCTCCGCCGCCGACTCGCTCGCGCGCACGGCCTCGTCGATGAGCGCCCAGAAGCGATCGTCGTCCACCGCGCCAGCTAACACGTTTCCGGGGCCGGGATCGAGCGACATGTGAGACCCGGGGCGTGCTGCCACGACGCCACGAAAGCCCACCCCACGGTGCGGCCAGAGAGCCCGCTCAGGCCGGCGCGCTCGGCTTGGCACACGAGGTGATGCCCTTTCGGGGCATGTTCACCATGTTGAGTAGAGCCAAGCTGGAAGACCTCGTGACGTCCGACGACGGACCCTGGGTCACCCTCTCGACCCCGCTTCACGGCGGCGGCCCCTTCGCCAAGCAAGACCAGTTGGCGTTTCGCCGGCTGATCGAGGAGGCGCGGTCGCAGCTGGAGGCGCGGGCGGACCTCAACGGCGAGGCCCGCGTCATCGTCGAGGAGCTCGAGGAGATCCTCGGCGACCGCGAGATCTTCCGCGCTGGCGCGCGTGGGCTGGTCGTCCTCGCGAGCCCCCACCGGGTCGAGCGCTGGCACCTGCCGAACGAGATCGAGCCACGCGCGGTGGTCGACGCGCGCCCTCACGTCGAGACCCTGCTGCCTCTCGCTTCGAGCAGCGCGCACTTCTACGCCGTGAGCCTCACCTTGCACGGCACGCGGCTCTTCAGCTGTGACCGCCACGCGGCGCGCGAGCTCCCGCTGCCCGAGGACGCCCCCGCGCGGCTCGAGGACGCGGCCGGCTGGGACATCGAGGAGCAGCACCTGCAGTACCACCCGACGACTCCGTCGCTGGGCTCTCCCCGTCACGACGCGCCCATGTATCACGCGCAGGGTGGCGGTACCGACGACCGCGACGTCGACATCGAGAAGTACCTCCGCGCCATCGACGCCGCCCTCTGGGAGGCCATCCCGCACCGCGACGCGCCCATCGTGCTGATGAGCACCGAGAACGTCGAGGGCATCTTCCGACGGATCACGCGCCTCCCCCGCGTCTGCGACGCGTTCGTGCACGGGAGCTTCGACCACGCCGAGCTCGACGAGATCCACGCACGCGCCTGGCCGGTGGTGGAGCCTCTCTTCCAGCAGCGTCTGACGCGCGACCTCGAGCGCTTCCGTGACGCGAGAGGGACGGGCCTCACCGCCGAGCGGCTGGACGAAGTGGTGCTGGCCGCCTGGGACGGCCGGGTCGACACCCTCTTCGTCCGGCGCGGCGGGGAGTGCGCGGGCGTGCTCGACGAGCGGCGCCGCGAGGTCCGCACCGGAGACGCGCTCCGCGACGGCGAGGTGCACACCGACCTCTGCGACCGCGCCGCGGCCGATTCGCTGGCCAAGGGCGCGACCGTCCACGTCGTGGATGACCTGCACGTGCCCGTCACCGGGCCCGTGGGCGCGATCCTGCGCTGGTAGAGAATCGAAATCATCGTTTCCGGAAGGGGCGAGCTGCACGGCCTCGGATCACGTGCTATCTGCGGCCCCTTGGGAGGGGCGATGACGGACGATCTCGACGAGGCGGCGGCGATCCGAGGGGCGGGCGCGGGCAAGGCGATGCTGGGTGTGGGGCTGGTCGTGCTCCTGCTCGGCGGCGGCGGCGCGGCGTTCTGGTGGTTGACGAGCGAGCCGCACCGCGACCCCACGCGCGTGGTCGTGATGCGCGCGGGCGAGGTGCACCAGCACTTCGACGAGCCCTTCGCGCGCGCGTTCGGGCGCAAGCTCGAGGACCACGGCTTCGACGTGGTCGAGGACGACGCGCCGCTGAGCTCGGAGGGTGACGCGGCGATCGCCGAGGCGCGCGCCCGCGCGACCGCGGCGGAGGCGGCCAGCGCGGTCATCCTGCGCTTCGGCGTCGACGATGAGCGCGCGGGGGTGCTCGACGGCCAGCGCCTCTACCGCCCCCACCTCGAGGCGGTGGTCGTCCCGGCGGAGGGCGAGCCGATCTCGCACGCGAGCGAGTTCGCGTTCGAGGGGGTCAGCGCGCTCGAGATCGCCAGCGCGGTGCAGGACACGTGGCTCGACACCGTGGCGCTCGACACCATCGACGCGCTCTACCGCACCGCCGCGGTGCGCGAGATCGTCGACGGCGAGGACCTCGCGATGGACCGCATGCAGTACGTCGTCGCGCTGCGCGAGAAGGAGGCGATGGTCGAGCGCCGCGCCGAGCGGATCGAGTCGTTCGCGCAGGAGTGTCGCCTCGCCCGTCAGCAGATGCTCGACGTCGCGGCCACCGAGGAGGGCGTCACCTGCCTCGGCGACCCGTGCCGGCCGTGGAGCAGCGTGGGCATCAGCCCGGACGGGCAGACCGCGTACGTGCACGAGCACTACCGCGAGCCCATCGTCGAGCACCTCGACACGGGCCGCCTGCGCTGGACCGAGCCCCCCGAGGGCGTCTACGCGGTCCCGCTGTCCGGCGAAGGCGCGCCGCGCGCGCTGCTCAGGGTGGGGCACTTCTACAGCCTCGCGACGATGCGCGCGGACGGCAGCGCGCTGTCGGCCGCGTTCTTCGCGGACGGCACGCCCGCGGTGGTCACCCTCGACCCTGCGACGGGGGAGTGGCCCGGGCGCTGGCTGCTCGAGGCGAACGAGCGCGTGCTCCGCAAGGAGCCCTCCGCCGACCGTCGACACGCCCTCGTCTACCGTCGCCGCGAGGGCTGGGCCCTCCTCGGCGAGGGCCAGCCCGTGGTGATGCCGACCTTCGACGACGCGCGCCTGGTCGACTTCCCCGACGGCGAGACGCGCGTGGTGGGCGTGCTCGGCTCGGCGGAGCTGGCCGTGATCGGTCTCGACGCGGACCCGGGCGACCTGCGCATCCCGCTCGAGGGCCGCGTGACGATGCTCGACCAGCACGGCGATCGACTCGACATCATGGTGCGCGAGGGGCGTCAGTGCAGCGTGCGTCGCTTCGATCTCGCCGAGCGCACGCTCTCCGAGCCCGAGCCGCTGCCCATCTGCCTCGGCGACGTGTCCAGCCTCCCCGACGGCCGCCTCCTCGGAGGCGCGCGCCACTCGGTGGACGGTGACGCGCCGGGGGACTGGGAGATCCTGCTCGTCGACCCGGCGGACGCGAGCATCACCACGCTGACGAAGAACGGCCTGACCGACGAGCTGCCGGTCGCGAGCGCGGACGGCTCGCGGGTCCTCTGGTCGCGCCGCATCGGCGACTGGCCCGAGGCCTTCGACCTCGAGCTCTACCGCCGCGTGGTCTGCTACGCCGACCTTCCGGCGCGCTGACGCTCAGTTGAGGTGGATCGTCTCGCCGTTGACGACGACGTCGTCGCTCGCCTTGATCCGCGCCTGACCGCGCTTCGCCTCGAGCTCGATCGACTGCGCACGCACGCGCATCTTGCCCGGCAGATCGAGGTCGACGTCGTCGGTGAGGATCCGGATCACCGGCTTGCCCTCCTCCTCGAAGACCTCGATCAGATCCTCGCCGCCCGCCGTCTGGATGCGCACCGCCTCGTCGCGCTTCAGCTCGAGCGCCGCCCTCGTCTCCCGCGGCGCCTCGGGGCGAGCGGCGAAGCCGTCGATCACCCCCGTGACGACGTACTCGGGCCAGTTCGTGGCGCGCGTCATCAGCACCCGGTCGCGGACCCGCACGGGCAAGCTCTGCAGCGTCGGCAGCCACTTCTCGAAGGTCTGCCCTTCGAGGTCCTGCCAGCGCACGCGCACGCGGCCGCGCAGC
>SHBB01000449.1 GCA_004213565.1 Sandaracinaceae bacterium
CGGCGTGTCCAGCGCGCCGGGCCGACGACGAAATGCTGAAGCATTTCGGAGGAGCGACTGGCGCGCTGGGCGCGCCGTCCCGCCGGCGAGGCGCGCGCAGTCATCTTTGCCGGACACTGCTAGCGCTCGGTCAGCGGGAGCTCGACGTCGGTGCGGCCGGCCTCGACCGGGGCCGCGAAGCGGAGGTGCTCCACGTCGTCCCCGGCGTCCCAGCTCAGCAGCGCGACGGTCGCGGAGACGTCGTAGGTCATGGGCTGGCGGCTGGGCGGCGGGCCCTCGTTGGTGGCGTAGCCCTCGACCTGCATGCGCGCGCGGCCGGAGCTGGGGTCGTGCTCGAAGGAGTGCACCAGCAGCGACAGCTCACGCACCACGTCCCCCTGCTCTTCGTCCTCGGGGAAGAGCGAGAGGCGGAAGGACGTCAGCGCGGGCGCGGCGTGCGCGGCGGGCGGCCCCTCGATGGAGAGGGCGGTGGTCTCGGCGTCCGGGCGGCAGAGCGAGAGCTCGCGCGGGCCGGTGCCGAAGTGGCTCTCGCGGTACGCCACCGAGCCGGCGACGGGAGCGCGCGGGAGCGCGACCACGGCCCAGTGCACGACGGCGCGGGTGCGGGTGCTGCCGAAGGCGCGATCCAGCTCGGGATCGCCCGAGCGGCCGACGGCGAAGCGGGCGCCGGCCCGGAAGCGCAGCGTGTCTCCGTCGCGCTCGACCGCGTCGATCCAGGCGCCGATGCCGCGCGTGGCGAAGCCGTCGCTCGCGTCCAGGTCACGCGGGAAGGCGGGCGGCTGCGTGACCTCGGTCGACAGCTCCAGCCCGTCCAGCACCACCGCGAGGGCGGGCGCGGCGCCCATGCCCGCGCCGACCAGGTCGAAGAGCGCCGGAGACTCGCCCTCGTCGGCCGTCAGGTCGACGGTGGTGGTGCCGCGCGCGATCCGCACCCCGCGCCAGGCCATGCCCGCGTCGGGCGGGGTCGAGCCGCCGAAGGGGCCGATGGCGCTGTAGGTCACCATGACCTCGCCCCCGGGCGCGGCCCGGCCGTCGACCTCGCCCTCCAGCTCCGTGACCAGCGTCGCGCCGCGGAGCGCGCTCGAGGGCGGGCAGCCCTCGGGGAAGACGGTGCGCGGGTAGACGGCCCAGCGCGCGAGGCGGTGCGAGCCGTCGGCCCAGCGCAGCCCGAGCCCGCTGAGCAGGAGCCCGTCCGTGCAGGTGTTCGAGAGCCCGCGCGCGAGGTCGGCGTCCATCACGCCCGCGTCCCGCGCGCAGGGCGCCCTCCCCGAGCCGCCCGCGTCCACGGCGGCGTCCACCCCGGCGTCGTCGGCGGGCGGGGTCCCGTCGTCGCAGCCGACGGCGAGGAGCGTGGTGATCATCAAGAGGCGAAGCACGGCGGGAGTATGGTGGGAAAGGGCGCTCCTGGCCTCCAATTTGCGGGTGTGGTACGTGCGTCTCAGCGACATGCCGCGACGATTTTTCTCTGTGATGCTCGCGTCCCTCCTGCTCTCTGGCGGATTCGCGCTCGGCGCGGTCGGCTGCGGGGAGGACGACCCCGATCCCGACCCCAACGGGACCGACCCGAGCGGCGACGGCGAGGTCGTGCACGGCCTGACCGCGGCGCAGCGCGCGGCCACCCTGGCCACCATCGGGAGCCGTGAGATCACGGTCGGCGAGCTCGCCGAGGAGCTCGCGTCGAAGGGGTCGTTCCTGCGGACCCGCTACGCGAGCCCGGAGCGGCGCCGCGAGTTCCTCGACCAGATGATCCGCTTCGAGCTGCTCGCCCAGGAGGCCCGCCGGCGCGGCTACCACGAGCTGCCCGAGGTCGAGCGCACGCGCAAGCAGATGATGATCCGCCGCTTCCTCGAGGAGCGCTTCGCCGAGATCACCCCCGAGTCGATCTCGGACGAGGACGTGCAGGCCTTCTACGCCTCGCACGAGCGCGAGTTCAACACCCCCGAGCAGGTGCGCGCGAGCCACATCCAGGTGCGCGACCGCGCCACGGCCCAGCGCGTCCTGCGCGAGCTGATGGCGAGCCCGCAGGACCTGCGCCTCTACCGGCGCCTCGCCGAGCAGCACAACCAGGACGCGGACACGCGCGACCGCTTCGGCGACCTGCGCTTCTTCTCGCGCCCCTCCGAGCGCACCGACAACGAGCCCGAGGTGCCGGACGCGGTCGCGGAGGCGGCGTTCCAGATCCAGCAGATCGGCGGCATGCACCCCGAGGTCGTGCGGAGCGACGCCGGCTGGCACATCGTCAAGCTCACCGGGCGCCGCGCCGCGATGCGCCGCAGCCTCGAGGAGGCCGAGCGCCCGATCCGCGCGCGCCTGCACCGCGAGCGCCGCGAGCAGGCCATCCAGGACCTCATCGACGAGCTGCGCGCGGCGGCGGACGTCGAGGAGAACCTGGATCTCCTGAGCGAGGTCCAGATCGACCTGCCCGAGGGTGACTCGCCCACCGTGACCAACCCGCAGCTCGGCGCCGAGCCGTCCGGGGCGCTGCGCCCGACCGCGCCGACGGGGCCCCGCCCGCCCGCGCCGACCAAGCAGGGGCCGACGAAGCAGGGGGGACGATGAAGAAGAGCCTCCTGACGGCCGCCCTCGGGCTCGCGCTGCTCGCGCCGGGCGCCGCGAAGGCGGAGGTGATCGAGCGGGTCGTCGCGACGATCAACGACGACGCCATCTTCCTCTCCGAGCTGCGCCGCCGCGCCGCGCCGATGCTCGACCAGGCGCTCGCGTCGCCGAGCCAGGCCGCGCGCATGGCGGCCATCGAGCAGCTCTATCGCGAGGTCCTCGACCGGATGATCCAGGAGGAGCTCTTCCTCCAGGCCGCGGACGAGATGCAGGTCTCGGTGAGCCGGGCCGAGGTGGACCGCGCGATCGCCAACGTGCAGCGCCAGAGCGGGCTCGACGACGCGACCTTCTGGGAGGCGGTGCGGGGCCAGGGCTTCACCGAGGAGCAGTACCGCGGCGACGTCCGACGGCAGCTCCTCCGGCTCAAGGTGCTCAACTTCCGGGCCCGCGGCCGGGTGAACATCACCGAGGAGCAGGTCCGCGAGCGCTACGAGATGCTCATCGCGCGTGAGCGGCGCACGGCGGAGTTCACCGCGGCGCAGATCTTCTTCGAGGTCCCGAGCGGCGCGACCGCCACCGAGGTGGCCCGGATCCGCTCCGAGGCCGAGGCGGCGCGCGACGACGTCGAGGGCGCGGACGACTTCTGGTCCGAAGGCGGCATGCGCCTCGGGACCCTGCGCCAGGGTGAGCTCCCCGATTCGCTCGAGGACGCGCTGATGAACCTCGACGTGGGCGAGATCGGCGAGGTCGTGCGCGGCCCGGCCGGCTTCCACATCTTCCTCCTGATGGACCGGCAGCAGTCCGCCGAGGGCGCGCCAGCCTACGAGGACATGCGCATGCAGATTTACCAGCAGATGATGGAGGGGGCGATGGCGCGGCAGGAGGAGCTCCTCCTCGCGGAGCTCCGCCGGGCTGCGGTCATCGACATCCGGCTCTAGGTCTGCCGGACATGCAGCTCCCCGAATTCAGCGAATACGCCGCGGCCGAGCTCCTCGCGGTGCGGCCCGCGGCCGCGGACCAGGCGTTCGTGGAGCTGCGCCCGGTCGATGGCTTCGTCGCCGGCTACGCGCGCGCCGGCCAGTTCTGCAAGATGCGCATCGGCGGCGCCGAGGGCATCTTCGCCATGTTCTCCGCCCCGGGCGACGACGTCGCGCGCTTCCTCGTGCGCACCAACAACCCCGAGGGCGGCGAGGCGGCCGACTCGCTCGTGCGGCTCCCCGGCGGGACCGAGGTCGAGATGACCCTGCCCGCGGGCGGCGGCTTCGACCTCGAGCGCGCGCGCGGCAAGGACCTGCTCTTCTTCGCGACCGGCACCGGGGTCGCTCCCATCCGCGCCGCCATCGAGGCCGTCCTCCGGGAGCGGGACGCGTACGGCGCGATCTCCCTCGACCACGGCCTGCGGAGCCCCGAGCACCTCGCCATCGGCGACGATCTCGCGCGCTGGGAGGCCCACGGGGTGGACGTCCGCATGGTCTACTCGCGGCTCGGCGACGACGGCACCCTGCGCGGCACGACCGTCCAAGACGCCTTGCACGAGCGCGCGCCCGACCTCTCTCGCGCCGCGGTCGTCGCGGTCGGCCAGAGCGCCATGCTCGAGTCGCTCCTCTCCGAGGTCGTGTCCCTCGGCGGCTCGCCCGACCTGTTCCTCAAGAACATCTGAGAGCCGGGCCGCCGGATGTGGTAGAAGTGCGCCGTGCTGGGAGCGCGCACGGCCAACTGTCCGAACTGTGGCGGGCCGATCGAGTTCGGGCTCGGGTCGTCCTCGGCGCTCGTGTGCCCGCACTGTCGCTACAGCGTCGTCCGGACGGACAAGGACCTGCAGGCGATCGGGCGGGTCGCGGACCTCGTCCCCACCGCGCCGCCGATCGAGGTCGGCGACTCCGGCACCATCGCGGGCAAGGGCTTCCGCGTCGCCGGGCGGCTGCAGCTCGATCACGGCCGCGGCCCCTGGGACGAGTGGTACGTCGGCTTCGACGAGGGCGGCTGGGGCTGGCTCGCGCGCGCGCAGGGGCGCTGGTACATGACCCGGCCCGCCGACGCGTCCGGCGTGCCCGCCTACCAGAGCCTCCAGCCGGGCCAGCAGGGCAGCTTCAGCGGGACCGGCGAGACGGTCTGGACGGTTCAGGAGCAGGGTCAGAGCACCCTCCTCAGCGGTGAGGGCGAGCTGCCCTTCCCGGTCGTCCCGGGTCAGCGCGGCTGGTACATCGACCTCGCCGGCGCGGGCGGCGGCTTCGCGACCATCGACTACGGCGACGGGACGGGCGCGCCGATGCTCTTCGCCGGGCGCGAGCTCGGCCCGGACGAGCTGCAGGTGGCGAAGACCGCCTGGGGAGAGCGGACCGAAGAGAAGGTCCAGATCGGCAAGGTGAGCTGCCCCACGTGCGGCGCGCCGGTCGAGATCTCGTCCGAGAGCACGGAGCGCGCGGCGTGCGCCTTCTGCTACTCGCTCCTCGACGTGCAGGGGCAGAACCTCCAGCTCCTGCGCAAGCTCGAGCAGCCGCGGATCGAGCCCTACATCCCCCTCGGCACCGATGGCGAGCTGAAGGGCGAGAAGGTCAAGGTCATCGGCTTCATGGAGCGCTACACGGTGGTCCACGGGGTCACCTACAGCTGGCGCGAGTACCTCCTGTACACGGAGCAAGGCTACCGCTGGCTCATGGAGGACTCCGGCCACTGGATGCTCCTGAAGCCGATCAGCGTGGCCGACGTGCAGATCGTCGGCTCCACCGCGAAGTACGGCAAGCACACCTTCAAGCGCTTCGGGACCAACTCCGCGACGGTGCGCTTCGTCATCGGGGAGTTCTACTGGAAGGTCGAGGTGGGCGAGCAGACCACCACGAGCGACTACATCAAGCCGCCGCAGATCATCAGCGAGGAGCGCAGCGAGAGCGAGATCGTCTGGTCGGCCGGCGAGTACGTCGACGGCAAGGAGGTCTGGAAGGCGTTCGGGCTGCAGGGCTCGCCGCCCTCCAAGAGCGGCGTCGGGACGGCGCAGCCGAACCCGCACGCGCTGTGGCCGACGCTCGGCACCTTCGCGGTGCTCCTGCTGCTCTTCCTCGGCATCGCCCTCGGCGCCGACCTCGGCGGCAAGCACCGGACGCTCGTGGCGGGCCCGATCACCCTCCCGCCGACCCAGTCGAACGCGGCGCCCGTGGGCACGACGCCGCAGCAGGACACCGCCTCGTACACGCCGCCCTTCACCATCACCGACGGCCCGGCCGTGCTCGAGGTGGAGCTCCAGACGTCGGCGGACAACGACTACGTCGGCGTCGCCTGCGCGCTCATCGACGAGGAGAGCGGCAACGTCCGCGAGTTCTTCGTGAGCACGGAGTACTATCACGGGGTCACGGGTGGCGAGTCCTGGACCGACGGCAGCCGCAACGCGACGATCTACGTCGATCAGGTGCCCGAGGGGCGCTACGTGCTGCGCATGGACCCGCAGTGGAACCACTGGACGCCCGGGCTCTTCAACGTGGGCACCTCGGCGAGGCCGCCGACCGCGTCCATCGAGGTCGTCCAGGGCAGCCGGAGCCCGTGGTGCTGCCTGCTGACCTTCCTCCTGCTCCTGGTGCCGGTCCCGATCTCCATCTTCCGGCGCGCCGCCTTCGAGAAGAAGCGGTGGGAGAACTCCAACCTCTGGTGAGAAGACATGCGATTTCTGAGCTTCCTCATCTACCCCATCTTCGGCCTCTCGCTCCTCGGCGGGTACGGCTTCTACGTCTTCACCGGCCGTGATCTCGGCTCGACCAGCGTCGAGACGCGCGCCATGCCGCCCGGGTCGCGGCGTCCTGGGGGCGGCTTCGTCGTCGCCCCGATCTTCTGGTACGGCGGCTACGCCGGCGGCAAATGAGCTCGGAGGGCCTCGGCATGCTCGATCAACTCGTCACCATCGGAGTCCACGTCATCTCGACCGTGGTCTTCGTCCTCATCGGCCTCGTCTTCTTCGGCCTCGCCTTCTGGATCATCACGAAGGTCGCCCCCTTCTCGGTCCGCAAGGAGATCGAGGAGGACCAGAACACCGCGCTCGGCATCGTGATCGGCTCGGTGATCATCGGCGTCGCGTTGATCGTCTCGGCTGCCCTGCACGGGTAGCGACGCAGACCCTGCTTGTCCGACGCCCCCACCACGGCCTTCGCCAAGCGCAAGGTCCCGCTGCTGTTCCTGACGGTCCTGGTCATCGCGACCGCGGGCCTGGTCTACGAGCTGATCGCGGGGACGCTGGCGAGCTATGTGCTCGGCGACTCGGTCTTCCAGTTCTCCACCATCATCGGCGTCTACCTCTCCGCGATGGGGCTCGGCGCGTACCTCTCGCGCTTCGTCGTCGAGCGCGTCGTCATCCGCTTCGTCGAGGTGGAGCTCGCCGCGGCGCTGATCGGCGGCTTCAGCGCGCCCTTCCTCTTCTACGTCTTCGCCTACGCCGACGCCTTCCGCGTGCTGCTCTACGGCACGGTCGTCGTGATCGGCGCGCTCGTGGGGATCGAGCTGCCGCTCCTGATGCGCATCCTCGAGAAGGAGCTCGACTTCAAGGAGCTCGTCGCGAAGGTGCTGACCTTCGACTACCTCGGGGCGCTGCTCGGCTCGCTGCTCTTCGCCATCGTGCTGATGCCGACCCTCGGGCTGGTGCGGACCTCGCTCCTCTTCGGGATGCTCAACGGCGCGGTCGCGCTGATGACGACGTGGGTGCTCGGCGACCTCATCTACCGCCCCATCCGCTGGCGGCTCCGGGCCAAGGGCGTGCTGCTGCTGGTCGCGCTCGCGGCCGCGTTCGTCGGGGCCGATCGGTTGACCCAGCACGCGGAGGCCGAGCTCTACGACGACCGCGTGATCTTCGCCGAGCAGAGCCGCTATCAACGCGTCGTGCTGACCCGCGGCGCGCTCGGCGTGCAGCTCTTCCTCAACGGCAACCTGCAGTTCGCCTCGCACGACGAGTACCGCTACCACGAGGCCCTCGTGCACCCGGCCTTCTCCTTGCGCCCGGACGCGCGCCGCGCGCTGGTGCTCGGCGGCGGCGACGGCCTCGCGGTGCGGGAGATCCTGCGCCACGAGGGCGTCGAGACGGTGACCCTCGTCGACCTCGACCCCGCGATGACGGACATGGCCCGGCGCGTGTGGGTGATGCGGCAGCTCAACGAGGGCAGCCTCGACGATCCGCGCGTGACCGTGATCAACGACGACGCGATGGTGTGGATCGACGAGAACGGCGCCGACCTCGAGCCCTATGACGTGGTCATCGTCGACTTCCCGGACCCGAACAACTTCTCGCTCGGCAAGCTCTACTCGAGCCGCTTCTACGCGCTGCTGCGACACGTGATGCACCCGGGGACCGCGGTGATCGTGCAGGCGACCTCGCCGCTCTACGCGCGCCGCTCCTTCTGGTGCATCGAGCGCACGATGGCCGCGGCCGGGCTGCACACCGCCGCCTACCACACGCTCGTGCCCAGCTTCGGCGAGTGGGGCTACGTGCTCGCGATGGGCCGGCCCTTCGATCGGCCGCGGGAGGTGCCCGACGTGGAGGGGCTGCGCTTCCTGAACGACGACGCCATGCAGGCGATGTTCGTCTTTGGGCAGGACATGCAGCGCCCCGACGACATCGAGATCAACCGCCTCGATACGCAAGCGCTCGTGCAGTACTACGACCAAGAGTGGTCCCGGCTGGAGCGGTGATGCGCCGCCGCGACGTCCTGGCCGCGCTGCTCGGCGCGCCGCTCGCCCTCGCGTGCGACGACGAGGAGACGCCGCCCGACGTCCGCGGGGAGCTGCTCGGCCAGAGCCATCAGATCGGCCACCTGCTCCGGGACGGCGACGCGCGACGCGCCTTCGCGACCGGCGAGGTCGAGACGCGCCGGGTCCGCGTGGCGGTGATCGGCGCCGGGCCCGCGGGCCTGAGCGCGGCGTGGCAGCTCGCGCGGCGTGGGGTCGAGGGCGTGGAGCTGTTCGAGCTCGAGCCGCAGCCCGGCGGGACGAGCGCGTCGGGGCAGAGCGAGGTCACCGCCTACCCGTGGGGCGCGCACTACCTGCCCGTGCCGAGCGAGGCGCAGCCGGAGCTCCGCGCGCTGCTGCGCGAGATGGACGCGCTCGACGAGGACGGAGAG
>SHBB01000045.1 GCA_004213565.1 Sandaracinaceae bacterium
CCGCGCGTCCCCGAAGACCCGGTCCGGCGCCTCGAAGCCGTGCTGCTCGAGCGCCCACTTCACGAGCTTGCTGATCTCCCCGTGGAACAGCCGCTTGAAGATCGGCATGTTCGCCATCACCGAAGTCGCGACGAGGTGGATGTGGTTCGGCTCGATCGTGATCTGATGCACGAACACCCCCGTCTTCGCCGCCGCCTCCGAGAGGAAGTACAGGATCCACGCGTGCAGCTGCGGCGCGAACGGCGTCAGAAAGAGCTTCCGACACACGCAACGGATGGTGACCGCATACGTGGCGGCGGCCTGGATCTTCGCGCGGGGCACGGCGCCTACACGAATCAAGATTCGATCCAGCCACCTCACACGGGAGAATCGACGCTCGAACACCCCGCGTGACCCCCGATCCGCCGGCGGATGGGTGGCGGAGGGGTGGCGGCCGCCACCCCCAACACCGGCTCGACCGTACCGAGGCGCGACGGCGAAGCCGAGGCCCTCTGGGCGAAGCGGTGTTCGGCATGGCGCCCCGAGCCCCGTTCGTCCAGCTTCAACCAGGGGTGAAGGCGAGCGTGACGCGCACACGCGCCGGCGCGTGGTCGGGGCTCGAGAAGCGCGCCCGACTGAGCGCGGCGCGCACCAGCGCGGGCAGGGGGCGACTCGTCTCTGCTGGCGCGAGCACCCTGAGCGCCGACACGCGGCCCTCGGGCGACACCTCGAAGCGAGCCTCGACCACGCCCGCGATGCTCGGTTCGTCACGCATGGCGCGCTGGTAGGCCATCCTCAGCTGCGGCAGCAGGCCCGGCAGCTGGGCGCGGAGCGCGGTCGCGGTCGCCGCGCTCCCCTCCACGGTCACGCCTCGCAGGGACGCGGTGCCGCGGATGACCCGCTCCACGAGGAGGGAGAAGGTCTGCACCCACGTCCCGGTCGGCCGTGAGCCTCCGTGCGGAACCGGTACGCGGAGCGCCTCGATGCAAGACCGCACGCCCGCGGGCACACGCGCGTGTCGCGACACCCTCACGCCGGTCACCCGGCCGCGATCGAACCGGAGGCGAAGGCGCAGCCTCTCTCGCGCCCAATCTGGCAGCTCGGTCCCCGTGAGCTCGCGCGCGTAGCACTGCCAGAGTCGCTCACCGAGCAACAGGAAGTCGCGCTCGGTCACCCCCGAGGGTGCGCCGGGCCCCGCGGCGTCTGCATGAAGGCTGTAGCCCTCGGCTGGGCCTCCGCGACGGGAGCCCAGCACGAGAGCCCGAGGAGCGCGACGATCAGCAGCCGCGGTCGGCGAAGCATGCGGTGATCTCGCCGCGGCACTCACGCATGATGCAGGGCAGATCCGAGCAGGTGCCAGACGCGAACTCGCCGATCGAGCAGTTGATCACGTTGTTCAGGAACGAGCGCGAGTCCGTGCAGGTCAGCGCGAAGCAGTCGATGAGGCAGCTGAAGTCGAAGCCGGGCACGCCGCCGCCGCCGCCGCCGCCGAAGTCGATGCAACCGAAGACGCAGGTGAGGCTCTCGCTGCAGGAGCGGAGCGAGCACATGCCGCAGTCGGCGGGGCAGTTGATGCAGTCCTCGAAGCCGCCCGCGGACTCGCAACGCATGTTGCCGCAGACCGAGCAGACGCCGCAGTCGAGGTTGCAGCTCGCGCAGTTCTCGGTGCCCCTGCAGAGACCGTCGCCACAGCCCGTGCAGCGGCCGCAGTCGTCCTCACAG
This sequence comes from Sandaracinaceae bacterium, assembly GCA_004213565.1. Taxonomy (GTDB): domain Bacteria; phylum Myxococcota_A; class Polyangia; order Polyangiales; family Sandaracinaceae; genus JAVJQK01. The sequence goes on from SHBB01000045.1 coordinate 1,702, forward strand.
GTGAAGCAGGTCTCCGACGCGCTCGCGTCGCACATGCCGTCGCCGCAGCGCGGGCAGTCGCCGCAGTCGGGCGCGCAGGTCAGGCAGTCCTCGCCGGCCTCGGGCCGGCAGAAGCCGTCTCCACAGACCGAGCAGACGCCGCAGTCGGACGGGCAGCTCGAGCAGTCCTCGATGCTGTCGCAGGTGCCGTCTCCGCACCGACGGCAGAAGCCACAGTCGCGGGGACAGCTCGCGCAGTCCTCGGCCCCCGCGCAGGTGCCGTTGCCGCAGGTCTCGCAGAGCCCGCAGTCCATCGGGCACGTGTCGCAGCGCTCCGTCGCCTGACAGGTGCCGTCACCGCAGAACCGGCAGCGGCCACAGTCCGCCGGGCAGCTCGAGCAGTCCTCGCCGCCGCTGCACGTTCCGTCGCCGCAGGTCTCGCAGCGCCCGCAGTCGGTCGGGCAGCTCGAGCAGTTCTCACCGGTGGAGCAGGCCCCGTCGCCGCAGCGCACGCAGCTGCCGCAGTCGGTCGGGCAGCTGAAGCAGTCCTCGCCCGCGTTGCACTCCCCGTCGCCGCAGGTGTCGCACCGCCCGCAGTCGTCGGGGCAGCTGCGACAACTCTCCGTGTCATCGCACACACCATCCGGGCAGGTCTCGCAGAGCCCGCAGTCGGACGGGCAGATGGTGCAGTCCTCGCCGGCGCCGCAGGTCCCGTCACCGCAACCGCCGCAGGCGCCGCAGTCCATCGGGCAGCTCGAGCACGACTCGCTGAGGCCACACACGCCGTTGCCGCAGATGTCCGGGGGGACGTCCGGACGGATCACGTCGCCGTCGCGCACGCCCGAGTCCATCCCGTCCACGGGCGGATCGACCGGGAGAAAGCTGCGCCCGCAGCCGCCCGACACGAGCAGCAGAGGCAGGAGCAAGATGGAGAGCCAAGCGAAGAGCGTGCGTGCGTTCATGGTGTGGCACGAAGGTAGACCAGGCCCGCTCCGCCATCCAGTTGCGTGCCCGGCCGTGATCCGGCGTGCGCGTGAGATGCCGCACGAGCGGGTGGCTTACGCCGCCCTTACTCCATCTCCGCGAGCTTGTTGTAGAGGGTTCGCCGGCTGATCCCGAGGAGCCGCGCGGCCTGGGTGCGGTTCCCCTCCGCCTTCTCGAGCGCCTCGCGGATGGCCGCGTGCTCCGCCTCCTCGCGGCGATCCAGCAGCGTCTCCCCCGACGGCTTCGCGCTCGCCCGCCGTCGCGGCTGTCGCGCCAGCTCGCGCTCGACGTCGCGGCCGGTGACGATCTCGCCGTCCGTGAACACGACGAGGCGCTCGACGAAGTTCGACAGCTCGCGCACGTTGCCCGGCCAGTCGAGCCCCCGCAGCTGCTCGAGCGCCTCGGGGGCCAGCGCGATGTCCCGGTTCATCCGCTCGGCGATCTCCCGGCAGAAGCGGCGCGCGAGGGCCGGGATGTCGGCGGCTCGCTCTCGCAGCGGAGGGACCCAGATCGGGATCACGTCCAGGCGATAGAACAGGTCTTCCCGAAACGTGCCCTCCTCGACCATCTCGTCGAGGTCGCGGTGGGTGGCGGCCACGAAGCGCACGTCGGCGTCGAGCGACTCGGTGCCGCCGAGCCGCTGATACTCCTTCTCCTGCAGCAAGCGAAGAAGCTTGACCTGCACCGACGGGGTCACGTCGCCGATCTCGTCGAGGAAGAGGGTGCCGCCGCTCGCGAGCTCGACGCGGCCGGGCTTGCGATGGGTGGCGCCGGTGAAGGCGCCCTTCTCGTATCCGAACAGCTCGCTCTCGAGCAGGTTCTCCGGGAGCGCGGCGCAGTGGACGGGCACGAACGGCCCGCGCTTCCGGTCGGACGCGGCGTGAATGGCGCGCGCCGCGACCTCCTTGCCGCTCCCGCTCTCGCCGCGGATGAGCACCGTCGACGTCGCCTTCGCCGCGCGGCCGATGAGCTGCGCGACCTCTTGCATGGCGTCGCTGCCCCCGAGCCACGGCGCGTCCTCCGTGGGCGCGGTGGGGCCCGCGGGCTGCTCGGCCGCGTACCTCGAGGCGCGCAAGGCCTTGTCGACGGTGTAGAGCACCTCGTCGCGGTCGAAGGGCTTGCTCAAGAAGTCGGCCGCGCCCCGCTTCATCGCCTCGACCGCGCGCTCCACCGTGCCGTGCGCGGTGAGCATGATCACCGGCACGCCGGCCGCCCTCTCCGCGAGGGCGTCGAGCAAGGCCATGCCGTCCATGCCGGGCATGCGCAGGTCGGTCAGCACGACGTCGACCGGCGGCAGGTCGAGCGCCGACGAGGCGACGCGCGCCAGCGCCTCCTGCGCCGTCGTCACGTGCTCGGCCCGGTGGCCGGCCTGGGACAGGAGCCCCTTCAGGACCACGCCCACCGCGCGGTCGTCGTCGACCACGAGGACCTGCCCCGTCTCCGCTGCGTCACCCACCGAGGGATTCTCCTCGCCGCCCCCGCGCGCATCAAGGGGCGCGTCGAGGGCGGGCTGTGCGACGCTCCGAGTGTGCAGAGCCAGCTCGCGCTGAACCTCGCCGGCTGCGCCGCCTTCCTGGGGCTGGCCGCGCTCGCCGTCACGCGCGGCAAGAAGAGCCCGCTCGCGTTCCCCACCGCGCTCCTCTGCGTCGACCTCTTCGCCTACACGAGCCTCGAGGTCCTCGGGAACCTCACGGCCGAGCCGCGCTGGGAGTGGATCGAGAGCGCCGCCGCCGCGTTCGCCGGGCCGCTGCTCTTCCACCTCTCGCTGACGTTCGTGGGCGCGCGGCGCGCCCAGCGGGCGGCGCTCGGGCTCAGCTACCTGTACTTCGGCGGCGTGGCCCTCGCCTGCGTCGCGCCGCTCTCCGGCGCCGCGTCACCCGAGTTCCCGGGGAGCGATCGCTGGGCGCTGCTGATGCTCGGCGGCATCGCGCCGACCTTCCTGCTCGCGGGCACGTTGCTGGTGCGCCACTACCGACAGAGCGGCAGCGCCGAGGAGCGCGCGCGGACCCTGCTCTTCATCGCCACGCTCGCGATCGGTGTGGGCGGGCCCGCGACGGACCTCGCGGCCATCGCCGGGATGCGCTCGGTCCCTCCGCTCGCCGCGATCGGTCTCCTCATCAGCGCGGTGCTCCTGACGGCGCTGGCTCTCCGCATCAAGATGCTGCAAGGCACCCTGCCCCTGCTCCTGACCACGGCGGTGCTCATCGGGCTGGTCGGCGTGGCCGCGCAGCTGCTCGTCTTCCGATGGGCGGGGACGCAGACCGCGCTGCTGGTGCTCGGCACCGTCACCATCACGCTGGTCCTGCTCGGCGCGGCGCGCCTGGTCTGGACGGCCTGGGCCGAGCACCGCGAGCGCACGGCCCAGCTCACGACGCTCGGCCGCCTCGGCGCGCAGATGGCGCACGACATCCGCAACCCGCTCGCCGCCATCCACGGCGCGGCTCAGTACCTCGACGAGGAGCGGCGGCGCGGCGGCCGGCTCGAGGACCACGCGGAGATGATCGCGCTCGTGCTCGAGCAGACCGTGCGGCTCGAGCAGGTCGTCCGGGACTACCGGCGGCTCGGGCGCGCGGAGCCGGAGCTGACCGAGGTTGACGCGGGCGCGCTCGCGCGCGAGGTGGTCGAGCGCGCCTCGATCTCGGCGGGTGACGCGGTCGCCGTGCGGGCCGAGGTCCCGGAGGCGCTCACCCTCCCGCTCGACCGCGAGCTGATCCAGACCGTGCTCGAGAATCTCGTTCGAAACGCCGTCGAGGCGCTCGGCTCGGAGGCGGGAGAGGTCGTGGTGAGCCTGACCGCCACGCCGCAGCGCGCGACGTTCACGGTCCGGGACGACGGCCCCGGCATGGACCCGCGGACGCGCGAGCAGGCCGAAGACGCGTTCTTCACCACCAAGGCGCGCGGCTCGGGGCTCGGCCTCGCCTTCGTGCGCCGCGTCGTCGAGGCGCATGGCGGAGAGATGCGGCTCGAATCAGCGCTCGGCCGCGGCACGACGGTGACGCTGAAGCTGCCCCGGTAGCGCGCCGGGCTGTGGCACACGAGCACGCCCGCGGCGGGTCGCATCCCCGAGGTGCGCGCGCGCCCACACGATTCGCCATCCGTCGACTCGATGGACTGACGTTTGCTCCGCCTGAACCCCATGAACGAACGCAACGACCGGGCCCTCACGGGCAAGACGATCGCGATCCTCGCCACCGAGGGCTTCGAGCAGGTGGAGCTGGACTCCCCCAAGGCCACGCTCTCCCGGCGTGGAGCGACGATCCACGTGATCGCCCCCGAGGAGGGCACCATCCGCGGCTGGGACGAAGACGACTGGGGCGACGAGGTGGAGGTGGACGTGCGCCTCGCCGACGCCGACGCCGACATCTACGACGCGCTGGTCCTCCCGGGTGGGCTCTTCAACCCCGACAGCCTGCGGCGCAACGAGGACGCGCTCGACTTCGTCCGAGCGATGCACGATCGCAAGGTCCCCATCGCCGCCATCTGCCACGCGCCGTGGATCCTGATCGACGCCGGCCTGGTGAAGGGCAAGACGATGACGAGCTACCCGACGGTCCGCACCGACCTCGAGAACGCCGGCGCGGAGTGGCGGGACGAGGAGGCGGTGTGCGACGGCCAGCTCATCACCAGCCGCAGCCCGGAGGACCTCGAGGCCTTCAACGACGCGCTCACCGAAGCCCTGACCGAGGGGCGCGTTCGCAAGGCATCCTGACGCCTACAAGAACGTCCCGGACGACGTCACGCTGCGGTTCGTCAGCTCGCTGAGCGCGAGGGCGAGCTCCTCCGGGCTGAACGGCTTGCAGATGAGCGCCTCCCCCTCCTCGAGATGGGCGAGGGCCTCCTCGGGCGCGTAGCCCGACATGAACAACACGGGCAGCCCCGGCCGCACCCGTCGCACGGCCTCGGCGACCTCACGCCCGTTGTGGTCCGGCATCACGACGTCGCTCAAGAGGATGTCGAGGTCCTTCGCGACCGAGGCCACCTCGACCGCCTCAGCCAGCGTCGACGCGGAGAAGACCGTGTGCCCTCGCGTGCGGAGCATGCGCGAGACGGCATGCCGGACGCCCTCGTCGTCCTCGACGAGCAGCATGCGGAGGGGGCCGCCCTTCCGGGGCGCCGTTCGTTCGCTCGCGGCCGCCTCCGCGGACGCGGACGCGACCGGCAGGACGACCTCGACGCTCGTGCCCACCCCCGGCTCGCTCTCGATCCGGACCTCGCCGCCGGCCTCGGTCACGATGCCGTAGCACATCGCGAGCCCGAGCCCGCTCCCGGCGCCAGCGTCCTTGGTGGTGAAGAACGGCTCGAAGGCGCGCTGCGTCACCTCGGGGCTCATGCCGACTCCGGTGTCCCGGAGCGTCATGCGGACCACCTCTCCCTCGTAGCCGCTCGCCAGCTTGCCGGTCGCGCGCTCGGTGCCGATCCAGAGCTCTCCTCCGTCCGGCATCGCGTCGCGTGCGTTGATGACGAGGTTCAACACGACCTGCTCTGCGAAGCTCGGGTCGAGCGACACCGGCTCGATCGACTCGTCCAGCACGAGGCGCAGGTTGATGTGCTCCCCGAGCGTGCGAGCGAAGAGCCGCGTCGCGCCGCGGATCAGCTCGTTGAGGCTGAGGGGCCGCGGATCGGTGCGGTGCCGCTTGGACACCGTCAGCAGCTGCTTCGTCAGCGCGGTGGCGCGCGCCGTCGCGCCCAGGATCGCCCGCAGCTCCTCCCGCACCGGGCTGCGGAGCCCGAGCTCGTCCATCGCGATCTCGGCGTGGCTCGAGATGACGAGGAGCACGTTGTTGAAGTCGTGGGCCAGCCCCCCGGCCAGGCGACCGATCGCCTCGAGCTTCTGGGCCTGCCGCAGCTGGCCCTCGAGCGCGCGCCTCTCCCGCTCCGCCGCGTCGCGCACGGACACGTCGCGGAGCGTGGCGAGCGTGGCGCGTTGTCCCTGCCACCGGATCCGGCTCGCGTGAAGCTCCACCGGCACACGCGTTCCGTCGAGGCGCGTCAGCTCCGTGAGCGCGATCTCGCCCAGCTCCAGGCTCTGCTCGAACTCTCGATCGAGCAGCTTCGCCGCGGGCTGTCCGAACAGCGCCTCGGCCGCGGAGTTGACGAACGCGAAGCGGCCCTGCTCGTCGACGACCACGACGGCGTCCACCAGGCGCTGGGCGAGGTTGACCACCTCGGCGCGCTGTCGCGCTCGCTCGACCGCGTACCGGAGCGCCCGCTCGACCGCGCGGCCGCGGAGCTCGGACTTGGGCAAGAAGTCTTCGGCGCCGAGCGCCATGGCGTCGAGGCCGAGCTCCTCGTCGTCCGAGCCGGTCAGGACGATGATCGGGATCTGGGACGCGCGGCTCTTCAGGGCGGTGAGCGTGTCGAGCCCGTCGCTGTCCGGCAGGTTCAGGTCACACATGATGGCGTCGGGCCTGAAGACGCGCAGCTCCGCCAAGGCGTCCTCGAGGGTCTCCACGTGGGTGATGTTCGCGACCTTGCGCAGCCGAGCCCGCACCAGCCCCGCGTCACCCGGGTTGTCCTCGACCAGGAGGACCTCCACGGGCTCGCTGCGGTCGACGCGGCGGAGACGCAGCGAGCTGGTCGAGGCGGGCGGCAGCGACGGCCGCGTCGAGAGGCGCCGCTCACCCACGCGCGCCTCCCTCCATCGCGCGCGGCAACCTCACGAGCACGAACCAGTACTCGTGGAGGGCGCGGACCAGCTCCTGCAGCGCGCCGAGCGTCGGCGGCTTCGTGACGAACGAGCTCGCGCCCAGCTCGTAGCTCGCGACGATGTCCCGCTCCTGCTGCGAGCTGGACATGACCACTACCGGCAGACGCCGCAGCAGCGCGTCGGCGCGGATGGAGGTGAGCACGTCCTTGCCGTCCATGCCGGGGAGGCTCAGGTCGAGCAGGACGAGGTCGGGGAGCCGCTGCGTCTCGGCTCCCTCCCGCAGCCGCGCGAGCGCGCCCTCCCCATCGTCGCAGTGCTCGAGCTCGTTCGATATCTTCGCACGCTCGAACGCCTTCTCGATGAGCAAGAAGTCGCCCGGGTTGTCCTCGATGACCATGATCCGCGCCGCGCCGTTCGTCATTCCCCCGCCCCTTCCATCACGCGCGGCAGACGAACCCGAAAGGTCGTGCCTTCTCCCGGCGCGGTGACGACGTCGATCTCGCCGCCGTGTCGTTCGACCACCTTCTTGCAGATGGCCAGCCCGATCCCCGTCCCCTCGTAGGCGCCCCGCTTGTGCAGGCGCTTGAACAGGTCGAAGACGCGCTCCTTGAACTTCATGTCGAACCCCACGCCCTCATCGCGCACGGAGATCACCCAGTCTTCTCCGTCGCGCTGCGCGCCCACGTGGACCCGCGGCGCTTCCCCCGCCTTCGCGAACCGCAGCGCGTTGGAGACGAGATTCTGAAAGAGCTGCACGAGCTGCGTGCGGTCGAACGAGACGACCGGCAACGGATCGTGGGTGATGGTGGCCGAGGTCTCCGAGATGCGCAGCCCGAGGTTGTCGAGCGCGGCCTCGAACGCCTCCTCGGCGGCGATCGGCTCGGGCACCAGCTCGCGGGACTGCGCCCTCGAGTAGGCGAGCAGGTCGTCGAGGAGCACCTGCATGCGCCTCGCCCCGTCGGCCGCGTAGCGCACGTACTCGCGCGCGTCGTCGTCGAGCTGCTCGACGTGCTCGTCTTCGAGCAGCTCCATGTAGCCAGAGACCATGCGCAGCGGCTCCTGCAGGTCGTGGGAGGCGACATAGGCGAAGCGCTCGAGGTCCTCGTTCGACTGTCGGTACGCCTCGGTGCGCTCGTCGACGCGCCGCTCGAGCAGCTCCCGGGACTCTTGCAGCTCCATCGTGCGGAGCGCGACCTCGGCCTCGAGCTGGGTCGGCGTGCGGAGGGTGAGCGCCTTGCGGAGCGCGGGCACGAGCGCGAGCACGGTCAACCAGGAGACGACCGCCGTCACGGCCTTCACGAGCCCGGAGAGGCGGTAGACCGGGTTCCAGAACATGGACGCCTCGATCAGGTGACCCGAGCCGCACGCGACGATGAACGCCGCGAAGAGCAGGAAGACGCCGTTGAAGGGGATGTCCCGGCGACGTCGCCAGACCAGGACCACCAGCAGGACCGGGATGGTGAAGTAGGCGGCGAAGATCGCGACGTCGCTCACGATGTGGAGCCAGCCGAGCCCGCTGCTCCACAGACCGCATTGCCACCGCGGCGGGAAACCCACCGGATCGAGCAATCGCGCGAAGAACTCGAGCATGCCCGGCGTAGAGCAAGGCACGAGCCGGCGCGCCGAAGCGGCCTATCGGCGTCTCGAGCTGAGACATCGTCGGGTCGAGCCGACACCGAGTGGGCGCGCCCCTACGGACGCGGACTCAGACGAGGATGCCCGCCACGCAGGCCGTCATGAAGGCGGCCAGGGTCCCGGCCAGCATCGCCCTCAGGCCGAGCTGCGCGAGCTCGCCGCGACGCTTGGGCGCGATGCCGCCGATGCCGCCGATCTGGATGGCGATGGAGCCGAGGTTGGCGAAGCCGCAGAGCGCGTAGGTGGTGATGACGGTGGCCCGATGCGAGAGCGTGTCCAGCTCGCCCGCGAGGTGGAGGTAGGCGACGAACTCGTTGAGCACGAGCTTCTCCCCCAGGAGCGACGCCACCGCGGCGCAGTCCTCGACCGGCACGCCCATCACGAACGCGAGCGGCCAGAAGAGGTAGCCCAGGAGCATCTGGAGCGACCACGGCTGCCAGGCGGAGAAGTCGCCATCCACCAGCGCCCGGCCCTGCTCGATGCAGCTCGCGTACGCGGCCGCCCCCGAGGGGTCCGCGCAGCCCTCCGGCGTGGCGCGCTGCGCCGAGGCCAGCGCCTCCTGCAGGCTCTCCCAGACCAGCTGGTTGTGCACGAGCGAGGGCAGCGCGACGAGGTAGTTGATCATCGCCACGAGGGCGAGGAAGGCGAGCAGCATGGCGCCGACGTTCAGCGCGAGCTTCAGGCCCTCTCCCGCGCCGCCGGCCGCCGCGTCGATCACGTTGACGTGCGGCTTGTCCGTCTCGAGGGCGAGGCTCTGGGCGCTCTTCGGGACCTCGGTCTCGGGGACGATGACCTTGGCGATCACCAGCGCCGCGGGCGCGCTCATGACGCTCGCCGCGATCAGGTGCCCGGCGATGTCGGGGAAGTCGTCCCGCAGCATGCCCACATAGGCGGCGAGCACCCCGCCGGCCACGGTCGCGAAGCCGCCGGTCATCACCGCCATCAGCTCCGAGCGCGTCATGTCGTCGACGAACGGCTTCACCACCAGCGGCGCCTCGGTCTGCCCGACGAAGATGTTGGCCGCGGCGCTGAGCGTCTCCGCGCCGGACGTCCGCAGGGTCCGTTGCATGACCCAGGCGACCCCTTGGACCACCTTCTGCATCCAGCCGAGGTGGTAGAGCACGCTCATCAGCGACGAGAAGAAGATGATCGTCGGCAGCACGTTGAGCGCGACGGTGAACTCGTTGTCGAGGTAGTCGCCGAAGAGGAAGCGGCTGCCGTCCCCGGTGAACTCCAGCAGGCGCGCGACGACCTCGTTCAGGAAGCCGAAGAGCGCGAGCCCCACCGAGGTCTTCAGCACGAAGACGCCGAAGAGGAGCTGGAGCCCCACGCCCCAGAGGGCGATTCGCCAGGGGAAGCGGTCTCGCCGGACGGACAGCGCCCAGGCGAGCCCGACCATGACGAGGAGGCCGAGGAAGCTCAGGGCGCGGAGATGCCAGGGGACCGGGACGGAGGAGGTGCGGGAAAGGGGAGAAGGGGTCTCGGCATCCGGACCTGGGTCTGGGTCTGGGTCCGCGTCCGAGTCCGCGTCCGAGCCCGCCACCGCGTCCGCGTCCGAGTCCGAGTCCGAGTCCGAGTCCGCCACCGCGTCCGCGTCCGAGTCCGCCACCGCGTCCGAGTCCGCCTCCGCGTCCGCGTCCGCCACCGCGTCCGCGTCCGAGTCCGAGTCCGCGTCCGCGTCCGCTTCCGAGTCTGCGCCCGCCACGGCGTCGGAGTCCGCGTCCGCCACCCCGTCCTCGGCGGGCACCGCGTCGGAGACCGCGGCTGTGCCGGACGCAGGTTGGGCTCGCTCGAGCTCCGTCCCCGCGGTGGTCTGCGCACTCGCCGGCGCGGCGAACGCGAGAGCCATCGCGAGGGCCCCCGCGCTCGAACACCACCGCCGGGTCATTCGGGTCCGCAATCAGTCCGCGTAGAGCTTCTCGATCTCGTCGGCGAAGTGCTCGCTGACCTTGCTCCGCTTCACCTTGAGCGTCGGCGTCAGCTCGCCGTCCTCGATGCTCAGGGCGCGGGGCAGGACCTTGATCTTCTTCACCTGCTCGACGCGGGCGAGCTTGGCGTTGACCTGCTCGACCATCGTCCAGATCGCGTCGTGCACCTGCTTGGACTCGTGCGGCGCGCCGCTGAGGCCATTCTCCTGCATGAACTTCGCGACCGCCTCGTCGTCGGGCGAGATCAGCGCGGTGAGGTACTTGCGCCGATCCCCGATCACCACCGCCTCGTGCACGAGCGGGTGGTTCTTGATGCCCGACTCGATGTTCTTCGGCGTGATGTTCTTGCCGCCCGCCGTGATGATGATGTCCTTCTTGCGACCCGTGATGTGGAGGAAGCCCTCGTCGTCGAAGCGGCCGAGGTCGCCGGAGTGCAGCCAGCCGTCCTCGAGCGTCTCGTTCGTCGCCTTCTCGTCCTTGAAGTAGCCGAGGAAGACGTTCGGGCCGCGCACGACGATCTCGCCGTCGTCCGCGATCTTCACCTCCACGCCCGGGAGCGCGGGGCCGACGCTGCCGAACTTGGTCCGGCCGGTCAGGTTGAAGGAGGTCGGGCCGCTGTCCTCGGACTGGCCGTAGATCTCCTGGATCACGATGTCGAGGCTCGCGAAGAACTCGATGATCTCCTTGCTGATCGGCGCCGCGCCGCTGATCAGGCACTTCGCCTCGTCGAGCCCCACGGCCGCCTTCAGCTTGGCGAAGACGAGCTTGCTCGCGATCGTGTACTGGAGCGCGAGCAGCCCCGCCGGCTCCTCGCCGCGGTTCTTCAGCTCGTTGACCTTCACCGCGACGCCGCGCGCCCAGTCGACCAGCTTGGCCTTCGGCCCCGTGGCCAGGGCGAGCTTCGCGCCGATGGCGGTGTGGAACTTCTCCCAGATGCGCGGGACCCCGAAGAAGATCACCGGCCGGCAGTCCTTGAGGTTGTCGGCGATCTTGTCGATGGACTCGGCGTAGTAGACGGCGCTGCCCACCGTGACCGGGCCGTGGATCGACGCCATCTGCTCCGCGATGTGCGAGAGCGGCAGGTAGCTCAGGGAGCGGCCGCCGGTCTCCATCGACGCGACCTGGGCCAGGATGCGCGCGGTCCAGGCGAGGTTCTGGTGCGAGAGCATCACCGCCTTGGGCGGCCCCGTGGTGCCCGAGGTGTAGATGAGCGTCGCGAGCTGGTCGTCCTCGAGGCGCTCGACGCGCGCGCGCATCTCCGCCTCGAGCGTGTCCTCGCCGTCGCCTTCGTGCTCGGCGTCCGGATCCCCGAGCGCGAGGAAGTCGTCCCACCCGATGACGAGCTCGTCGTCGATCGACGTGCCCTTCATCATCACGACGCGCTTCAGGTGCGGCAGCTCCTCCCGCTTCTCCTTCACCTTCAGCCACTGCTCTTCGTTCTCGAGCAGGACCACGGGGGACTCGGAGTGGTTGAGGATGTACGCGACCTCGTCCGGAGAGCAGGTCGTGTAGATGCCGGCCGGGGCGCCTCCCGCCATCATCGCCGCGAGGTCGAAGATCACCCACTCGGGCCGGTTGAAGCCCAGGATGCAGGCGCGGTCCCCGAACGCGAAGCCGAGGCTGATCAGGGCTCGGGCGGATCGCTCGATCTCGTCGCCGTAGTCCGTCCAGCTCGTCGCGTGCCAGATGCCACCGCGCTTGACCAGGTAGGCCGGTGCGTCGCCGCGCTTTTTCACCTGATCGAAGAGTCGATGAACGATCGTATCTGCCACTGGCCCTACCCCCTCTTGAACACCGCTGTGGTTCGGAAGGCGGGCATTGTACACGAGGGAGGGGGGCTGGCGATCGGCGTCTTCGGCCCCATCTGTTGGCCATGCGAATCGCCCTGACCGCGCTCCTCCTCCTCTCGGCCTGTGACGCCGCCAGCCCCGAGGCGGCGCCGGAGCCGACGAGCGCGCCCGAGGCCGACGAGGACCCGCCGGACGCGGCCCCCATCGAATCCTCCTGGGTCGAGGAGCGCGTCGAGGACTCGCGCGCTCGGATGGAGAGCTCGGACGCGGGGCGCGTGCTCTGGAGCGCCATCGAAGCGCACGGCGGCCTCGGCACCTGGCTCTCGAAGGGCACGATCGCGTTCGAGTTCGACTACCGGCCCCTCGACGACCCGAACAAGCGCCGGCACTCCTTCAACGAGGTGGATCTGTGGCGGGCCCGCGCCTTTCAGCGCGAGGTCGACGGCGACGCCCGCTTCGGCTTCGACGGGAGACAGGCGTGGATCGTCCCGTCGCTCGACGCCTTCCCCTCGAGCCCGCGCTTCTGGGCGACCACGCCCTACTACTTCGTGGGCATCCCCTTCGTGCTCGCCGATCCCGGCGCGCGCTACGAGCGCCTCGAGGACGCCGCGCTCGACGGCGTCGCGCACCAGGTCGTGCGCGTCACCTACGAGGAAGGCACGGGCGACTCCCCCGACGACTACTACGTGATCTACGTGCATCCCGAGACGCACCGCGTGAGCGCCATCCGCTACGTCGTGGCCTACCCCGCGTACTTCCCCGAGGGCGGGCACACGCCCGAGAAGCTCATGCGCTACGAGGACCTGCGCGAGGTCGACGGCCTCTGGCTCGCGCACGGGCTCGACACCTACCGCTGGGACCCGGAGACGCAGACCGCCGGCGAGCTCGTCACGGACATCGTCGTCGCCGACTACCGCCTCGGACAGACCTTCCCCGCGTCCCGCTTCGCGCCGCCCGAGGGCGCGGTGATCCAGGAAGAGGTGGAGTGATCAGCCTGCGTCGTCCGCGGCCGCGTCTTCGGTCGCGGCGTCGGTAGCCGCGTCTTCGGTCGCGGCGTCCGGCGGCCCGGCGTCCGGCGGCGGGCGGCTGAGGCACGGCTGAGGCACGGTCGCGTCCATGCCGCCGTCCGGTCCCGCGTCCTGCGCCGAGGCGTCCTCGGGGGCGGCCATCGACAGGCACGCGCAGGCGGTCGCCGAGGTCGACGCCACCACGCTCGAGAGCGCCACGCCGATCAGCCGCGCGCGACGCCGAAGGATCGCCTGGCGGTCCTCCTCTTCGCGATCTTCATCCGCCATCAGCACCCTCCGCTGGTCGAGCCGGTCTGACAGCACGACGCGCTGAACGAGCACACGCACGCGCCGCAGTTGCGCGGGTTGAGGTTGAAGTTGACCCAGCTGCCGCTCCGGCACACCTGGCTGACGACGCCCAGCCCGGGCTGGGTCACGCAGCGCCAGTGATTCTCGGGCGCGCCGCCGCAGCTCGAGCCGCCGCTGCCCGTGCCCTCGTGCCCATACTGGCAGTCGACGCACGCCGAGCAGGTCTCGCCCGCCTCGCACGTCCCGTTGCCGCAGACCGGACCGCACGTGCCGCACGTCGACCACGCGCTCCAGGCGCCCCAGCTGCAGCTCGAGCCGCACTCGCGCCGCCGCGTCTGGGTGCCGCAGCCGCCCGGGCAGTCCCGCGACTCGCTCTGGACCTCGCCGGAGCGGCACTCGCCCTCGCCGAGGCACGCCATCGGGCCCCACGTGCAGTCGACGTTGCAGCGCCGCTCCTGGCTGCCGCACATGCCGCAGCTGCCGCCGCTCTCGACGGCTCCGGGAGCGCAGGCGCCCATGCCCATGCAGCCGCCGTCGTTCATCCACATGCCCTCGACGCAGACCTGCCGCTGCACACCGCAGCGCTCGCAGGCCAGCTCTCGGGGTGGCGAGCCCGCGGCGCAGTCGCAGGTGGACGGCGCGCTGCAGGCCTCCCAGCGGCCGTCGACGCAGCGCTCCACGCCGTCCCCGCACGCGCTCGCGCAGGCCCGCTCGCCGGTCGCGCCGAGCGAGGCGTCCAGATCGTCGCAGTCTCGGTCCGCGGGCACGCCGTCCATGTCGGCGTCGGTCTCCGGCGCGACGCACGCGCGGTCCCGGCAGACCTGCCCGCCACTGCAAGGCGGATCGCAGCCTTCCGTCGGGGGGCGCTGCGCGTCGACGCCCGGCGAGCCGCCGCCGTCGGTCCCGCGTCTGACGATTCCGTCGTCGCCCATGGCGCAGCCGAGGAGGGCGAACGAAGCCAGTACGACCGGGAAGGAGAGGCGAAGCACGACGTCGGCCATGTTCGCATCCGTCGGCTGGCCTTGCCAGGTCGCGGGGCGGTGGGCTACGCCTCCCGCGTCAGAGCGCATCCCGGAGCCTCGGACCGAGCCTGGCCGTCCCGCCGGCCAGGCGACGGGAGGGGTTTCGAGATGCGCTCTCGTCGGGAGGAGTGGCCGAGTGGTCGAAGGCAGCGGTTTTGAAAACCGCCGAGCTCGCAAGGGCTCCAGGGGTTCGAATCCCTTCTCCTCCGTGGGAGCGCCGCGGTGACGGACGAGGTCGAGGAGCCGGCGTGCCCGCGCTGCGGGGCCGCGCTGCGCGCGGAGCGCCACCGCTCGGAGGACGGCGTCACCTCGGTCTGGCGCTGCGCCTGCGGGTGGTCGCGGGCCCGGACCGAGTCGGGCAGCCTCAGCCGCGCCCGCGCGCTCGAGGCGATCGCCCGCGCCCGCGCCGAGGCCAGCGAGCCGCCCCCTCCCGAAGAAGACTGATCTTGGCCTGGCGCCCGATGGGAGCTATGGAAGAGCCGCGAAAGGTCAGGGGCGCCCAGGTTGCCCCGGAGGAGGAGACATGAGCGAAGCCGTCGAGAAGATCCTCGCGAACTACGCGGGCGAGACCCCGGCCGTCATCGGCAACCTGCGCCGCATGCTCAACCACGGCACCCTCGCCGGGACGGGCAAGATGGTCATCCTCCCGGTCGACCAGGGCTTCGAGCACGGCCCCGGCCGCACGTTCGAGCCCAACCCGGCCGGCTACGACCCGGGCTACCACCCGAAGCTGGCCGTCGAGTCGGGCTGCAACGCCTACGCGGCGCCGCTCGGCTTCATCGAGGCGGTCGCGCACCAGTACGCGGGGCACCTGCCCCTCATCCTCAAGGTGAACAACAGCGACCTGCTCGCCGACGTCGGCGGCTACCAGTCCGCGCTCACCTCCAACGTCGAAGACGCCATCCGGCTCGGCTGCAGCGCGATCGGGTTCACGATCTACCCGGGCTCGAGCATGCGCAACGAGACCTACCAGCAGATCCGCGACCTCATCGCCGAGGCCCGCTCGGTCGGTCTGCCCACCGTCATGTGGGCCTACGCGCGCGGCAGCATGGCCAAGGAAGACGAGACCGCGCTCGACGTGATCGCGTACTCCGCGCACATCGCCTGCCAGCTCGGCGCGCACGTCGTGAAGGTCAAGCCGCCCACCGAGCGCCTCGCCCGCGACGACGCCCGCAAGTACTACGAGAAGATCCCCCACGCGACGATGAAGGACCGCATCGCGCACGTGAAGAAGGCGGCCTTCGACGGCAAGCGCATCGTCATCTTCTCGGGCGGCGCGGCCAAGGGGAAGGACGAGGTCCTCGAGGAGATCCGCGGCATCCACGCCGGCGGCGGGAACGGCTCGATCATGGGCCGCAACGCCTTCCAGCGGCCGTGGGACGAGTCGGTCGCCCTCCTCCGCGAGGTGATGGAGATCTACAAGGCCTGATCGCGCCAGGCGTACTGCTCGACGACGCGCATGTCGCCGTCGTCGAAGTGAACGGTCAGCTCGCGTCGCGTGGGCTGGCCGTTTTCGTTCAGGAAGAGGCTCGCTTCGCCCGACGGCTGTCCGTCGACCACGAGCCGGTAGTCGAGGCGCCGGCCGCCGTCGACGAGATCCTCGGCCCGCACCCAGTCGCGCACCCCGCCGTCGGCGTGATCGGGCGGCTCACCCCCGACGAGGCGCGCGGCGTTGTGGAGCGCGCCCATGCGCGAGAAGCCCAGAACCATGGCCTCGCGCAGCGCTGGCATCGCGGCGCGCTCGAAGTCGGCGCCCCCGACCGCGCCCCCACCACGGGTTCCATCGCCGTCGTGCAGCAGCCAGGGCGAGACCTCCTCTCCGGCGAAGGTGCCCGAGAGATCGAGCCGGAGCGCGTCCTCGTCCCAGGCGAGCGCGCCGCGCAGCTCGGCGTCCACGGCGCCCTCCGCGGTGATCGCCAGGTCCACGCCGTGCGGGCCGGAGAGGAGGCCCGCCTCCAGCGCCGCCAGCGGATCGTCGGGGTCGGACGGGGGCGCCGTCGGCCCTCCGCACGCCGACACGAGGGCGAGCGAGAGCGCGAGCCGGACCGCGCTCATCGGCGCCTCCAGAGCAGGAGACCGAGCAGGCCGAGCAGCGCCCAGGGGTGACCGCCGACGGGCGCGACCGAGCAGCTCGCGCAGCCCGCCTGACCGGCCGCGGGGCGCGCCTGTGGAGGCTCGACCTCGTCGTCGGCCCCGACCTCGATCGGAACCTCGCCCGCGCCCAGATAGACGCGATCGTCGTCGGCGTCCTCGACGCGTCGGGTCCGCGAGCACAGCCCCGCCTGCAGCCCGCCGCCGCCGCGCTCGGCGTACACGAGCCAGCTGGTCTCGGCCTCGAAGCCGAGCCCGCACATCGAGCCCGCGAGCGGGGTGCGGAGCTCCAGGGTCTCCGTCTCGACGCCCTTCCACTGCTGCACGACGGAGAAGACGGCGACGCGCGCGTCTGCCTCCTCGCGCACCTCCGTGACGCGCCCCTCGAAGACGGCGTCCGCGCCTTGGAAAGCGCCCTCCGGCGTGAGCTCCACGCACGAGCAGGCGGCGGCCGGGGAGGGAGAGACGAGGGCCGCGCCGAGCGCGAAGGCGAGGGTGAGATGGGGCGTGCGCACGGCGGAAGCATGCCGGGCGAAGCGCGCGATTGACAGCCCCGGAGAGCCCGGTTATGAACACGGCCCTTCCGCGGCGTCCGTCGCCCCGGAGGGCTTGAAAAGCAGTCCGACAGACCTTGTCGGAAAGACCTTGTCGGAGAGGTGGCCGAGTGGACGAAGGCACTCGCTTGCTAAGCGAGCGTACCCTAACCCGGTACCGCGGGTTCGAATCCCGCCCTCTCCGCTTCTCTTCTCGTCTTCGGAAATCCCGTTCGGGTACTTCGTTGACACCTCGATCGGGCCGGCTACACTGCCGCCTCTTTCGAGAGCGCCCGTAGCTCAGCTGGATAGAGCGTCGGTCTACGGAACCGAAAGTCGGAGGTTCGAATCCTTCCGGGCGCGACAGCGCCGCCTCACACCAGAGGCGGCGCTTTCTTGTATCTGCCGTGCGCGATCTGGCCGCGCGATCCTGCCGTGACGAGCGACGACGACGACCGGTTCATGGACATGGCGATCGCCGAGGCCCGCGCGGCCGAGGCGCTCGGCGAGGTCCCCGTCGGCTCGGTCGCGGTCCGTGACGGCGAGGTGATCGCCCGCGGGCACAACCTGCGCGAGCGGGCCCAGGATCCGACCGCGCACGCGGAGCTGATCGCGATGCGCGGGGCGGCGGCGCGGCTGTCGACCTGGCGCCTCAGCGGCGTGACGATCTACGTCACCCTCGAGCCCTGCCCCATGTGCGCGGGCGCCCTGGTGAACGCGCGCGTCGACCGCGTCGTCTACGGCGCGACCGACCCGAAGGCGGGAGCCACCGAGACCCTCTATCAGCTCGGAGACGACGCGCGGCTGAACCACCGCTTCGCCGTCACGAGCGGCGTGCGGCAGCCCGAATGCGCCGCGCTGCTACGCGATTTTTTCCAACGAATTCGGGATGCTAGACGAAAGCCCGCCGGCTGAAAAACTCGATTGACGGGCTCGACGCCCCTGCTATGTTCCGCGGCGGAGGGCTGGCCGAGTGGTCGAAGGCGCTTGATTCGAAATCAAGTGTACCGGCAACGGTACCGTGGGTTCGAATCCCACGTCCTCCGCTGACAGTTCCCAAATGCTCCCTTGTCGAAAGGGGGGCATCGTTCTTTGAGCCGCCGCCAACGAATGCGTTAGCCGAGGCTCGTCGTCGAGAGACGACGGGAGGGGTGACCGAGTGGTCGAAGGTGCACGATTGGAAATCGTGTGTACCGGCAACGGTACCGCGGGTTCGAATCCCGCCTCCTCCGCTGTCTTTGATGGGCTGTCCTGACACGCCCATCCCTGTGGTCCTGCCAACGCTGGCCCGAGAACCCCGCCAGGCCCGGAAGGGAGCAACGGTATCGGTGTCCAGCGTGTGGCGGGGCCTTTTTTTTGGAGGGCCTGAACGCAGGCCCTCGCTGTTTTTCTTGGAGGGCCTGAACGCAGGCCCTCCCCCCATTGGGCAGAGCGCCAATGGGGCCCCCCTCCCGACTACGGCGGCTCGCGCGCTCCGCGCGCTCACTCGCCGACCCCACCGACGGGGCGGTGGGGGCCCCGCGGCTCGCGCTTTCGCTGCGCGAAAGCTGGCCGCCTGTCGCTTCGCTGCGCTCGCTCACGCCGCTTCGCTTCGGGCGCTTCGCTGCGCTCGCTCACGCCGCTTCGCTTCGGGCGCTTCGCTGCGCTCGCTCACGCCGCTTCGCTTCGGGCGCTTCGCTGCGCTCGCTTCGGGCGCTTCGCTGCGCTCGCTTCGGGCGCTTCGCTGCTCCGGCCGGCCGCTCGCTTCCGACGCCGACGCCACCGACGGGGCGGTGCGGGTCCCGCGGCTCGCACTCTCGCTCACGCGAAAGCTGGCCGCCTGGTCGTGGCGCCTCGACGGGTGGAAACCAGGAGAGGTCAGTAGTGGATGGCGGCGCTGTGGAAGAGCACGCGGCCTTCGACGCAGTCGGTGGGGTCACCGGGCTCGTCTGGAGCGCATCGGGACCACTGGCCGCCGAGGTTGACGCCGTCGACCGGCGCGGTCTGCAGCTGCTCGTGGCTCAGCGGGACGCCGGCGTCGTCTCGGAGCTCACGAAGAGGGACCTGGAGACGACGTCGCGTCGGAGGGATCGTGATGGGCTCGTAGCGGTAGAGGACGTCGTCGACCCGGAGCCACACGCGCGCGTAGAAGGAGGGGGCGTCGGTCGCGTTCGTCATGACGACCTCGAGGCTCCCGGTGGTGGTGAATTGGCCTTCGGTGAGCGCGCTCACGTCGACACCGAGCCGACGCCACTCGATGTTCTCCGAGCACACGCCCCGGCCGTCCTCGATACAAGCCGGATCGGTGCCGGGGCGGTACTCGCTCGCGAACCCTCCTGCGCCGTCTTCGACCACGCTCACCGACGTGGGCACGACGCTCCCCGGCTCGGGTCGCGGGCCCGAGTAGAGGACGAACGGGTCGATCGGCCTCAAGAGGGTGCTCTTGGTCCCCAACTCCGATCGGAAGACGCAAGAGCTGGTGTCGGTGACGAGGAGACGGGCGACGTAGGAGGTGTTGGGGTCGTGGTCGTAGGAGTGCGTCCCCGTGACGACGTCTTGGCTCGACCCCGTGCGCGGGAGTCGGTACGCGCCGAGCTCGGGGTTCTCCTCCGCTCCGATCACGCGCGCCTCGTCGGTGCCCAGCTGCTCGCGGGTCTCGGCGATCTCGAGCTCGTAGCGCACGAACGACGCCGGGTCGCCGACCGGGGTCCACTCCCAGCGAATGACGTTGGCCGTGGACCAGACGGGGCGAAAGCCCTCGACGGTCGCCTTGCAGTCCTGGGTGGCGGTCGTCATGCAGCGGTTGGTGGACGCGTCGCAGACGTAGCCCTCGGCACAGGGACACTCCTTGTCGCTCAACTCGAGGGGCTCGATCACGCACCCCGAGAGGACGAGGGACAGCAGCAAGATCCAGCGAGCCATTCTCCGATCTTGCCCCATCGCCCCGCGCCTCGAAAGACCTCGGCTCAGCGGCGCTCGGGAGCTGATGAGCTTGAAGAGCGGATCCCCATCGCCGCGGAGGTCGGGTCGTC
Source organism: Sandaracinaceae bacterium (assembly GCA_004213565.1). GTDB lineage: Bacteria > Myxococcota_A > Polyangia > Polyangiales > Sandaracinaceae > JAVJQK01. The sequence continues at coordinate 21,638 of SHBB01000045.1, forward strand.
GCCTCCGAGCCCCGAGAGGGCGGGGGTCGCGGGGAGGAGACGGACAGAGCGCAGCGTCCATGACCGCAGCCTGGAAGATCCCGGAGCGACGGATCCAGCGGCCGCCGCTATTCTCTCCTTTCTCCATTCGTTTCCGGAGACTGGCGGGCGCTCGCGAGGCGCACGACGCCCCCCAGCCGGTAGCCGTCGTCGTCGGTGAGCAGGCGGGTCGGACGCGAGGGGTCGTCCTCGATCAGCTCACGAAGCTTGCGGATGGACATGTGGATGCGTGCGTCGTGCCGCCCCGGGTGATAGAGGCGCTCCTCCCAGACGCGCAGCGCGAGATCCTCCTTGGAGGCGCGTCCGCCCTCGGCCGCCAGCAGCGTGGTGAGGAGCTTCCATGGCAGGGCCTTGCGGGAGAGGTCCACGGTGCGACCGTCCTCCAGCCACACGCGCTGACGGCGACCGTCCAGTCCCCAGCCGGGCCGCCAGCTCGCGCCTTCCTCTCGCAAGCCGACCTCGAAGCTCACGGTGGCGACCGCGAGAGGGCTTCGGCTGCGGAGCGCGGCGACGACGCGCGCGTCGACCGCGTCCAGCGTCGGCCGCGCCGACGCGTCGACCAGCAGCGCTCGGGCCCGGCGAGCCGCCACGGGCGAGACGTCCGCGAAGGCCGCGACCCGCTCGAGCACCGCGGGATCATCGAAGCCCTGATGGAGCTCGGCCGCGAGGCGCCCGCGGGTCGAGCCGATCCGGGCGCTCGCCTCCACGAGAGCGCGCGCCCCCGCCGCCTGTACCTCGGGGGAGACCGAGACCGCGGCCGCGTCGGCGAGCGCGAGGGCCGCCTCCAGCGCGAGCAGCGCCCGGTCGCGACGCGTCGCCTCGCGAAGAGCGCGCTGGGCTGCGTCGAACGCGCGCTCGGGCTCGTCGCCGACCAGCGCCGCGTCCGCGTCGAGCAGCAGCGCCAGGGCTCCTCCTCCCTCCTGGCGGACGCCCTCCTGGACGCGACCGTGGCGGAGCGCGCCGCGGCGCCGCGCCAGCGTCCACCGCGCGCGCTCGGCGCCCGCCACGGCGCCAACGACGTCCGACGCGTCCTCGGGCGCGAGCCCGCGCATCGTGCGGAGACGCTCCCGCGAGACCGCGAGCTTGGACCAGAGCCGTCGGTCCAGGCTGGAGGCCTCGGCCATCCCCGCCTCGATCACCGCGTCGAGCCCCGCGAGATCGCCGACGGCCAGGCGCCGCTCGACCTCGAGCTCCGTCAGGAAAGGGCGCAGCAGCGAGGCGCTCCGGGCGTAGGGCCGCACCGCGTCGAGCAGCGCGGCGGCGGCGGCGGCGTCGCCCGCCTCCAGGCGGATCCGCGCCCGCGACAGCAGCGCCCACCGGGCCACGAGGAGCGACGCCCGCCCGCCGCGTGGCGTGGCCGTGAGCCGCTCGAGCAGCTCGTCCGCCGCCTCCAGCCGGCCGAGCTCCATCAGCGCCAGCGCGACGTCGTGGAGCGCCTCGAGCTCTTCGAACATGGCCTCCGCGGTGCGTCGCAGCCGCGCGAGCGTCTCCTCCGCGGCCGGGTCGGCCAGGGCGGCGTAGGCGCGGGCCCTCAGGGCGTCTCGGCGGAAGGCGACGCTCGGCGTGGGGCCGTCCAGGTCCGCGAGCAGCGCCAGCGCGTCGGCCTCGCGGGCCTCGTGCAGGAGGCAGCGCGCGCAGAGCAGCGCGGCCTCGTGCGCCTCGCCGCCTGCCGCCGCGCGCTGGATCTCGTCCGCGAGCGCGCTGGCCTGACCGACGTCTCCCCGCGCGTAGACCGTGGCCGCCCAGGCCAGGCGCTCCGCGGGCTCTCGTCCCGTCGGTGAGCGCACCGCGCCGAGCGCCGTCGGGTTCCCGAGCTCCGCGGCGCAGCGGAGCTGATGGCCGACGAGTCGCGGGTCGCGCAGCTCGCCGATCACGGCCCACAGTCGCGGCGCCTGGGCGTGCGCGAAGAGCTGCTCGGCCTGCTCGTCGAGCAGCGCGGCGAGCGTGTCGAGCCGCCCGGCGTCGCGGAAGAGGCGGGCCGACTCGACGAGGAGGACAGGGTCGTCGCGGGTGGCCAGGGTCGCCGCGATCCGCTCGAGCTCACGGGTGGGCCGCGCCGTCCCGGACGGGGCGAGCCACTCGGCGACCACGTCGTGCAGGCGGAGACCGGACGCGTCCCGGTGCAGCACGCCGCGACGCTCCAGCCCCGCGAGCAGCGCGGGCGTCGGCAGCGGCGCCAGCTCCGAGAGCACGTCCTCGGGCAACGGGATCTGCAGCGCGGACATCACGTCGAGGAAGGCGTGCACCGCGTCCGGCAGGTCTCCGAGGAGACGAGCGCGCGACTCCTCCAGCTGCGAGGGCCCGGCCACCACGTACTGATGCAGGAACCAGGGCGAGCCGGCGGAGGCGGCGATGGCCCGGTGCAGATCGGCGTCGGTCGTCCCCTCGGCCTCGGTCAGTCCTCGCGCGAGCTGGATCAGCTCGCCCTCCCCCATCGCGCCGACGGGCAGCACCTGCCCGGCGAGCGCGGACGCCTTCGGCTCCATGCGGCTGGTGACCAGCCATCGGCTCCGCCGCGCGTAGGCCGAGAGCATGGTCAGCAGCTCCCCCATCTCGCCCGCGTCCGCGTGGTGCGCGTCATCGATGACCACCCAGAGCTCGGCCTCCTCCGCGATGTCGATCGCCGCCTCGGTGAGGGCCTCGGGATCGCTCGCCACCGCGGCCAGGTCGACGCTCGCGCGGGCGCTCTCCGCCAGCACCTTCACCAGATCGAAGCGGACCTGATCGGTCGGGACCCCCGGCCGCAGCCCGAGGTAGACGGTCTGCGGGATCTTCGGCGCGAAGCGCTCGTGGATCATGCGAAGAAAGAGAGAGGTCTTGCCAATCCCGCCGGGCCCGGTGAGCACGACGACCGGGCCGCGCCCGAGCGCGGCGGCGAGCCAGTCCAGCTCGCGCCCTCGCCCGACGAAGAGCGGCGGGGGGTTCGGGAGCCGGTGCTTGAGCGGAACCCGCGGCGCCTTGCTGCCCTTCGTCATCGCTCTCGGCCCCCAGGTCAATCGAAACGTCGAAACGCGCGGACCCGCTCGGCCGCACCGGGCTCCGGGGGCTCCTCGGGGACCGGCTCGGAGGTCTCGGGCGTGGCTCGCCGACGCGACGCTCGCCTCGCGGGCGCCGTCGGCGGCGCGGGCGGCGGCGCGATCTCGGAGATCTCGCGCATGGACAGCCGCAGCCGCTGCGCCACGTCTGGCCGGACGGTCTCGACGAGCGGCTCGTAGCCGTCGTGCTCCAAACGCAGGCTTCGTGGCGACTCCGAGCGCTCCATGGTCAGCGTCGCGGGCGTGGTGCCGCGCGGCTCTCCGTCGAGCGCCAGGCGCGCCCCGCTGGGCACGCTGTCCACCCGGATGGTCACCTCGGCGGGCGGCGGCGGCGGTGTCGCCTCCGAGGGCTCCGCGGCCACCGCGCGCGGGGTCGGCTGGCTCTGACGCCAGAGCCCGACGCCGAGCGCCACCGCGAACGCGACGGCGCCCGCGAGCAGGGCGAGCCACAGTCCCTTCCGAGGCGCAGCCGGCCGGGGCTCCGCGCGAGGGCGCCCCTCCACGGTCGGCAGCTCCTCCTCGTCCACGTCGGCGAGCGGGACGCGCGCGGGCGTGTGCCCCGCGCGCATCGAGGAGACCATCTCCCGCTTCTCCTCGATCCGGTCGGCGAAGAGCTCCCGCATCAGCGCGGCGAGGGCCTCCTCCGGCATCGTCGGCCCCGGCAGGTGGCGAAGGGCCGCGAGCAGGTCGCGCCGCATGTCGTGCGCGGTCGCGTACCGATCGGCGGGGTCCGCGGACAGCGCGCGCAGGCAGACCTCCTCGAGCACCGCGGGGTAGCTCGGGTCGATCTCGCTCGGCGGCGGCACCTCGGCCCCGATGACCGCGCGCAGCGTCTCGGTGTGGCTCGCGCGACGGAACAGACGGTGCTGCGTGCTGAGCTCGTAGAGCACGATCCCCAGGGCGAAGACATCGCTCCGCCGGTCGAGGGCGTCGCCGCGGGCCTGCTCCGGCGACATGTACTCGAACTTGCCCTTGAGCATGCCAGCTTCCGTGCGCGTGATCCGCCCCGCCGCCTTGGCGATGCCGAAGTCCAGCACCTTCACCGTACCGTCGTACCCGACGAACAGGTTCTGGGGGGAGACGTCGCGGTGCACCACGTCGAGCAGCTCACCGTCGGGGCTGCGCAGCTCGTGCGCCGCGTGTAGCCCCGCGCAGGCCTCCGCCACGATGTAGGCGCAGAGGGTGGGCAAGAGCCGCAGGCGTCGGGCGCGCGCGCGACGGGCGAGGCCCGAAGCCGCCTCTCCCTCGAGGTACTCCATCACGAGGTAGAGGTCTTCCCGCTCGTGCGTCAGCTCCTGCACCTGCACGACGTTCGGGTGGCCGATGCGCGCCGCGATCCGCCCCTCGTCGAGCAGCATGTCGACGAACTCCCGGAGCCCGTGGAGGTGGGGCAGGATCCGCTTGATCACCACCGGGCGCTCGAACCCGCTGGGCCCCGAGATCCGCCCGAGGAGAATCTCGGCCATCCCGCCCGCGCCGAGCCGGCCGACGATGTCGTAGCGCCCGAGGCGGCGTGGTAAGTTGGGCGAGATGGCGTCCATGACGCGGGCTGGCGTTCGACCGTACCTTCCCCGACCACCGCTCACAAGCGTCCTCACCGCGCTGCTGCTGTTCGGCCCCGGCCCGACGCGCGCGGCGGCGCAAGAGACGTCCGGCGACGAACAGCGCGCGCTCGATCTCTTCATGGAGGCCGAGCAGGCGTACGAGGAGGGCGAGGTCGAGCGGGCGGTCGCGCTCCTCCAGGAGGCGCGCACGCTGCGCCGGGAGCCCGTGCTCCTCTACAACCTGGCGCGCGCCTACGAGACGCTCGGGCGGATCGACGAGGCGCTGGCGGCCTACGAGCAGTACCTCGTCGAGGAGCCGGACGGCTCGGGGCGCGGCGCGATCGAGACCCGCGTCACGGCGTTGCGTCGCCAGATCGCCGAGCGTGAGGCGTTGGCCGAGGCCGAACGGCTCGCGCGCGAGCGCCCCCGGCCGCCGCCGGCGCGCCCCTCCGCCCTGCCGTGGGTCACCCTGGGCGCGGGGGCGCTCTCGCTCGGCGTCGCGGTGACCCTCGGCGCGCTCGCCTGGGACGCGCGCGAGGACGCGGAGAACGATCCCGCGCACTCGACCGCGACCGCGTCGCTCGCGCTCGCCGAAGATCTCGCGCTGGGGGCCAACATCCTCTACGTGATCGGCGGCGCGCTCGCCCTGGGCGGAGCGATCTGGGGCGTGATCGATCTCGCCTCCTCCGACCTCGGGGAGCACGCCGAGGCCCGCCTCCGGATCGGCCCGGGGCTCGCGCGCCTCGACATTCTCTGGTGATGCTCCCGTGCGCGCCGCGCGGCGTGCTACCACGCGCACATGCGCATGTTGCTGCTCGGCGGCTCCGGCTTCGTCGGCGGGGCC
>SHBB01000450.1 GCA_004213565.1 Sandaracinaceae bacterium
CCGCGCGCCCCAGGGTCGCCGCCATGCGAGCGGTGTGGATTCGAAAGCACGGGGGCCCTGGCGTCCTCGAGGTGCGCGAGACGGAGGATCCGACGCCGAAGGCGGGAGAGGTCCGGATCGCGGTGAAGGCGGCGGGGCTCAACTTCGCCGAGGTCAGCGCGCGTCAGGGGATCTACCCGGCCGCGCCCAAGCCGCCGTGCGTGGTCGGCTACGAGGGCAGCGGCGTCGTCGACGCGGTCGGCGAAGGCGTCACGGAGCTGCGCGAGGGGCAGCGCGTGATGTTCCTCTGCCGCTTCGGCGGTCACGCGAGCGTGGTCTGCGTGCCCGCGCACCAGGCCGTGCCCATCCCCGACGCGATGGGCTTCGAGGAGGCGGCGGCGATGCCCGTCAACTACCTCACCGCCTACCAGATGCTCTTCCGCGTGCGGCGCATCGCGCCGGGCGATCGGGTGCTGATCCACGCCGCCGCGGGCGGGGTCGGCACCGCCGCCCTGCAGCTCTGTCAGACCGTCGACGACGTCACGACGTTCGGGACCGCGAGCGCGGCCAAGCACGATCACGTGCGGGCCCAGGGCTGCGATCACCCGATCGACTACCGCAGCGCCGACTACGTCGAGGTGATACGAGGGCTCACGGACGGCGAAGGCGTCGACCTCGTGTGCGACGCCCTCGGCGGCGAGGACTGGAAGAAGGGCTACTCGCTGCTGCGCCCGGGCGGCATGCTGATCTGCTTCGGCCTGGCCAACGCGCAGAAGGCCGGCAAGCGCAGCTGGATCCGCGTCATCGGGCAGGTGCTGAAGAGCCCGACCTTCAAGCCGCTCGCGATGATGGGCGACAACGCCGCCGTCGCGGGCCTGGATCTGGGCAGCCTCTGGGATCACACCGCGATGATCCACGAGGGGCTCGAGCGCTGCGTCGGCTACTGGGAGCGCGGCGAGGCCAAGCCCCACGTGCACGCGAGCTTCTCCTTCGACGAGGCGGCCGCCGCGCACGCCGAGATCGAGGAGGGCAAGAACGTCGGCAAGGTCGTGCTCACCCCCTGACCGAGTCGGGGTTTCCCCGGGGGGGAAATCCTCCTGGGGCGCGCTCGCCACGCCCGACACGATCGTAGGAGCTTCCCGTGACCGGGCTCCTGCGTCACCACCTCGGACTCCGCCCCTGGTTCCTACCGTGCACGACGTCGGTGCCTGCCACGTGAAGATGGGGCGCACTCCCCAACCGGCCGAGCGCGACCGTCCGCCTCCTCCCCCCTCGGCGGACGGTCGCCTCGGTCGGGCACTTTTCCTCGTTTGCAGCGAAGGTGTATTCTGCCCGCGCCGGACTGGGCGGTCGTTGGGAGCCCGATCCAGGTGGACGGACTAATGGCCGAATCCGGAGCAACCAGCGGCGCGCCGTCGTCGCCACCGCGGTGTGGGCGCTACGAGCTGCTCGTGCGCATCGGCAAGGGCGGCATGGCGTCCGTCTACCTCGCGCGCATGACGGGCGAGGCCGGCTTCTCGCGCCTGTACGCGCTGAAGGTGCTGCACCCGCACCTGGGCGAGCACCCCGAGTTCGTGGACATGCTGATGGACGAGGCGCGCATCGCGTCGCGGCTCCACCACCCGAACGTGGTCAGCACCGTCGACCTCGGGAACGACGCCGGGCGCTACTTCATGGTCATGGACTACGTCGAGGGCGTCGCGCTCGACCGGCTCCTGCGCCGACAGGAGGAGACCCGGCCACCGGAGATCCTGGTCACCATCGCCATCGACGCCCTGCGCGGGCTCCACGCCGCGCACCAGCTCACCGACGACGCCGGGCAGCCGCTGCACCTCGTGCACCGCGACGTCACGCCGGGCAACGTCATCGTCGGCGCCGACGGGACCGCGCGCATCGCCGACTTCGGAGTCGCGAAGGCGCGAGCGCGGATCACCAAGACCAACCCCGGCATCGTCAAGGGCAAGGCAGGTTACATCGCGCCCGAGGTCGTGCTGGGTCGGGCGATCGACGGGCGCGCGGACGTCTTCTCGATGGGCGTCCTGCTCTACAACGCGCTGACCGGGACGACGCTCTTCGACACCGACGACCTGGCGTCCTCGTTGACCCAGCTCCTTCGGGAGGACGTGCCGCCGCCCAGCACCGTCGGGCTCGAGCCGCCGCCGCTCTTCGACGCCCCCATCCTCGCGGCGCTCCACCGCGAGCCGCAGCTCCGCTACGAGAGCGCGCGGGAGATGGCGCAGGCGCTCTCCGACGCGCTCGCGCTCTACGGGCGACGCGCGGAGCCCGAGGACATCGGCCAGTGGGTGGAGGAGACGTTCGGGCCGCAGCTCGCGAAGCGCCGCCAGTACGCCGCGACGCCGCCCGCGGAGGCGCGCTGGGATCCCGATCAGGTGGAGCCGCCGTCGACGAGCGCGATGGTCCGCAAGGATCCGACGGGCAGGGTCGTCGACGCGATGCCGGAGGCGACCCCGGGCGTCGACGAGGATCTCACGCAGCGGGTGACCCACGAGCCGCTGACCACGGCGGAGGAGCTGGCGGCGGTCCGTGGAGGTGGGCGCGCCGTCTGGGCAGTGGTGACGCTCGTCGTGCTCGGCGCGCTCGCGGTCGCGGGGTGGTGGCTGGCCGCGTCGGCGCCGACGACCGACGAGCGCGCGCCCATCGCGACGCCGTCGCCCTCGAGCGAGACCGAGACGGAGGCGACGCCGACCGACCCGGGCCGCGGCCCCGCCGTCGATCTCGCGGCCGACGTGCTGGGTCGGGAGGAGCGACCTCCGGCGGCGCCCGCCGCGCCGCGTCGTCCCCGCGAGCGCGCTCCCGCGGCCGAGGCGCCGGCGGACCTCGAAGCGGAGGCCGAGGAGACGCCGAGCACACGAGCGCCGAGCGGAGCGGTGGCGCCGGAGCGCGCGACGCCCCAGCTCGAAGCGACGCCCGAAGGCGACCCGGCGGAAGACGCCCCGGCGGTGGATTCACCGAGCCAGACCGCCCCGGGCCAGGCTCCCCCGAGCCAGGCTACTCCGAGCCAGGCCGCGCCGAGCCAGGCTACTCCGAGCCAGGCCGCGCCGAGTCAGGCCGCGCCGAGTCAGGCCGCGCCGGGCGACGATCTCCCGCCGCCCTCGAGCGAGGCGCCTGCGGCCCAATGAGGGCCAGCACAGTAAGGGCCAGCACAGTGACGGCCGCGACCCGGCCGCCCGTGAGCCTCAGAGCTCGCCGTCTTCTTCTTTTCGGTCCCAGCGCTCGGGGGTCCACTTCAGGTGGACGTTCGAGGGGGACATGCGCTTGTCGTGGTGGTAGCGCGCGAGCTTGCGCACCCAGTTCACCAGGCGGTCGACGCTGTACGGCTTGGCGAACATCGCGTCGAACATGATCTGCTCCATCGGCGAGAGCTGCGCGAGGTTCGCCGAGATGAGGATCACGGGAGGGCAGCTCCGGCCGTAGTGCGTGCGGAGTCGCGTCACGAGCTCGAGCCCGCTCATGCCCGGCATGACCAGGTCCACGACCACCACGGAGGGCAACCGGCGCTTGGCCTCCTCGAGCGCCTCGGCGGGGTCGGCCATCATCACCGGACGAAAGCCATGCGTCTCCAGCACACGACCATGCGTGCGGAGCATCGGCCCCTCGTCGTCGATGACGAGGATGCGCTTGGTGTCGAAGTCGTCGGCCCCCACCTCGGCCATATACGGAGCTTAGCGCGGAAAGTTGCCCGTGAGATCCGATTTTCTGCGTCGGCGAAATCCTCGGCTATTCTCCCGCCCGTGCGAGGGGTCGTCGCCGCGGGAGATCGAAACACCGCCGACGCGGCGGCGGCCGCGCTGCGCCGCGGTGGAAATGCCGTGGACGCGGCCGTCGCGGGCGCGTTCGCGGCCTTCGTGGCCGAGCCGCTGCTCGCCAGCGCGGGCGGCGCGGGCATGCTCACCGCGGCGCTCCCGGGCAGCGCGCCGATCTGCGTCGACTTCTTCCCGGCCGCCCCGCGCCTCCCCTCGGGGCCCCTCGACTTCTTCGAGGTGATCATCGACTTCGGCGCGACCACGCAGGCGTTTCACGTCGGTCGCGGCTCGGTGGCCCCGCCCCTCGCGTTGCCCGGCCTCATCGAGGCCTCGCATCACGGCGCGCTGCCGCTGAGCGAGCTGGTCTCGCCCGCGGTCCGCATGGCGCGCGAGGGGGCCGTGCTCGGCAAGGAAGGCGCGCACGTGTTCGAGCTGCTCTGGCCCATCCAGACCCTCAGCCCCGAGGCCCTCGCGCTCGCGGGCGGCGGCCGGCCGCAGGCGGGCGACGCGCTGACCAACCCGGCCCTCGCCGATCTCCTCGAGGAGCTGGGCGCTCTCGGGCAAACACCTCCTCGCTTCTTCGACGCCGTGCTCCGCGGCTTCGGGCCGGACCAGGGCGGGCTCCTGACGGAGGAGGATCTGCGCGCGACGCCCACGACCGGCGCGCCCCGTCAGCTGCGTCTGGGCGACTGGACGGTGCTCACCTCTCCGCGCATCGGCGGCAAGCTGGTCGAGGTGATCCTCGGGGCGCTCGACGGCTCGCCCCCCGAGGCCGACGAGGTGGCCGAGGTGGTGCGGCTCGCGGAGGCGTGCCGGAGCGGCCACGACGCGCGGAGCGCCTTCGACGCGCGCGGCAGCACCACGCACATCTCCGTGCTCGACGGCGAGGGCGGCGCGGCCAGCGTGACCCTGACCAACGGCGAGGGCTGCGGCTACGTCGCGGAGGGCACGGGCGTGCAGATGAACAACTTCCTCGGCGAGGAGGACCTGAACCCCGCCGGGTTCCACCGCCACGCCCGCGGCGTCCCGCTCCCGACCATGGTCGCGCCGACGGTCGGCTTGCACCACGGCCGGCCGGCCATGGCGGTCGGCTCGGGAGGCAGCAACCGCATCCGCTCGGTCGTCAGCCAGGTCCTGCACCGCGTGATGCGGGGCGAGCCCGTCGAGCACGCGGTGCGCGCGCCGCGGGTCCACGCGGAGTCCGACCACGTGTGGATCGAGCTCGCGGATCGCGTCGACCCGGAGGCCATCGTCGAGGCCCTGCGCGGACGCTTCACCACCGTGCACCCGTTCGCCGGTCGCGCGTTCTACTTCGGCGGCGTGCACGCCACGCTCATCGACGCCGAGGGCCGCACGCACGCCGCGGCCGACGCGCGCCGCGGCGGCGCGATCAATTTCGTAGCGTGACGGTCAGCCCGCCGCCCTCGGGGCTGTCGAACGCGAGGCTCCAGCCGTGTCGCTCGGCGACGTCGCGCACGATGTGCAGCCCGAGCCCGAGCCCCGTCGGGCTCCGCTTGCGCGCCTCTCCGCCACGGAAGCGACGCTCGGCCACGCGCTCGAGCTCCTCCTCGGGGATGCCCGGTCCGTCGTCCATGACCCGCACCTCGAACGCGCCCTCCCCCTCCGGCAGGACGTCGAGCACGACCGCGACGTTCCCGCCCGGGTCGTTGTAGCGGAGCGCGTTGGAGACGAGGTTGCTGAGCGCCTGCTCGACCAGCGTGGAGTCCGCGTGCGCGATCACCGGCTCCTCCGGCACCGCGCGCTCGAGGGTGATCTTCCGCTCGGTGGCGATCGGTCGGTGACGCGCGATCACCCGCTCGACCACGTCGCGCAGATCGAAGTCGTGGCGGGTCAGCATCGCCTCCCCCGCGTCCATGCGCGCGGCCGCGCTGAGGTTGCGCATGAGGTTGCCGAGGTAGTGCGCCTCCTCGAGCGCGCCGCCGAGGCTGGCCTCGCCGACGGGCCGCCCCGCGCGCGCCGCGCTCCACGCGTCGCTCAAGTGACCTTGCAGGACCGTCAGCGGCACCATGATGTCGTGCGTCGTGCTCGCCAAGAGCCGGGTCATCGCCTCGTCTCGCGCCGACAGATCGCGCAGCCGCTCGCGGATCTCCGCGCTCGCGTCGTTGAACGCCGCGGCGAGCTCCGCGACCTCGTCCTTGCCCTGCACGGGCACGTCGTCGCCGTAGCCCTCCTTCGCGCGGGCCCGGACCGCCTCGGTCAACAAGCGCAGGCGCCGCACGACGGGGCCGAGCGCGAACAGGGCGGCGAGCGCGGTCAGCGCGGCGACGAGCGCGGAGAGCCCGACCACCTGCAAGAGCCCTCGCCACCCGAGCATCGGGCCCGCGTCCCGCTCGATCACCAGCACCGCGCACGGCCCATCCCACGGCATGCGCATCGCCAGGGTCACGTGCACGGGGTCCTCGGTCCACGTCGCGGCCGCGACCTCACCGCCCTCGATCGCCTCACGGAGGGCGGTCGGCACGGGCGGCGCGTCGGGGCTCGTCGGCGCGAAGCGCTCGTCGTAGGCGTGCCGATCGCGGCTGAAGCGCGCGCGCCGCGCGCGACGCGACCGGCGCTCTCGCCCACGCAGCCCTCGCCGCTCGACGCGCTCCTCCCGCCGCTGTGAGCGCGCCTCACAGCGCTCTCGGCCGCCCGCCTCCATGTGCTGCACGGTGGCCTCGTACGTCGACTCCACGAGCCCTCGACGGCGCGCCCCGAACGCGAAGAGCGCGAGCCCGACCACCACGGGCACGGCGATGCCCACGACGGTGACCAGCAGGCGCGTGCGCAGCTTCACGCGTCGCCCTCCTCCGCGTCACGGTGCTCGAAGCGATAGCCGATGCCCCAGACCGTCGCGACGCGCGCGCCCTCGTCGCCGAGCTTCTTCCGGAGCCGCGACACGTGCACGTCCAGCGTGCGCTCCGTGCCTTGCTTCTCGGGGTCGAGCACCTTCTCCACCAGCGCCCGGCGGCTGATCGCCTGGCCGGGTCTCCGCACCAGAACGGCCAGCAGATCGAACTCCACCTTGGTCAGCTCGATCGGCGCGCCGTTCACCTCGACCACGCGCGCGGCGAGGTCCACCGTCAGGGCGCCGACCGAGACGCGGTCGACGCGACTCATCACCGGCCGGCGGAGCCGCGCCTTGACGCGCGCGAGCAGCTCCTCGGGCCAGAAGGGCTTGGTGACGTAGTCGTCGGCGCCCAGCTCGAGCCCGCGCACCTTGTCGGCCGGGTGATCGCGCGCGGTCAGGATCAGCACGGGCACGTCGCTCGACGCGCGGATGCGCTTGAGCACGTCCATGCCGTAGGTGCCGGGCAACATCAGGTCGAGGATCACGAGCGAGAAGGGCTTCGGGTCGGTGCGCGCGGCCTCGCTTCCGTCCTTCAACCACGTCGGCGCGTAGCCCTCGCCCGAGAGCCGCTCGACGATCTGCGCGCCGAGCTGCTCGTCGTCCTCGACCACCAGGATGCGATCGCTCATCGAGACGCAGCTTACGCCACGCTTGAAGACGCGCCCGTGCACCCCTCATGCTGACCGGGGAGCCTCGGCTCCGCGCTTGTCTTGGAGGTCCGTATGAAAACTCGGTGGATGTGGTGGGTCGCGCTCTTCGCGGCGTCGATGGGGTGGAGCGCGCTCGCGGCCGCGGAGGCTGGCTTCGTGCCGCTGCCAGAGGGCGGGCGGGCCGTGTGCGAGTTCGACGACGTCCGACGCTGCGACGGAGGGGGGGCCGACAGCTGCCGCAGCGACGAGTACTGCGGCTACCTGCGCTCGGGCGACCAGATCTGCCTGAGCCGCGCCACCCTCGTGTGCTGCAGCCGCGACGCGGACTGCCCCTACTACGAAGCCGGCCCGATGGGCCTCGTCCCGACCGAGTGCGTAGGCTCCGACGTGACGACCGAGGAGGGGGTCTCGGTGGGGCTGTGTGTCCTCCCCGAGCGGTCGTACTGTCACGACGCGGCGGGAGCCGTCACCGTCCGGACCATCCGGCGGTGCCACACCCCGACCGATGGCGGCTCCCTCGTGCTCTGGGCGGAGGGCGACTGCGACCGCGACGGGATCTCCAACGGCGCGGAGGAGGCCGGCGGCACCGACCCCTGCGTGAAGCCTCCCCTGCGCGGATACTGGAACGGCGAGGCGTGCGTGCCGGAGGCGACGGGGTGTCAAGCCGGCGTTCCATGCGAGGGCGGCTACGAGTGTGTGGCCAGCGACGGCGGCACCGTCTGCGAGACCGAAGGCCTCGAGGCCTACTGTGAGCTCCCGAGCGCGCCGTGCCTCGAAGCCGAAGAGACCGCCGTCGAGGACGGCGGCGTCACGTACTGCGTCCCGAGCGAATGCAGCGACACCGCGGATCTGCTCGACTGCCTCGTCGACCCGGAGTCGAGAGAGATCGTCGGCTACGACTTCGGCGACTGCGACGGCGACGGTGTCCCCAACGGCGCGGAGTCGCTCGAGGGCACCGACCCGTGCTCGCCCGACACGGGAGTGGAGGACGCGGGGGCGCCGCAGGACGACGCGGGCAGCGCGCCGCCCGACGCCTCGAGCGGGTTCGACGCGGGGACGGAGCCGGGCCCCGGGCCGAACCTCGAGCCGCGCTTCGAGGGCGGCGGAGGATGCGCCTGCCGCGCCACGCCGGGCCACGCCCCGAGCTCGCTCGGCTGGATGGCGCTCGCGCTGCTGGGCCTCGCGCTCGTGTCTCGCAGACGCTGACCCCGTCGGCGCCTCGTTCTGGCAACATGTCGGGCCTAGCAGTCCGTTGAAGAACCTCGCTCCTCGTCTCTCGGGCGGGACGACCCGTCTCCCGGCCCGTGTCTCCTCGAAAATGCTGAAGCATTTCCTCGTCGCCCCGAACCGAGAACCGGGCCGTC
>SHBB01000451.1 GCA_004213565.1 Sandaracinaceae bacterium
CGGCGCGCGCGACGCGGGGCCCGGGCCCGACGAGGGCGGCGGCTGCGGATGCCGCGTGGGCCGCGCCAGCCCGCGCGGCATCCCCGCGGTGGCCGCGTTCGCGCTGGCGCTCCTCCTCACGCGGACGCGGCGGCGAGCTGCTTGCGGGCGCGGACGCCCGCGACCGCGCCCGTGACGCCGCCCGTCGCGCTGACGAGGAAGGTGACCACGGCCACGAAGGCGCCCATCGCCGCGCCGATCGTACCGCCGGCCTCCGCCGCGCCGAGCGCGCTCGTCGCGTCCGCCACCGCCTGCGCCGCGATCCAGTAGTAGCCCGCGGCGCTGACCAGCGCGGCGAGCAGGAACGCGGCGATGCCGAGCCACGTCTTGGCCTGCGTCAGCGCCATCGCCGCGAAGCCGCTGACGATGAAGACGCCGAAGTAGACGCCGCTGGAGATCTTCGCGCTCATGCCCGCCGTGACGTAGCCGCTGCCCATGCCGAAGAGCACCGCGCCCAGCGCGAACAGCCACACCCACGCGCTACCCATCTTGCCGATCTTGTCGTTCATCTGGTCCTCCTCCCGATCCGTTCGGGGTCGGACCCGCCCTCAGCGAGGCCCGTGCCACCGCCCCAGGCACGAGCTTCCCGGGGTCCGGGCGCGGCGACTGCCAGCTCTGTCCGCCTGCATTGACGAAGCTGGCAGCGCGCGATCTGCGGCCGCGCGGCGCATCCCATCCTATGCTCGCCGCGGGTAAGCGATGACCGTGCTGAAGAACGTGCTCCTGGTCCTGATGGCCGTCCTCTACGTCGCGGCCGGCGTGAACCACTTCGTGAACCCCGAGTTCTACGTCGCGATCATGCCGCCCTACTTGCCCTGGCACCTGGAGCTGGTCTGGCTCTCCGGGCTCGCCGAGATCCTGCTCGGCGTCGGCGTGCTCGTCCCGCGGACGCGCGTGCTCGCGGCGTGGGGCATCATCGCCCTCCTGATCGCGGTCTTCCCGGCCAACGTCCACATGGCCCTGCACCCGGAGGACTACGACGTGCCCGAGGTCGGCCTCTACGTCCGGCTGCCCTTCCAGGCCCTCTTCATCCTGTGGGCCTGGTGGTACACGCGCTCCCCGAAAAAGGACACCGTCGCTGCTTGACATCCCCGGGGAGCCAGCTAGATTCGCTCGCCCCACGCGGAAGTGGCGGAACTGGCAGACGCGCCAGACTAAGGATCTGGTGGAGTAAAATCCGTGGAGGTTCGAGTCCTCTCTTCCGCAAACAAGCCGGCCTTCGGGCCGGCTTTTTTACGTCTTGGCGACGCAGATCCCCTCTGGTCACCCGCCCGCCGGGGTCTCAGTTCGCTACGATGAGCGACGGAGGCGAGGCGGTGGGGACGGACTTCCTGGCGGGTGGGGGCGCGGCGGGCGAGCTGGTCAGGGGCACGGACTGGGCGCGGACCGCGCTCGGGCCCGCCGCGGACTGGCCGCAGAGCCTCCGGACGGCGGTCAGCCTCCTGATCAACTCGCGCTACCCGATGTTCGTGTTCTGGGGGCCGCAGGCGGTCCAGATCTACAACGACAGCTACGCGCCCATCCTCGGCGACCGACACCCGTGGGCGATGGGGCGCCCCGCGCGGGAGATCTGGTCGGAGATCTGGGACACGATCGGGCCGATGGTCGAGCGCGTGGTCGAGCACGGCGACTCGACCTGGTCGGACGATCTGCTGCTGATCATGGAGCGGAACGGCTTCCCGGAGGAGACCTACTTCACCTTCTCCTACAGCCCCATCCGCGACGAGTCCGGGGGGATCGGCGGCGTCTTCTGCGCCTGCAGCGAGACGACCGAGAAGGTGCTCGGCGAGCGACGCCTGCACACGCTCCACGACCTCGCCACCGCCCCGGCGAACGCTCGCACCGTGCTCGACGCGTGTCGCCTCGCGGCGGAGGCGCTCGCCCACGACGACGCCGACATCCCCTTCTCGCTGATCTACCTGGCGCACCCCGACGACGGCTTGCGGCTCGCGGCCTGGTCGGGCGTCGCGCCGGACCGCCCCTTCAGCCCGTCCGTCACCGATCCCCAGACGGCGCCGTGGCCCTTCGAGGAGGTGCTCCGCACGGGCGCCCCCGCCGAGGTCGCGCTCGGCGACGCGCTCGCGGTGCCGCCCTCGGGCCCGTGGGCGGAGCCGCCCGAGACCGCGGTGGTCTTGCCCCTGACCGACCGTGGCGCCGACGGTCCCGCGGGCGTGGTGGTCCTCGGCGTGAGCCCCAGGCTGATGCTCGACGAGAAGTACCAGGACTTCCTCGGCCTGGTGGCGGGACAGCTCGCCAACCTCTTGTCGAACGCGCGCGCCGCGGAGGAGGAGCGCCGGCGCGCCGAGGCGCTCGCGGAGCTCGACCTCGCCAAGACCACGTTCTTTGCCAACGTCAGCCACGAGTTCCGGACGCCGCTGACGCTGATGCTCTCGCCGCTCGAGGACATGCTCGCCACCGCGGAGCGCGACCTCCCCGCCGAGGCCCACGCGCTGCTCGAGGTCGTCCACCGGAACGGCCAGCGCCTCCTGAAGCTGGTCAACACGTTGCTCGACTTCTCGCGCATCGAGGCCGGGCGTGTGCAGGCCGCCTACGAAGAGACCGACCTCGGCGCGCTCACGGCCGAGCTCGCCAGCGTGTTCCGCGCCGCGGTCGAGAAGGCGGGCTTGCGCCTGGAGGTCGACTGCCCGCCGCTCGACGCGCCCCTCTACGTCGACCGGGAGATGTGGGAGAAGGTCGTCCTCAACCTCGTCTCGAACGCCTTCAAGTACACCCTCTCCGGCTCGATCCGCGTCTCGACCAGCCTCGAAGACGACCACGCCGTGTTGCGGGTCTCCGACACCGGGACGGGCATCCCCGAAGAAGAGCTGCCCAAGCTCTTTCAACGCTTCCACCGCGTGCGGGGCGCGGAGGGGCGCACGCACGAGGGCTCGGGCATCGGGCTGGCGCTGGTGCAGGAGCTCGTCCGGCTGCACGGCGGCGAGGTTCACGTGGAGAGCGAGCTCGGCGTGGGCAGCACCTTCAGCGTGCGCGTCCCCGTCGGCGTGGGGCACCTGCCCGCGGAGCACGTCGGGCGGGCGCGGACGCAGGTCTCGACCGCGCTCGGCGCCACTCCCTTCGTGGAGGAGGCCCTGCGGTGGCTCCCCGAGCCGCCCAGCGACCCGGCCGTCACCGTGCGCGAGGCCACCGCGCCCACCCGGGCCGCCGCGGAGAGGCACCGCGGCTGCGTTCTGCTCGCCGACGACAACGCCGACATGCGGGACTACGTGGCGCGGCTCCTCTCGCCCTTCCACGACGTGATCACCGCGGCCGACGGGCAGACCGCGCTTCGGATGATCCACGAACGGCACCCCGACCTCGTGCTCAGCGACATCATGATGCCGCGGCTCGACGGCCTCGGGCTCGTGCGCGCGCTCCGGGCCGACCCCGAGCTCGCCTCGACGCCCGTGATCCTGCTGTCGGCGCGCGCCGGCGAGGAGGCGCGCGTCGAGGGCATCGAGGCGGGGGCGGACGACTACCTGGTCAAGCCGTTCAGCGCGCGTGAGCTGATCGCGCGGGTGAGCGGGAGCCTGGCCCTGGCGCGCGCGCGGGCCGAGGCGATGACCGCCCTCGCGGAGAGCGAGGCGCGCTTCCGGAACCTCGCCGACAACGCCCCGGTCATGGTCTGGGTCACCGAGCCGGACGGGACGTGCTCGTTCCTGAGCCAGTCCTGGTACGAGCTGACCGGGCAGACTCCGGAGACGGGGCTCGGCCTCGGCTGGCTCGACGCCACCCACCCCGAGGACCGCGACCGCGTGGCCGAGGTCTTCCTCCGCGCGAACGAGCGCCGCGAGCCGTTCCGCGCCGAGTACCGGCTGCGCCGCCACGACGGCGAGTACCGCTGGGCGATCGACGCCGCGGCGCCGCGCATCTCCGACCAGGGGGAGTTCCTGGGCTACATCGGCAGCGTCATCGACATCACCGACCGCAAGGGGGTGGAGGTCGCGCTCGCGGAGGCAGACCAGCGCAAGGACGAGTTCCTCGCCACCCTCGCGCACGAGCTGCGCAACCCGCTCGCGCCCATCCGCAGCGGCATCGAGATCCTCGAGATGGCGACCGGCGACGACCCGGCGATCGCGCGCCCCCTGTCGATCATGGAGCGGCAGCTCGATCAGCTCGTCCGGCTCGTCGACGACCTGCTCGACGTCAGCCGGATCAGCCGCGGCAAGATCGAGCTCCGCCGCGCCCGCGTGGATCTGCGGCACGCGCTCGACAGCGCGCTCGAGGCCACGCGCGACCTCATCGCGCGCTCCGGCCACTCCCTCGCCGTGGAGCGCCCGGACGTGCCGGTGTGGGTCGACGGCGACGCCGCGCGGCTCGCCCAGGTCTTCTCGAACCTGCTCACCAACGCCGCCACCTACACCGACCGCGGCGGGCACATCGCCATCCGGTTGCGCGCCGGCGACGGCGAGGCGCTGGTGCAGGTGCAGGACGACGGCCTCGGCCTCGCGCCGGGCGAGCAGGAGCGGGCGTTCGAGATGTTCGGGCAGCTGCACGGCACCGAGCGCTCCCGGAGCGGCCTCGGGATCGGCCTCAGCCTCGTCAAGAGCCTGGTCGAGCTGCACGAGGGCCAGGTCTCGGCCGAGAGCCCGGGCCTGGGGCACGGCAGCACGTTCTCGGTCCGGCTCCGGCTGGCCGATCCACCCCGGGCGGCCGACGGCCCGGTGAGCGAGCCGTCGCTCACCGATGGCTTCGACGTGCTCGTGGTCGACGACAACGAGGACGCGGCGGTGAGCCTCGCGATGCTGCTCGAGCGCATGGGGCACCAGGTCCGCATCGCGCACGGAGGCGCGGCCGGCGTACAGCTCGCGGCGCAGACCACGCCGCAGGTCGTCTTCCTGGATCTCGGCATGCCCGAGGTCGACGGCTTCGAGGCCTGCCGCCGCATGCGCGCGCTGGCCGGCGACTCGCCGTTCATCGTGGCCCTGACGGGCTGGGCCGAGTCTCAGCTCGATCGCAGCCCGAGCGCCGAGGGCTTCGACGCGCACGTGGTCAAGCCCATGACCCGCCGAAAGCTCCAGCAGCTCCTGCGCGGGCTGAGTGTGTGAGCCTGCGGCACGGCGTGCGCACCGAGCTGCACGCCGTGGCACACCGACGTCCGCAATTCCCTCTACCCTGGGATGGACTGTGCGTTGCACTATCGCGCGGCAACGTGTCCGACCACCCCAGCTCTGCCCGACGCGCCTTCCTGCGCCGGTCGGCGTTCGCCGCGGGCGCGCTCGTCACCGCGCCGGCCGCGCTCGGCGCGGGCTGCGGCGCCTCCCCGTACGCGGGCGCGGACCTGCGCGGGCGCGAGCTCCTCGAGCGGCTCGAGCGCGGGCTAAGCCGGGTGCGCGGCGTCCCGAACGGGCGGATCGCGGCCGAGCTGAGCTGGCTCTCGCAGCCCGCCCTCGCCGAGCAGCTCCTCCGCCACACCCTCGAGACGCTCGTCATCGCCGACGTCGCCCAGAGCGTGCGCGGCGGCGCCCTCTCGGCGCCTCTCCGCGCACGCATGCACGAGGAGCTGCCCGTGCTCGCGCGCACCACCGACGCGCACCACGCTCTGCTGAGCCGCATGCCGCCGCGCGCGCGCCGCACGCTCGATCGCAGGCTGCGCGAGGAGCCGACCCTCCCGAACGAGCTGGCCAGCTGGATCGACGCCCACGCGGCGGAGCTGGGGACGAGCCGCGAGGGTCGGCTCAAGCTGCGCATGGCCGTGCGGGACGTGGACGCGCGGGTCCGGCGGCAGTCGGCCAGCGCGGTCATCGACGACTGCGTGGGCAAGGTCGAGCAGGTCGGCGCCCGGACCGGCGCCGCGTCCCTGCGCGCCGCGAACGCGTCCGCGATGATCGACGCCATCTGGAGCGAGGTGGACGGCGCGGGCGGCCGCCTCTCCGCCCCGGGCGCGAGCCCGCCGCTGCGCGGCCCGGATCCCGACGAGGAGTGGGAGCGCTTCCTCGAGGCGCACCAGCGCATGTGGTCGGCGCGCTGGGGATCCCCCGGCGACGAGGAGGTGCAGATCGGCGCGATCATGATGCCCTTCGGCGCGGCGACCTGCGGCCTGCTGCTGATCATCGGGCTGATCGTGCTGATCGTCGGCGCGGCGCAGAACGCCGCCTGGGATGGGACCCCTCGCCATGCGCCGCGCTAGCGTCCTCGCCGTGATCGGGCTCGTCCTGGCCGTGGCCTCGGGCTGCAACCAGTGGACGACCCAGCGCCCATTGACGTTCGGCGTGCCCGATCGCGCGGGGCCCGAGGACGCGTTCGACCACGTCGTGTCCACGCTCCGGCGAGAGGGCTACCGCATCATCCTGCTGCAGCCCGCGCAGCGGCGCGTGGGCGTGTGCACGCGCTACCGCGACAAGCGCTCCTACCAGTTCGGCTCTCATCGCATCGCGATCACGTGCGAGGTCGGAAACTACTGCCGCATCTGGGCGCTCGGGCCGCGCGTCGAGGAGACCCCGGCCACGGCGCACATGCCGAGAGCGCTGGCCGAAGAGGTGCGCGCCCTCCGCCAGGCGCTGGTGCAGCGCACGCCCGGCGTCTCCTACGAGCGCGTCACCGAGCGCGTCCAGCTCGAGGCCTGCGACTGACCCTCAGGTGCAGCCGCACCCGCCGCCGCCGGCGCTCATGCAGCCCGGGCCCGACATGCATCCGCTCGGGCACGTGACCGACGAGCAGCCGCCGAAGCCCATGCACGCGACGTCGCAGTTGCAGGCCGTGTCGCAGGTCACGTTGGTGCACGAAGTGCCCATGCAGTCGATGACGCACGCGTCCGCGCCGCACGAGACGTCCGAGCAGGCGCCGAACCCGTCGCAGACGAGGTCGAGCCGGGTCGCGGGCGCGGGGCACGTGACCGTGTTGCAGGCGCCCATCGCGGCGCACTCGACGTTCGCCGCGCCCGTCCCGCATTGGACCTCGGTGCATGTCATCTCCCGCGTGCAGTCCACGTCGCACGCGCCCGCTCCGCAGTTGACGGTGCCGCACGCCGTCGAGTTGGTGCAGCGCACGTCGCAGGTCGAGGCGTCTCCGCAGTGGATGATGCTGCGGCAGGAGCTGGGCCCCTCACAGCGCACGTTGCACGCGCCGTCGCCGCAGAAGAGCTCGACGTCGCAGCTCCCGAAGCCCAGACACCGGAACTCGCAGTCGACGCCGTCGGGACAGACGGACTGCAGCGGCGTCCCGTCGAGCACGCACAGCGGGCCCTCACAGCTGCCCGGGCAGAGCGACGCGCAGTCGCGCGGGCCCCCGTCTCGCGGGGGGTCGCCCCGCCCCGAGTCGAGCCGGCTCGTGCCGGAATCGAGCGCGCCCGAGTCGATCACGCCAGCGTCCGGCTCGGGCCCCGCGTCCATCGGCACGCCGCCGTCCGGAGTGGGCGCGCCCACGCAGCCCTCGTCGGGATCGCAGGCGCCGCCTCCGCACTCGCTCGCGTCGGCGCGCAGGCCGCAGACCCCGTCGAGGCAGGCGGGCGTGGTGCACGCGGGCCCGCTCGGACACTCGCCGTCGGCCGCGCACTCCGCGGTGGGGCACTGCTCGGGCGTCTCCGGGGTGCACTCCGGCGCCACGCAGACCCCGCCGAGGCACTCGGTCGCCGCCGCGTCGCTCGCGGCCGGGCAGGACACGCCGCGGCAGCTCCGGGTGAGCACCACCGTCACCGCCGTGCCGCCGCGTACGTCGACCACCACCGTGCGGCGCAGCGACTCCGCGCCGGGCCCGGAGAGCGTGACCGTCACGCGCTGCTGGCCGTGGGGAACGTCGAAGGCGGCGATCCGCGTCCCCGCGATGAGATCGTCGCCGAGCGCGAAGTCGGCCGTCGCGCTCGCGTCCGCGACCGTCGTCGTGGCGCGCGTCACCTCGAGCCCGGGCACCAGATCGGTGCGCAGCGAGACGACCAGCACCGCCTCGGACTCACAGCCCATCAGGCAAAGACACGCCAGGACCCACCACCTGCTCCCCATGCGCCGGCTCCCCATGCCCCCGAAGTTACCACGGGCCCTGGCCTGGGAGACTGCGCAACCTTCGTTCAACCGGCCTCTGCGCAGTGTCGCGTGCGCGCATCGGAGCGGCGGGATGCCCCAGGACGCGGCGCCCGGAGTCACGACCTGGCCCCGCGGCACGGCGGCTGCATCGTATGGATGACGGAGGTAGTAGCCATGTTGCTCGACCGCATCATCAAGAAGTGGCGAAAGGGAGACGCGCCGCGCGACGTCCGCGTGAAGCGCGCGCCCGCCGACCCCGAGACCACCGCGGACCTCGTCGATCACTTCTTCGACGAGCCCGGTCACGACGGCTTCGAGCCGATCCGCCGTCGCCGCGTCGGCGAGGACACCGAGCCGGTCTTCTGAGGGCGACGAGGTGAGGCACGACATCATCCAGGCGCACCAGCAGGTCGGCTATCTGCTCGAGCACCTCCGGCAGTCGGACGGCGCCGCCCGCGAGGTCTTCGCGGGGGCGCTCGCGGCGGCGGCGCGCGTCGCGCACGACGCGCACCGCCGCGTCACCCACCCCGTGCTGGCGCAGGACGAGGAGGGCCGCGCGCTCGTCGGCCACGAGACCGCCCTCTTCGAGGAGATGCTCTGGC
>SHBB01000452.1 GCA_004213565.1 Sandaracinaceae bacterium
TGCGGATCGCGTGGCGGAGCGTCGCGAGCGCCTCGTCCATCGCCTCGCGCGCGTCGGCCAGCCGCGGGCGCGCGGACTCCGCGTGGGCGCCCTCGAGCCGCCAGTCGACCGCCCCGTCGCGCTCGACCGAGCGCAGCACGAGGTCCTCCGCGCTCGCCGTCACCGCGAAGCCGTTGTCGTCCGAGGTGACGCGGGTGCCGGTGAGCGACAGGCCCAGCCGTGGGGCGAGCGTCGCTTCGAAGCGATCGAACGCCGCCTCGATCGCCTGGGTCCGCATGGCTCGCAGTCTATACTGCGGCCCGTGGGCTCTCACGCGGCACAGATCCGAGCGCGCGGCTACGCGGTGTTCGAGGGCCTCCTCGATCCGGGGGAGACCGCGACCCTGCGCCGCGAGGTCGAGGGCGTCATCGCGGAGATCGATCCGCCCGGCTTCTTCGCCCCGGACACCGTGCAGGTCGCCGACGGAGTCGCGGTGACCTCGACCGGGCTCGCGATCAGCCGCCTGTTGACCGCGCGCCCCGCCCTCCGGCCGCTGGTGCTCCGCGCCCCGGTCATCGAGGCGATGCGCGCCCTCCTCGGCCCGGACGCGCGGCTCGAGCTGCTCGGCGCGGTGGCGAGCGACGCGCGCCGCCCGTTCTTCAGCTGGCACACCCACATCGACGGCGAGGAGGAGGGCGAGCGGGTCAAGCGCGGCGTCTGGCCGCCCGTCGAGGGCATCTCGCGCGTGCTGACCCTGCTCTATCTCGACGACCTCGACGACGAGAGCGGGCCCCTCTACGTCTATCCGCGCCGCGAAGGCGACCCGACCCCACCCCCGCACCCGCTCGACGAGGAGGCGTGGCCGGACATGGTGGAGCTGCGCCCGAAGGCGGGCGACCTCGTCGCGCTCGAGCAGTGCACCTGGCACGCGGCGAAGTCGCTGCGCCGCCCGGGGCTGCGGCTCCTGGTGGGCGCCTACTTCGCCGCCGCGGACGCGCCCCGACCGAGCTGGCTGGACGAGGGTCTGGCCGCCGCGCCTTTGCTATGATGGGCGCCGTGACGCGGTCGCCGCGAGTTGCCTTGGTGTCCGTCGATCCGGTCTGGGAAGATCCGAGCGGCGACTTCACCCCGTTCACCTACTCGGTGCGCAAGCTCGAGGCGTCGCTGCGCGCGGACCCGAGCTTCGATGACGTCGAGGTGAAGGTCATCGACCTGCGCGAGCGCGATCCGGAGGCGTTCTTCGAGGCCATCGTCGACTTCCGGCCGACCCTCGTCGGCGCGTCGATCTATCTCTGGTCCATCGGCCCCTTCCGGGACCTCGCGGCGCGCATCAAGCGCTGGGACCCGTCGGTGCAGGTCGTCGTCGGGGGCCCGCAGGCCCGTCCGTCGGTCTTCGCGCTCGAGCCGTATCGCCCGCTCCAGCGCACGGTCGACGCCGCGGTGACGGGCGAAGGAGAGGGCGTCTTCCGCGACATCGTCCGCGCCCATCAGCGGGACGGCTGGACCTCGATGCCCGGGCTGCTCGTGCCGCACGCGCTCGGGTGGCGGAGCACGGGGCCGCTCGAGCGCGTGGACATCGAGGCCTTCCCCACGCCGTACCAGCTCGACATCGCGCCCCACGGGTTCACGGGCTACCTCGAGACCTATCGGGGCTGCCCCATCCACTGCAACTTCTGCCAGTGGGGCGAGCAGCGCGCGGATCGCGTCCACTCGGCCGAGTACCTCGCGCGTCACCTCGAGGGGCTCCGGCGCGCGGAGGTGCCGAACATCTTCTGCCTCGACGCGGCCTTCAACCTGAGCCCGCGCGCGTTCCGAAACCTCGCCGAGGCGGAGCGGCAGACGGGCGTCCTGAAGGACAGCCTCGTGCACGGCCACCTCTACCCGACCTTCCTACGCGACGAGCACGTGGAGCTGCTGACCTCGTTCGGGCGCTGCCAGGTGGCGATCGGCGTGCAGAGCTTCGACGCGGAGGTCCTGCACGGGCTGGGGCGGCCCTTCGACCTCGAGCGCTTCGAGCACGTCTGCGACGTGGTGCGCGAGCACTGGCCGATCGAGCTCGAGCTGATGCTGGGGCTGCCGGGCGACAACCCCGCGTCCTTCCGGCGCACCTTCGAGAAGGCGGTCGAGATCGCCGACTCCGTGCGGGTCTTCTGGACCCTGGTGCTGCCCGACGCGCTGCTCGACCGGGCCGATCCGAAGCACGCGATCGAGTTCGATCCGGAGACCTGGCTCATCCGCTCGTGCAAGGGCTGGGCGCCCGAGGATCTCCGCCGCGAGCTCGACCACGTCAAGCAAGTGTCGTTGCAGCACGAGAACGCGGTGGTCGCCGATCACTGGGCCGGGTTCCAGGTGCGGCGCCGCGCGGAGCAGCGCCCGGGCCCGCGGAGCATCGACGACGACGCGGACCGCCGCGTCATCGCGGTCGACCCGGAGCTGGTCGAGGAGCTGCGCGCGCGCGTGGGCGCGGTCGGCGGCTGGCGTCTGCGCACCATCCGGAACCGACACGACGGGCTCTTCTTCGACCTCGACTCGCCTGACGGGCGCGTGACCCTCGAGGTGGTGAAGGCGGCCGAGGGCCAGCCCCGCTTCGAGGCGCGCGACGGGCTCGCCTACTCGCACCGCGGCGAGGTCAGCCGGCTCGAGGTCGAGCGGCTGCGGCGCGTGATCGCGGCCGTGCACCCCGACGCGCTGCCGCTCGTGCAGGAGAGCGCCTGAAGCCGTGACGCTCCGAAGAACCCAGCCCGGCGATCGCTACTTCGACTACTGCCTTCAGCCCTACCGACCGCGCCGCCCTCCCGAGGGCAAGCTCCGCGCGGACAACCTGCTCTTCCGCAGCCTGGAGCTCGCCGGTCTTCGCGCGGAGGCGCAGCCCGTGCTCGACGCGCTCGTGGAGGGGCTCGGCCGCGACATGGTGGTCTGGGGCGCGAAGCACGACGGCGAGCGGCTCTTCTGGGAGCTCTACGTCTACGACCCGCAGAAGGAGGACCCGCGCGCGACGGTGACGGGGCTGACGGAGATCCTCGCGCCGCACCTGCGGATCGTGCCCGAGGTGCGGGAGACCGTGCCCTACATGATGGTCAGCTTCGATCTCGACGCGGAGATCCTCGCGCGCCGCGAGGTGCCCGAGCTGAACCTCTACCTGACCGGCACCGACGCGCACGAGGGCCGCAGCTACGTCGTGCGCGAGGACCGGCGCGAGCTGGCCAACACCTACCGGTTCCTGCGGCCCAAGGCCGAGATCGACACCGTGCTCGGCCTGCTGAAGAGCAGCCTCTTCCTCGACTACGGCGACCCGCGCGTGCTGGCCGACGTGATGCCGCCCGAGCTGTTCGCATGCAAGCGAGTCTGCGTGGCGAAGAAGCGGCTCCGGGACGGCGTGTACTACTCGGGCGTGGACGTGGACGCGCTGCTCTGGTTCCTCGAGCGCCGCGGCTGGCCGGCCGCGCTGATCGAGTTCACGCGGACGCACGCGGCGGACCTCGACCACCTGTACTTCGACGTGGGGCTGGACTTCGAGCCGGACCTCTCGTCCAACTCGGACGGCGTGCGCGCGACGAAGACGAGCTTCTACGGGACGCTCTAGCCAGTGCAGAGCTACAAAGGCAGATTCGAGCCGACGCGCTTCGAGGACCTGACGGTCACGGTGGACTTCCACTGCCACTCGGCGTGCCGCTTCTGCATCGTGCAGGAGGGCATGAACCTCTACCGCGGCGTGCCCTTCGAGCGCTTCCAGCAAGCGGTCGACGAGAACGGGCAGGCCCCGCGCTACCACCGCGTCACGTTCACCGGCGGTGAGGTCACGCTCGAGAAGCGGCTCTTCGACTACCTCGACTACGCGCGCGAGCGCGGCGGCTTCTCGCACATCCGGCTGCAGACCAACGGCCGCCGCCTCGAGGACCGCGCGTTCGCGGAGCGCCTGGTCGAGGCGGGCGTCGACGAGTTCTTCGTCTCCCTGCACGGCCCGGACGCGGCGACCCAGGACTACATCTCGCAGCGCGAGGGCTCCTTCGACGAGGCGTGGCGGGGGCTGATGAACCTGCGCGATCTCGGCGTGACGATCATGACCAACACCGTCCTGACCACGCTCAACGTCGACCACCTCGCGCGCATCGTCGACACCGTGGCCGAGCTCGCCCCGGCGCGCATGGAGTGGTGGAACTACCTCCCGATGGAGGACAAGACCGACGAGCGCGGCCTCATCGTCCCGATGGAGCGGCTCGCGCCCGCGCTGGTCGAGGCGCTCGACCGCGCGAAGGCCCACGCGATCCCCTGCGCCGTGAAGTACGTGCCGCGCTGCCTGCTCGGTGAGCACGGCGACGTCATCGACAACACCCAGCCCGACGTCGTCATCGTCGAGGAGTTCTACGACCTCTACCCGAAGTTCGCGTGCCTCTGGGAGGCCAAGTGCGAGCACAGCGAGGCCTGCCTCGGGCTCACCCACGAGTACGTGCACAAGTACGGCTGGGAGGCCGACCGGCTCGTGCCGACCGCGCGCAGCACCCCTTGGGAGGAGCCCGAAGACGGTCTGGCCTTCGGCAGTGACGACCCTCGCGGCGCGGCCCGCGACGCGGCGCCGAGCGGCGATCACCCCGCCTGGCGCGCCCTCGTCGAAGGCGTCGCGGAGCCCCTCGGCGCGCGCCTCGAGGGGCTGCTCCTCGACCGGCGCCGCTGCACCTACCGCTTCGTCGTCGGCGAGGCCAGCGTGGACGTCGTCTTGACCAAGCGCAGCGACGAGCGCCCCGCGTTGGCCCGCACCCGCTCCTTCAACGTCTCCTACCGCAACCTCCGCCTGCCCGAAGGGGCCGAGCGAGAGCGCGCCGTGCTCGTGCGCGTCGTCGAGGCGGCCACCCGCGCCGTCGCCACCCGAGACGGCGGCGCCATGCTGCTCGACGAGCGCAAGGGCCTCATCGGCCCCGAGTCCCTGCGCCGCCCCCGCAAGCGTTCATGAGCGCCGCGGTCGGCGCGCGAGCACGGATGCGAGCAGCGCGTCGTCGGTCTGGAGCGCGTCCAGGCTCGGGTCGTGTCCCTCCGTCGGCGCCGCGTGCTCGGACGCGAAGTAGGCGCCGATGAAGTGACGACGGCCGGGGCGCAGGCGCGGGATCACGCAGTGCCAGACGCTCTCCTCGAGCAGGAGCACCGTGCCGGCCCGGAGCGAGAGCTCGACCTGACCCGGCCACTCGGGCTGATGAATGGACGCGGGCGGATCGACGGGGTCCCCCACCGCGCGCGGCAGCACGCGCCACGGGCCGGTCTCGGGGTCCATGTCCTCCAGGAAGAGGAAGTGCACCACGCGGCGGATCGCATCCTGTCGCGGTCGCTTGCCCGCGCGGCGCCAGCGCTCGTCGTCGATGCCGCCGAGGTGCGACTCCCACTCCGTGAACGCGCGGCCCTCGTCCGAGAGCACCGCGCCGACCAGCTCGAGGTGCATCGCGTCGCCGAGCACCTCGCGGAGCGC
Source organism: Sandaracinaceae bacterium (assembly GCA_004213565.1). GTDB lineage: Bacteria > Myxococcota_A > Polyangia > Polyangiales > Sandaracinaceae > JAVJQK01. Next base: position 5,435 of record SHBB01000452.1, read on the forward strand.
GTCGACGGCGGCGTCGGTGAAGAGCCGCGGGCCGAGCTCGGGCGCGAGGCCGAGCAGCGAGTAGAAGGCGAGGCCCGGCCCCGCGATCTCCACGCCATCGGCCAGCCAGACGGGCTCCTTCGCGTGCAGCGGCGGCGCGCCGAAGCGGGCGTGCAGCGCGTCGAGGGTGTCGCGCAGCTGCGCGAGCGCGGCCTCGTCGTAGAGCCCCTCGAGGGTCTGCCAGCCCTGCGTCCGGAGCGACACTCAGCGAGGCTCCCGGAACGAAGGCGAGGCGACGTGCTTCGGCGCGTTGGCGCGGGCGAAGGGCAGCCCCGCCGCCGCGAGCCGATCGATCACCTCGGCGCTCAGCGCGCTTGCCGCGTCCGCCACGTCCGGAAGCGAGGCGTCCGGGAGCGAGCCGCCCTCGCGCACGATGCGGACGAAGGACTCGAGCATGCGCGCGTCGGCCGCGTCGAGGGTCGCCGTCGCGTCTCCTCGATCCGCCGCCAGGTCGAGCCGCGGCGCGCCTCCATCCAGCTCCAGCGTCACGTCGATCCGACGCTGCTCGCATCGCAACTGAAGCTGCACCCGCTCGGGGCGCGACGCGCCGACGAAGCGCGCGTCCTCGAGCGCCGCGCCGGGGTGTCGCCACAGGACCAGCGCGAGCACGTCCTCGAGGAGCGGGGCGAGCCCGCGCCGAGACCAGGCGGCCGGCGCCCGCGGCCCCACGCGATGCACCACCCGGAGCAGCGGGCCCTCGATGTCGTCGAGGCCGTAGCCGAGCAGGAGCGGGTGGGCCGGCGCGAGGGTCGGCACGCCGCGATCCCGCGCGAGCGCCGCCAGCGGTGCGCTTCGCCCCGCCACCACCACCGCGTCGGGGCGGATGGCGTCGAGCGCCTCGGTCGCGTCTGTCCAGCGCGGGCAGTCTCCGAACGCCGGGTCCACCACCTCCTCCGCGTGCGGGCCCACGACGGCGTCGAGCGTGGCGCCCTCGACCTGACGCAGCGCCGCGGCGAGCTCCGCCGCGCGTCGCCCGTCACCGAAGAGGGCGACGCGCACCGGCCGCGTGCCGCGGGCGATGGGCCGCGTGGGCAGCGCCCGAGTCCCCGTGTCCGCCGCAGCGCCCCGCGTCTCGGCCTCGCGGTCTCGGAGGAACGACGGCAGCGCCTCGAAGTCGCTCGGCGGCAGCCCCCACGGCTCCCGCTTGATCGCGCGGATCGCGGCCAGCTCGTCTTCTCCGAACGGCGCGCCCTCGATCGGCGTCAGCTCGTCGGTCCCGTGGCGCTCCGCGTACGGCCTCCACACCCCCGTACAGACCCGCGTGTAGCGACACCGGTCGCAGCCCGGCGCGCGCGTCTTCTGGGGCGTGTCCTCCGCGATCCCCGCCGCCGCGTGCTCGAAGATGTCCGACCACGCGCGGAAGGCCCCGAGCCGGCACGGCGGGATCCCCTGGCGCGCGCCGATCCACGCGGGCTGTTCCAGCGCGAGCGCCTCGCTCATCGCCGCCTCCAGGTGCGGCTGGAGCGCGCTCATGCGGGGCATCATCGCCAGATCCTCGAGCGCCTTGTACTGCGGGGTCACGAACGCGAACGAGATCGCCACCCGGCCCTCGAAGCGCTCCCGCACGAAGCGCACGAACGACGACAGGAAGCGCATGTTCTCGGTCGTGATCACGTGATTGACCGTGGTCTTGACGCCCGCGTCCGCGAGCAGCCCCGTGGCCTTCACGGTGCGATCGAAGTCGCCCTCCTTGCGCGTCAGGTGCCGGCTCAGCCGCTCGTCGTGCGCGTGCAGGGAGACGAAGGCGTGCGTCAGACCGGCGTCCGCCAGCGCGCGCACCTTCGCCTCCCGGTCGAGCAGCGTGCCGTTCGTGACCAGCTCCACCTCCGCGATCCCGAGCCGCCGCGCCTCCGCCACGTACCTCGGCAAGCCCTTGGCCAGCGTGGGCTCGCCCCCGCCGAACGCGAGCCGCGAGACGCCGCGCTCGGCCGCGCGCACGATCTGCTTCAGCATCGTGTCGTCCGACGTCCACACGTTCGCCGACGTCTCGTTCGCGCTGCAGAACACGCAGTCCTGGTTGCAGTTCACCGTCGGACGCAGGACGAGCAGCCCGGTCCGCTTCGCCGCCTCCCGCCGCTCCTCCGTCCACTCCTCGTGCGGGGTGCTGCGCTGGTGGTAGAGCGCGCTCGGCCGCTCCGGGAACGGTCTCAGCCCCACCTCGCCGTGCGCCTCCACCTGCCTGCGCGGGACGCCCGGACACTGCGCGGCGCAGGCGCAGCCCGCGCACACGGGAGGCCGCACGCAGCCGAAGGCCGGCTCGCGCTCGCGCTTGGGGTCGAAGCGGAAGACCTCGCCGCGCTCGGGCAGCGCGCAGAAGGGCACCCCCGCGTCGCGGTTCAGCGCCGCCTCGATCCCGGCCTCGGCGCACCAGGCGAGGGCCTCTTCGAGGAGCGGGCCGCTCTCGGTCCAGGGAGGGGTGACCAGCTGCGCGTGCACCTCACCGCGCGGAGCCACGAAGCGCGCCGCGGCCACCCGATCGCACGCGGCCCGGGCGCGCTGCACCACGGAGAGCGGGTGCGAGAGCCTCCGCGCGAGCAGCGGCACCTCGATCTCCACCCGCAGGCCGGCCGAAGCGAAGCGCTCGAGCGCCTCGAGGCTCTGTTCGAGCTGCCCCGGCGAGCCGACGATCCGGTCGTGCACCGCGGCCACGTGCGAGAAGAGCGGCACCCTCACCCCGCTCGCGCCCGCGTCGACGAGGTCCTCCGCCCGCCAGTTCCCGTGCGTGTGCACCACGCGCTCGGACCAGCTCGCCTCCGCCGACGCGACGAGCATCGCGCGCGCCCACGCCGCGTCGCCCCGCAGCGTCAGCCGCCCCCCTCCGAGCCGGGCCGCCGCCGCCGCGTCCGCCGACGCCGCCTGTCCCGTCGCGCGGCAGAGCGCGCACGCCCGGTCGCACCCCGACGGCGCGTGCAGCGTCACATCCCGTCCGCGCGACCTCACCCCGCGATTCTAGCCCCGAATCAAGCGCTTCGCGCTTGCTCCGGGCCTAGCAATTCTAGTCAGGGGCTTTTCGCAAAAGCCCCTCGCTGCGGCGGCAAAGCCGCCTTCGCTTCACCCGAAAACGACGCGCC
>SHBB01000453.1 GCA_004213565.1 Sandaracinaceae bacterium
CCGGTCGGGGTCAACGTGCTCCGCAACGACGTGCGCGCCGCGCTCGGCATCGCGGCGGCGACGGGCGCGGCCTTCGTTCGTGTCAACGTGCATGTCGGCGCCTATGTCGCGGACCAGGGCCTGATCGAGGGGCGCGCGTTCGAGACGCTCCGCTACCGGCGCTCGCTCGACGCGGACGGAATCCAGATCTTCGCGGATGTCCGGGTGAAGCACGCCGCGCCGGTCGCTCCGCTCTCGATCGCGACCGAGGTCGAGGACACGCTGAAGCGGGGCCGCGCCGACGCGGTGATCGTGACCGGCGCGGGCACGGGCAAGCCGGTCGACGAGGCGCTGCTGATCGAGGTGCGCGCGGCCGCGGGCGACGCGCCGGTCCTGATCGGGAGCGGCCTGTCGCCCGAGAGCGCGCCGCGGCTCGCCCCCCACGCCGACGCCGCGATCGTCGGCACCTGGCTGAAAGAAGACGGCGACGTGCGCCGGCCGGTCGACCCGGCGCGAGTGCGCGCGATGGCCGACGCGCTCGACGCCCACCTGCGCCGGGGCGCGGGGCCCGGCGACCGATCCTCGGCGCTATAGTCGGACGCGCCCATGGCCTCGCCCCGGAGACACCTCCCCTCGCTCTCGACGCCGATCATCATGGCGTCGATCGCCGTGCCCATCGCGGTGGCGCTCCTCACCGGCTGGACGCTCGTCTTCGCGCGGAACCTCGCGGAGGGCGACGACGTCGCGCAGAACGTCTGGCTCCTCGTGCTGGGCGTCATCGCGTTCATGGCCCTGATGAGCGTGATGATCATGTTCGCGATCTTCCTCGGGCGGGAGATCCTCGAGGTGCGACGGCAGGACAGCTTCATCGACTCGGTGACGCACGAGCTCCGCAGCCCGCTCGCGTCGCTCAAGCTCGGCCTGCAGACGCTCGGTCGCGAGGGGTTGCCGGAGGAGAAGCGGGAGATGATGCGAAGCATGATGCTCGACGACGTCGATCGCCTGAGCGCGTTCGTCGACGACATCCTCCAGGCCAGCCGGCTCGCGCACGTCCGGGACAAGGTCGGCATGGACCTCGGCGAGGTGCCGCTCCGCGAGCTGGTCGAGGACTGCGTCGAGAACGTCTCCCAGCGCCACCACCTCGCGGACGACGCGATCGAGGTGTGCGTCCCGCCCGAGCTGTCGGTGGTCTCCGACCGCGTGGCATTGACGGTCGTGGTCCGCAACCTCATCGACAACGCGGTGAAGTACTCGGACGAGCCGGTGAAGGTGATCGTGAGCGCCTCGAAGGATCGAAAGGGCGTGCGCATCGACGTCCGGGACAGCGGTATCGGGATCGCGCCGCGCGATCTCAAGCGCGTGTTCCACCGCTTCTACCGGGTGTCGAGCGAAGGCGTGCGCCAGCGGCGCGGGACCGGGCTCGGCCTCTTCGTGGTCTCGGCGCTGGTGCGGAACCTGGGGGGCAAGGTCGAGGCCTCCTCGGAGGGGCTCGGCGCGGGCACCACGATCCGCGTCTCGCTCCCGCAGACCCCCCCGGGCTCGTCACACGATCCTCAGGAGGCGGCGTGAGCGCAGACGAGCTGAAGCTCCTCGTGGTCGAAGACGAGGAGCACCTCGCGGCCGGGCTCAAGCTGAACCTCGAGCTCGAGGGCTACGAGGTCGACATCGCGGGCACCGCCCGCGAGGCGGGCGAGCGCCTGCTCAAGCCCGACGGATACGACGCGATCGTGCTCGACGTGATGCTCCCCGACATCGACGGCTTCGAGCTCTGCAAGAAGCTCAGGCGCAGCGGGAATTACACGCCGGTCATCATGTTGACGGCGCGCAGCTCGGCCGAGGACCGCGTCAAGGGCCTGGAGAGCGGCGCGGACGACTACCTGGTCAAGCCCTTCGAGCTCGACGAGCTCCTGGCGCGCGTGCGCTCGATGGTCCGCCGCCGCCGCTGGGAGCGCAGCTCGGAGGAGAGCCTGCCCACGTCGACGAGGGCGCGCTTCGGGGAGGCGCAGATCGACTTCGAGTCCCACGAGGCGAGCGTCGGCGACACCCGCGTGGAGCTGACCCGGCTCGAGCTGGACCTGCTGCGCTACTTCGTCGACAACCCCGGGCGCGTGCTGAGCCGGGACGAGCTGCTCGAGCAGGTCTGGAAGCTCCGCAACTACTCCTCGGCGCGCACGGTGGACAATTTCATCTCGCGGCTGCGCAAGCACTTCGAGCCGGACCCCTCGAACCCGCGACACTTCCTCTCCGTCAGAGGCGCCGGGTACAAGTTCGTGCCCTGAAGCGCTCGGAATGACACGCGAAAGTCACCAATTACCAAACCGTGACAGACGTTGACCAAACGGTGACCTGGCGCGACCGAACCATGACCGACGCCTGGGACGGCGGCTCCTATGGTTCACATCATGAGCAGCTTCCCGAGCCGAGGCCCCTTCCTCTCGTCGGCTGAAGACGACGTCGTCTCCTCTCTGGTCGGAGAAGCGGTCGGAGAGGCCGAGGGCGCCACCCCCAAGCACCGCTACGAGTGGGGCGCGATGATCCCGTGGTTCCTCACCCACGCCGCCGTGCTCGGCGCCGTGTGGTCGGGCGTGACCTGGGAGTCGCTGGTCGTCATGGCCGCGCTGTTCTTCTTCCGCATCTTCAGCGTCACCGCGTTCCATCACCGCTACTTCTCCCACCGCACGTACTCCACGAGCCGGTGGTTCCAGTTCCTGATGGCCTGGGCGGCGCAGACCAGCACCCAGCGCGGCGTGCTCTGGTGGGCGGCGCATCACCGCGCTCACCACCTCTACAGCGACACCGAGCGCGATCTGCACTCCGCCAAGCAGGACGGCTTCTGGCACTCGCACGTGGGCTGGGTCTTCGCCGACAACAGCGAGACCGACTGGAAGCGCATCAAGGACTTCGCCCAGTACCCGGAGCTGGTCTGGCTCAACAAGTACTGGATCGTGCCGCCCATCGTGACGGGCGTGCTGACCCTCGTGCTCTTCGGCTGGCCGGGCCTCTTCATCGGCTTCTTCGCGAGCCAGGTCCTCGTGTGGCACTCGACTTACACGATCAACTCGCTCTGCCACGTCTGGGGCAACCGCCGCTTCGAGACCAAGGACACCAGCCGCAACAACCTCTGGCTCGCGCTGCTGACCTGGGGCGAGGGCTGGCACAACAACCACCACCACCACATGAACAGCTGCCGTCAGGGCTTCTACTGGTGGGAGATCGACCTGAGCTACTACGTCATCAAGATGATGAGCTGGGTCGGCCTGGTGTGGGACATCAAGGAGCCGTCGGCGCGCGTGCTCGAAGAGGGCCGCCGCCTCGACGCCGAGGCCAAGAGCAGCGCGCGCGAGCGGGCGTCGGCCTAGCCCAGCCGAGCGTCGGAACCTTGACGATCCATGACGATCCGCCGGCCGCTGTCGGCGGATCGTTCCGTTAATGGTGTGGCACGGCGGTTGCCAAGACTCCAGGCATGCCGCTCGTGCCCGAAGCCCTCACCGCGCTCGCCTGCGCCGAAGATCCCACCGTCGCCCGCGAGGCGTTGAAAGCCGCGCGCCGAGCGCTGGGCGAGGAGGCCGCGCGCTACGAGCCGCTGATGGAGCTGCTCTGTCGGCGCGCGACCGAGCTGGCGCGCCTGCGGCGCCTGGCCGGGAGCGACGAGCTGACCGGGCTCGCCAACCGCCGCGCGTTCAAGCTCGCCCTCGACCGAGAGCGTGCTCGGCTCGAGCGCGGAGGGATCGGACCGGCGGTGGTGCTGATCGACCTCGACGACATGAAGTCCATCAACGACGACCTCGGCCACGCGGCCGGCGACGAGGCGCTCCAGCACGTGGCCGAGGCTCTGCAGGAGGCCGTGCGCGGCAGCGACCTGGTGGCCCGCCTCGGCGGTGACGAGCTCGCGCTCCTGCTCCCCGAGACCTGCGCCCAGGGCGCCCGCGCCGTCGCCGAGCGCGCCCGGCGCTTCGTCGAGGCCCGCTCCGTCCGCGGGCGACCCCTGCGCACCAGCGTCGGCTGGGCCGTCGCCTCGCCCGACGAGCCGGACGCGCTCCTCCAGACCGCCGACGCCCGCCTCTACGCCGACAAGCGTCGCCGTCGTCGAGGCCAGAGCCGCTCTCCGTCCGCCGCGGCCTGACTCACGCCTCGCGCGTGCGGACGTGCTCGATGGCCGTGACGAGCTCGCTCGCGCGGCAGGGCTTGCCGACGCGGTGGATGTCCGGCTCCTCGCTCGAGGCGTCGTCGCCGCTGACGAAGACGATGAGGGCGTCGCTGCGGAGCTGGCGCGCGGCGCGGGCGAGCTCGACGCCGGAGAGGCCAGGCATCTGCTGGTCGGTGACGAGCACGTCCCAGTCGCCGCCTTCGACCACCGCGAGCGCGGTCTCGGGTCCGGCCGGGGTCACGTCGTAGCCGACGTCCTCGAGCATGGCGGCGAGCACGTTGCGGACCTGCGGGTCGTCGTCGACGAGGAGGATGCGCGCCGCGCTGGCGTCGATGTTGGGCAGCTCGTACTCGGCGCTCACGGGCTCGTCTTCGATCAGCGGCATGCGCACCTCGAAGGTGGTCCCGGCTCCGGGCGCGCTCTCGACCCGCAGCTCCCAGCCCTGCTGGGCGGCGATGCCGTGCACGCTCGCGAGGCCCAGGCCGGTCCCCTTGCCGCGCTCCTTGGTGGTGAAGAACGGCTCGAAGATCCGCGCGCGGGTCTCCTCGCTCATGCCCACGCCCTGATCGTGCACGGAGAGCACGACGACGCGCCCGCGCGCCTCCGCGCTGACCTCGACGGTGCCGCCTTCGGGCATGGCGTCGCGCGCGTTGGTCACGAGGTTCAACACGACCTGCTCGATCTGACCGCGGTCGGCGAAGACGGGCAGCTGCCGCTCGGCGCGCAGCTCGAGGGTCACGTGGTCGCCCAGCAGCCGCGGGAGCCACTCGCCCACCTCGCCGATGACGCGGCTCAGATCGAGGGCGCGGGGCTGCCAGGCGTGGCGCTGGCCGAAGGCGAGCAGCTGGCGGGTCAGGTCGGCGCCGCGGGTCGTGGCGTCGAGCGCGAGCTTCAGGTAGCGATCCTTGCGATCGGGCGGCGTGCGCTCTCGCTGGGCCACCTCGAGCGCGCCGGCCACGACCTGCAAGAGGTTGTTGAAGTCGTGGGCGATGCCGCCCGCGAGCCGCCCGAGCGCCTCGAGGCGGTGGCCCTCCGCGAGCGCGCGCTCGAGCGCGCCGGCCTCCTCGCGCGCCCGCTCGAAGTACGCCATCAAGACGCCGCTCGGCACGAGCAAGCCCAGGAACGTGCTCAGCGCGTACCCCCACTGCTTGGCCGCCTCGACGTCGCCGAGGAGTGGATACGTCAAGCCGTGCAGCGCCCACAGGCCCATGGCGCTGGCGGCCATGACCCGGCCGAGGCCCGACGCGAAGGCGTTCCACAGGGCCCAGGCGACGAGGCCGCGGATCACGGCCGTCACGGCGGTGACCGGCAGGTGCCACCAGAGGAAGGGGACGTCCTGATAGACGAAGAGGAAGACCATCCAGCACGCGACGCAGAGGAGCGGCAGGCGGAGCCAGGGGTTGGGAGGGCGGCCGCCCACGCGGAACGCGGCCTCGAGCAGCACGCCGAGCGCGGCGACGAAGGTGAAGCCGCCCGCGAAGAAGGTGATGGGCGAGAACTCCGCGAGGGAGAAGAGGTGCCGGACCGCCTCGAGCGTCCACGCGACCGCGAACCAGCTCATGCCCGGGCTGCGCTCCCGCACGTGGAGCGCCCCGAATACGATCGCGGCCAGCAAGTTCGCCAGCGCGACCGAGAGGATGGCGGGGACCGGGTAGTCGGTCACGCCATGGTGGTATCGTGATTCCGCCTCGGGGGCGAGAGTTGACGTCTCAGAAAGCGCGCGCGACGACCTGGACGCCCTCGCGAGGCCGCAACGTGACCAGCGGTTGTGGCGTGACGGTGTGCCCCGGGACGAGCTCGAGGTGGAAGCGGCGCGCCAGGGTGGCGAGGATCAAGACGCCCTCCATCATCGCGAAGCCGTGCCCGATGCAGAGGCGCGGGCCGCCGCCGAAGGGGAAGAACGCGAACCGATCGATCGCCTTCGGATCCGCGAACCGGTCCGGGTCGAAGCCCTCGGGATCGGGCCAGACGTCGGGGTGGCGGTGCGTGACCCAGGGGCTCAGGAAGACGCGGCTGCCCGCCGGCAGGACGTATCCGTCCACCTCGACGTCGGTGAGCGGCGCGCGCGCCATGATCCACGCCGGCGGGTAGAGGCGCATCGCCTCGCGGAAGACTTGCTGCGCGTAGGCGAGCCGGCCGTAGTCGGCCGCGGTCGGATCGCGATCCCCGAGCACCGTCGTGAGCTCCTGACGGAGCTTGCGCGCCACGTGCGGGTGACGACCGAGCAGATAGAAGGTCCAGCTGAGGGCGTTGGCCGTGGTCTCGTGCCCCGCGAGGAAGATGGTCATCACCTCGTCGCGGAGCTGGGTGTCGTCCATGCCCTCGCCGGTGTCCTCGTCGCGGGCCGCGAGCAGCATGGAGAGGAGGTCCCCGCCGTCTTCACCTCGGTCCATGTCGCGCCTGCGCTGGCGGATGATGTCGAACACGGCGTCGTCGAGGACCGCCTTGGCGGCGCGGAAGCGGCGGTTGGCCGGCGTCGGCCAGTCCTCGGGCGGGTCGATGACGCGGGTGAAGCGACGGTTCACCTCGCCGAGCACGTAGGAGACGGACTCGCCGATGCGGTCGGCGTTCTGGCTCGAGGTCGTGCCGAGCAGGGTCTCCTGAACGACCCGCAAGGTGAGGTGCATCATGTCGTTGGAGACGTCGAAGGCCTCCTCGCGGCGCGCGCGCAGCGCCCACTCGTCGGCGAGCTGGCTCGCCGCGGACACGATGTGCTCGCCGAAGCCGTCGATGCGGCGCTTGTGAAACGCGGGCTGGGCGATCCGCCGCTGGCGCAGCCAGAAGGAGCCCTCGCTCACGAGCAGCCCGTTGCCGAGCATGCGCGCCATGTTCTCGCGGCCCTGGATCGGTTTGACGAACTCGCGGTGACGCTCCTGCAGGACGGCGCGCACGAGCCGCGGGTGACAGAGGAGATGTGCGGTGGTTCCGGCGAGGCGCACCCGGACGACGTCTCCGACCTCGCGGCGCCAGCGCAGGAACGACGTCAGGGGGTCGCCGATGCCCTCGCGCAGGTGCCCGAGCAGGCGATCGCCTTCCCGGGGGGAGGGCGCGAGCTGGGTCCCGGGAGGGTGCGCGGGCGCGCCGCTCGCGAGCTGGCGGAGAAACTTCTTCGCGCTCTCCTGCCACATCGGACGCAGCAAACCTCGTTGGTCGAGATCGATGCGGTCCGGGTGGGCGACGTGCGATTCGGTGCCGACGTTCATGACTCCCCCTGTTCGTCTCTCGTGACGCCCCGCCGCAAGAGCGAGAGCATCTGTTCGTGAATGCGCTGCCGCGAAACACCCTCGTCGCCGATGAGCAGCGAGCGCGTGCGGAGGCCGGTCAGGAAGCTCTCGAGCGTCGCCACCGCGGCCTCGACGTCGAGGTCCTCGCGCAGCACGCCGCGCGCCTGGCCTTCGCGGACCCACGCGCAGCCGAGCGCGTGCAGTCGGCCCTGGAACTCGCGGAAGTGAGGGCGGAGCTCCGGGCTCGGGCCGATCGCCTCGAACATCAGCACCTGGAAGAGCCGCCCGATCTGCGGGCGCTCGTCCGCGAAGCGACGCTGCGCCGTCATCATCGCCTCGAGGTCGCCGACGCCGAAGTCACGCTCGCGGTCCGAGGCCGCGCCCATCACGTGGGTCGAGAACGCCTCGAAGCACGTCTCGACCACGGCCAGGAGGAGCCCCTCCTTGGAGCCGAAGTGGAACGGGATCACGCCGTGGCTGATCCCGGCTTGCTCTCCGATCGCCTTGAGCGAGGTGGCGCGGTAGCCGCGCTCCGAGAAGAGCGCGACCGCGGCGTCGATCACCGCTCGCTTGGTCCGGGCCGATTGCTGGGCTTTCCGCACGGGCTCCACTCTAAGCTTCTATTTTGAACGGTCAACATAGAACCGCAGGCCGTGTGTTAGTGTGCCGACCCGCCGATGCGACGCGTCGCCACCAGCCTGTCCAAAGCCGTCACCCAGCTCGAGGAGCTCTGCCTCGCGTGGGGCATCCTCGGCATCGCCGCGTTGACCATCGGCAACGTGATCGCGCGGACGTTCTTCGGGACCAGCCTCGCGTTCGCCGAGGAGATCAGCCAGTTCCTGATCGTGCTCGTGACCTTCCTCGGCCTCGGCTACGCGGCGGGCAAGGGCCGACACATCCGCATGACGGCGCTCTACGACCAGCTGCCCGAGAAGCAGCGCAAGGCGCTCACCGTCTTGATCAGCGCGACGACCTCGGCCCTGCTCTTCTACCTGAGCTACCTCGCCGTGCGGTACGCGCTGTCCACCGTGCGCGAGCTGGGCAGCGTCTCGCCCGCCCTTCGTGTGCCGCTCTGGATCGTCTACCTCTCGGCGCCGATCGGGTTCGCGCTGGGCGGCATCCAGTACGCGCTCGCCCTGATCAAGAACCTCACCACACCGGGC
>SHBB01000454.1 GCA_004213565.1 Sandaracinaceae bacterium
TGACGCAGTCCTGGTTGTCGCTTCGGTTGCGACCGTGGAGGCTGGATCTACCTCTCCCTCGCCGGACACAATTTGTGCTCGGCCTTCGGAGCTGTTACTCCGAAGAGACAGGCGTGTGCGCATCGCCGTGATTCTTCACGACGCGCGCCGCCAATCAAGCACCAGTGGGAGCGGCGCAGATGTCGTCGCGCCGTGCATGCTCCCACGCCAACTAGGAGATACATGGGTAGACGATTTCGAGGGGCCACACGACCGAACAGGCCCGAGCACCGCATCAATCACAGAATTCGCTTCCCTCAGATTCGAGTCGTGGACCCCGAAGGGGCCGTGCTCGGAGTCATGAGCCCCGAAGAAGGCCGCGCGAAGGCTCGAGAGTTTGGACTCGACCTCGTGGAGATGGCGCCCAACGCGCGCCCGCCGGTCTGCCGGATCATGGACTACGGGAGGTTCAAGTACGAGCAGAGCAAGGCCAAGTCGGCGAAGAAGAACGACGGCCCGCAGCTCAAGACCGTGCAGATGCGCCCGAAGACCGACACGCACGATCTGGAGACGAAGCTGAATCGCGCGCGGAAGTTCCTCGAGCGCGGCGACAAGGTGAAGCTCGTGATGCGGCTGCGCGGACGCGAGCGCGGATACCCGCAGCGCTGGGTGCAGATGATGCACGAGCACGTGCAGGAGCACCTCGCGGACGTGGCCGACGTCGCGTCCCGCCCGGCCCAGCAGGGCCGCATGATCTCGATGCTCCTCGAGCCCAGCTGAGAGCCAGCTGAGATCCAGCGAAGAGCCTCGCTCCCGACGGAGCGGGGCTCTTCTGCGTGATCACTCCGGGAGCTGCTTCGGCTCCTCTCGCACCGTCGCTTCGGACGTGTCCGCGTCGAGCGCCTGCTCGATCACGCGGTTGGTCACCTCGTCGAGGAACTTGGTCAGCTCGTCCGAGAGCGCCTTGAACTCGGGCCAGAAGGTGTCGTCGAGGAACTTCTTCGGCGCCGACACCATGACCGTCGTGTAGCGCTGCCCGGGGTAGCGATAGGGCTCGAGCCCGTAGCGCCGCATGAGCGCCATCAACAGCCGCCGCGAGTAGTGGTCGGGCATCGAGAAGCGCACCTCGATGACCCCTGCGCCGCGCAGCTCCTCGATCCGCTCGAGGATCCTCTCCCGCGCCTTGGCGGCGGCCTCGCCTTCCCCGTCCGTGCCCGGGTTGGCGTGCAGCGCTTCGATGCGGCGGAGCTTCTCGAGCAGTCGCTCTTCGTCGGGGCTCATGGCGATCCCCTTTGACGCGCGCGCGGCCGAGGCGCAAACCTCCCCGGGTGAACGATCGCGCCTCGTTGACGGAGCTCCTGCGCGCCGAGCTGGCGCGGGGGGCGTCGCTCCGTGAGATCTTCATGGAGGCGGACGCGCGCGGGCTCGACCTCGCGGCGCTGATCGATCTGACGCTCGAAGACTGGGAGCCGGCCGTCGACCACACGATGGTCTCGCTCGTGCTCGCGGTCGGCCTCGAGCGAGCCGAGACGATCGCGTCCCGAAGCGCGTGGAGTAGCGTGGAGCCCGCCGAAGCATGGGAGCGCCGACAGGCGCGCGATCGCGCCGCCAGCGCCATCGTCGACGAGCTCGACATGCGCGAGGTCATGCCGCTGTTGGCGCAGGTGGCCGAGCCGTGGGAGCGCACGCAGCTCTGCCACCGCGCGGCGACGGTCTACGCGCTCGAGGCGATCGCGGTCGCCCACGCCCACGCCGAAGACGTGCCGGAGATGGGCGCGGCGTTGGAGCAGCGATACACCCCGCTGGAGGCCTTCGACGCGCTCTACGCCGTCGATCGAGCGCTCGTCGTGCCCGCGTTGGCCGCGTTCTGGCACCTGCCCGAGCCCGGCTCGGATGAGGGTGAGGTCGCGCTGGTGCACGCGCTGGTGCGGTGCTGTGCGCAGGCGCGGATCTCCCTGTCGCGGGTGCACGAGCGCATGCCTCCCGAGCTGGGCCCGGAGCTCTGGCTGCCCATCCTGCGCGAGAAGGGGCTCCGGCCGGGCATCGCGGCGCTCATCGCGATCGAGGCGGGCACCCCTCCCGTCGCCGCCGCGGACCGGCTGCGCGCGGCGGGCTACACGCACGAGGAGACCTTCCGCGCGCTCCTCGAGAACGGCGTGGGCACGCGGCGCAGCCTGGGCCTGCTGAGCGAGCACGGCTGGAGCGTGGAGCGGCTCGTCGCGGCGTTGGCGGCGCGGGATCCGCTCGCGAGCGAGGCGCGCGATCACCTCCGGTCGCTGAAGGTGAGCGAGGCCGAGCAGCGGCGCCTGCTCTCGGCGCACTACCCGGCCTCGGTGGTGGACCTCGTCCTCCGTTGAGCGTCAGGCCATCTTCAGGACCGCGCGGAAGCGGACCGTGTTCTCCATCACCTTGGCGAAGCCCTCGTTCGCCTGTTCGAGCGAGAACACCTCCGTGTGAGGGCGCACGTTGGTGAGCGCGCTGAACTTCATCGTGTCCTCGGAGTCCATCGCGGTGCCGCTCGGCCAGCCCTGGATCTGCTTGCCGCTCAGCATGGCCATCGCGTTCACCTCGATGGGCTTCTGCGCCACCCCGACGATCATGAGCTTGCCGCGGCTCGAGAGCCCGCCGATGACGCTCTGGATGGCCGCCGCGCTGGGCGCCGTGGCGAGGATCACCTGCGCGCCGCCCAGCTTCCGCAGCGCTTCGGCCGCGTCGTTCTCCTTGGCGTCGATGTACTCGTGCGCGCCGAGCTCCTCCGCGAGCGCTTTCTTGTCGTCGCCGCGGGAGATCGCGATGGTGCGGAAGCCCATCCGCCGCGCGTACTGCACGCCGAGGTGGCCGAGCCCGCCGATGCCCTGCACGGCGACCGTGTCCCCGGGCCGCGCGCCGCTGTTCCTGAGCGCGTTGAACGTGGTCACGCCCGCGCAGAGCAGCGGCCCGGCGTCGACCGGGGAGAGCGCGTCGGGGATGCGCGCAACCGCGGCCCACGGCGCGACCATGTACTCCTGGTAGCCGCCGTCGTAGCTGATGCCGCAGATCTGGGCGTCGGAGCAGTTGATGAAGTGGCCGCGGCGGCAGGCCTCGCAGCGGAAGCAGTGCCCGCCATGCCAGCCGATCCCGACGCGGTCGCCCTTCGCCAGGCCGGACACGTCGTCGCCGAGCGCGTCGATCACCCCCGCCACCTCGTGTCCGGGGACCTTGGGGAACCGAAGCCCGGGGAACGCCCCGAACTTCACGAACGCGTCGCTGTGGCAGATGCCGCAGGCGTCCACCTTCACCCGCACCTGGCCCGGCCCCACCTCGGGCACCTCGCGGTCTTCCAGCTGGAAGTCCCCGTTCGCCTCACGCACCACCATCGCTCTCATCGCGTCCCCCTTTCGTTCGGCCGCTCCCCACCTGGGGCCGTGGGGCGTTCTGGCAAGTCTCGGTCCCGGGGCGGTCGGTCTCCGTGCTGGCGCGATCCGCCCACCTCGGACGCGGCGCCTCACCCGCTGCTGCGCGACTGCGCCGAGCGCCGTCGGCACGCGGCTCGCAGCGATCGCGGACGAGGAATGACCATGAATCACCGACGAAGCTGGAAGCAGGATCTCTACACCACCATCGAGCGCATGGGCCGTGATCTCGAGGAGCGCGGAGACAAGGTGCGCCGCTGGACCGCCCGGACCTTGAGAGAGAGCGCCCCGGGCATCACCCACGCCGGCGCCGAGCTGGCCCACCAGCTCCGCCGCATCGCCCAGCTCATCGACGCCAGGCTCTTCCAGGAGGGAAAGCGCACCAGCGCCCACGCCTGAGGACGCCCCGCGAGGGTACAGGGGACGGTGTTTACTTGTTGACTTCTGGTCCGCAAACTTTGCGGTGTGCAGAGCTCGGACGTATCAAGTCAACAAGTAAACACCGTCCCCGTGTCTCGGTTCGTGGACTGTCGCCGTGACGATCCGCCCTCGTGGCACCATGCTCCGTACGCATGCAGCTGGAACCGCGTGGCCCCCTCCCTCCAGTGCTCGGCGAAGGCGAGTCGGCGCTCCTCTTCGACGCCGAGTGCGTCGTCTGCAGCGGCTGGGTGCACTTCGTCCTTCGCTGGGACCGCGCGGGCGCGCTGCGCATCGGCGCCGTCCAGTCCGACGCCGGCCGCGCGCTGCTCGAGTACGCCGGCCTCGATCCCGACGACGTGGACACCATGCTCCTCATCGAGCGCGGGGTGCCCTACGCGAAGTCGAGCGCGTTCCTCCGCGCCGTGCGCTTCTTCCGCTTCCCGATGAACCTGCTCTCCGTCGGCCTGATCGTGCCGCGTTTCCTCCGCGACTGGCTCTACGACCGGGTGGCCAAGAACCGCTACTCGCTCTTCGGCAAGAAGGAGCTCTGCCTCATCCCCGCGCCGGAAGAGCGCGCGCGCTTCCTCCCGGGCTGAGCGTCTCTCCGCGCATGCCGTAGAGTACGGACGTGAGCTTCGACGAACCGCTCCCGTGGCCGGCGGGCTTGTCCCACGACGCCGTCGACGAGGTGATGGTGGTCGTCAGCGACGTCGAGATCGGGCCGGGCGGGCCGACGGACGACTTCCCGCAGAGCGCCTTCCTCGGGGATCTGCTGCTCCGCTACTGCGAGCCTCCCTTCGACGGGCTGCCCCTGACGGTGGTCTTCGACGGCGACACCTTCGATCTCCTCAAGACGCCGACCGACGACGGGCGCTTCCCGATCCACATCACGGAGGCGATCGCCCTGGGCAAGCTCGAGCGGGTGCTCGCCGCGCACCAACCGCTGATGGAGCGGCTGCGCGCCTTCCTCGCGCACTCCGGCGCCCCTCGCACGCTGAGCTTCGTGGTCGGGAACCACGACATGGAGATTCTCTTCTCCGGCGTGCAGGAGCGGCTGCGAGAAGAGCTGGGCCACCCCGAGCGGGTGCTCTTCCCCGGCGTGTCCCATCAGCGCGGCCAGGTGCACGTGGAGCACGGGCAGCAGCACGACCCCCTCTTCGCGATCGACACCGAGCAGCCCTTCCTGGAGCACGCCGGAGAGCGAGTGCTGAACCTGCCCTGGGGCACGGTGGCGCTCCTCGAGGTGGCCATGCAGTACCTCCCGGAGCTCCACCAGCTGGACCGGCTCAAGCCCAAGCGAGCGGTGCTCGAGGCGCTGCCCGAGGTCCGGGATCTCCTGCTCAGCGCCTACTGGCGCTACTGGACGCGCGACTTCTGGCAGCGCTACCTGAACGCGCGCGACCCGCTCCGGAGGGTGACCTGGTCGATGGTGAAGGAGGTCGCCTACCGCTTCGGCACGGGCGATCCGGACGTGTCGATGCAGGACTGCCGCCGCTTGCTCCATCGGCGTCGGGACGAGACCACGCTCATCGTCCTCGGGCACGAGCACGAGCCGGCCTGGTGGAGCAGCGCCGGCCGCCGCGTGCTGCGGACGGGGTGCTTCCGGAACGAGTGGGAGCTGGATCTCGAGGGCGGGGCGCACCGGCTGCTGCCCAAGGTGTACGCCGAGGTGTTCCTGAAAGACGGCGCGCCCGTGCGCTCGCACCTCGCCGAGGTGGAGGCGCCGCCGCCCGCCCCGGGGGCCGTGCCCAAACGGCTGAGCGACGTGCTGGCCCAGATCCCACAGCTCCGCGCGGCCCACGAGGAGACGGACAGCCAGGCCCGCCGCGCGCACGAGCACGCCGAGTCCAAGGAGCCGAGCCGCAGCCTGCCGGGCTTCGTCGAGACCCTGCGCGAGGTGCTCGGCCGCGCCTGAAACGCACGGGCCGATTTGCGAAGTCGCCATCCTCGGCTCACGTTGGGTGCCTTCTATGGGAGTCCACGTGAGAAGCATCTCGATCGCATTCGTATCGCTCGCCCTCGTCGCCTGTGGCGACGGCACCGCCATGCCCGACGCCGACGCCGGCCCGGAGATCCCCACCACGCTCCGCGACGGGGCGGAGGTCACCTACGCGCCCGTCTATCAGGCGGTCAGCTACCAGGCGGGCCTCGGCGGCGCGACCCGGGAGTGGCTCCCCAAGGACCTCGCGGTGCACCCGGGCGGTGAGCTCTGGGTCGTGCAGCAGATGGAGCGCGACCCCGCGTTCGACGACGAGACCGAGTGCACCTCCCGCGGCCTCTCCGGCGCGCCCAACGACTGCGTGAGCCAGCAGGGCAGCACGGTGGCCATCACGAACCCGACCGCGGCCGAGCCCGCCACGGGCGAGAACGGCCGGGCGAACCTCGTGGTGGACGCGAACGCGTGGCACTTCATGCGCCGCCCCTCGAGCATCGCCTTCGGCGCGGCCGAGACCACGCTCAACCCCGACGACCCGGGCGCGGAGGGCGCGGGCCTGACGGCGCCGATCACGTTCACGAACACCTTCGCCACCTGCCACGAGCACTGGACCGGCAACCCGACCGACTCGCCGCCCTTCATCGGGCCGACGCTCTGGACCGCGGACCCGGCCATCTACAACGGTGAGAACGGCAGCTTCGAGTGGTCCAACGGCTCGCACCTCGACATGGTGCACGCCACTCAGTACTGCATGGGCATCGCGCACGAGCGCGAGAACGTCTACTGGACCTTCAACGGCGAAGAGGGCGCGCTCGACCGCTACGACTTCGGCAAGCCGCACTTCCAGGGTCACCACGACCACAGCGACGGCGACGTCGAGCGCTACTACCTCGCGGACGGCGACGGCCTCAGCCGCCTGCCCTACGTCCCGTCGAACATGGTCATCCACGGCACCGACCTCTTCGTCGCCGACACCGGCAACGGCCGCGTGATCCGCTTCGACCTCTCGTCGGAAGCGGTCGAGATGTTCAGCTTCCGCACCTTCGAGAACATCGACGCCGCCGGCATGGTGGGCCTCGGCTACGAGGTCGTGCTCGACGCCGACACCCTCGGCGCCGAGTGGGGCGGCGAGAGCGAGCCGAGCGGCCTGACCGTGATGGACGACGGCACGCTCGTGGTGGCGAACCACGCGACGGGTCACATCTCGCTCTTCGAGCTGGACGGCACCCTCGTGCGCACCCTGGACACCGGCTTCGGCGCTGGCCTCGGCGGCCTGACCGCCCTGGACGGCGCGCTCTACTTCGTGCAGATGAACGAGCGCCTCGTCTACCGCGTGGACGTGGTCGTCCCGACCGAGATGTAGCCCGGAAACGACCTCGCCCGGACGATTGGGCTTGCCCTTTTCGGCCGAAGACCGATTCTGTGCGGGACGGCATTTGTCGTCGTAAGCGAGGTCATCACATGGGCGACAAGTCCCCGAAGTCCAAGCAGCGAACGAAGAACCAGAAGAGCGCCGACAAGCAGGACAAGGCGCAGAAGGCCAAGGTCAAGCAGGAGAGGCAGCCCGCCGCCCTGGCCAAGGGCAGCAAGAAGTAGCCCCCTCTGGAACCTGACTCAGTACAGCGCGCTCGACGCCACCCGGTGTCGGGCGCGTTGCTGCGTCTACCGTCCGCCGTCCGGGCGCATCGACTCGCGGTCTCACAATGCGTCTTGCAATCACGCTCCTGTCATGGGAAAACGGGTTGCATGTCTGAGCTCCTCGCTGTCGCGCCCGTCGTCCTCTTCGCCGGTCTCATGGGCGTCGGGGTCATCGCGTATCTCATCTACGGCCAGAAGCATCGCGAGGGCCTGCAAGAGCAGACGAAGGACTACCGGGCGGGGGCGCTGGCGGAGCGGCTGGGCTTGCAGGTCGTGCGCGGCGACCCGGCGCAGAACCTGTGGGTCACGGGGACCGGGTTCTCCGACGTCCAGCACTTCGACGTGCGCCTGAGCGGCCAGAAGAACGGCGTCCCGGTCGACATCGTCTACTTCCGCGACGTCGCGCACGAGAAGCACAGCCTCAGGGAGATGACCATCCACAGCACGTGGGAGGTCCGGTTGGCCGCCGAGACCAGCGCCAACTTCGGTCACTTCGAGGCGACGATCCGCAACCCGAAGGCGTACAGCCGAGTGCGGCCCTTCTTCGACAACCCGATGCCCGAGCTACAGACCGGGCACCCCGCCGTGGACCAGGCCTTCCGTCTGACGGGCGACAACCCCGCCATCGCGCAGGCGCTCGGGCCGCTGCTCGCGCCGCTGACCTCGCTCGTCTACGTGCACGTGGTGGGCGCGCCGGGGCGGGTCTCCTTCCGCCTCGACCGCGGCGACATGGGCCGGGGCAGCGAGCTGATGGGCGTCGCCTACGGCCTGTACGACGCCGAGCGCATCCTCGACGTGCTCTCGCGCATCGTGCTCACGGCCGAGGGGCGCGCGGCGGCCTGAGGCCGTCCGGGGGAGAGATCGATGACGACACGAGGACCGGACGACCCCAATCAGCCGCCAGCTGGGTGGCCTCCCGCGCCGCAGGCCGCCGCCCCGCAGGCGGCGTGGCAGGCGCCGCCGTCGACGGGCTGGCAAGCGCCGCAGGGCGCGGCGTCCCCGCAGGCAGGCTGGCAAGCGCCGCAGGCAGACACGGCGTCCCCGCAGGCAGGCTGGCAGGCGCCGCAGGGGGCCGCGTCCCCACAGGCAGGTTGGCAGGCGCTGCCGGGCGCGTCCCCGCAGGCAGGTTGGCAGGCGCCG
>SHBB01000455.1 GCA_004213565.1 Sandaracinaceae bacterium
GAAGTCGCGCTCCCGGAAGGCGCGGACCGCCTCCTCCACGAACGGACGGACGGGGGCCGGGGTGACGCTGGTCCGCTCGCTCGGCATGTCCTCCATCGTCTGCGAGAGAGCCGTCTCCGAGGGCTCCGTCTCCGAGGGCCCCGTCTCCGAGGGAACAGCGGCGTGCAGGAGCCCGGGCGTCGTGCCCACGCCGTCGTCGAAGAGCTCCGCGTCGACGGCCTCCTCGAGCAACGCGTCCACGTCGTCCATGAAAGCGAGCTCGCTCGCGGCGGGACCCACCGACTCGAGGCCGACGGACTCGGAGGGGACGGGCGGCGCCCGAAGCTGCCCCTCCAGCCCGCCGAGGTCGTCCAGCACGAGCGTGTCCTCGGGCGGATCCGCGGGGGCGCTCATCAGCGCGACGGCGGCGCGCGACGCGGGCGGCGGAGGCGCGGGAGGCGGAGGCGGTGGCGGCCGGGGCGCCGCGGCTGCGGCCTCCTCCAGGAGCTCGTCCAGCGAGATCTCGCTCGACGGAGGCCCCTCCTCGAGCGCCTCGGGGGGCGGCGGCACCGGCGTCGCGCGCTGACCTCGCGCGGCCTCCTCCCGGCGGGTCTTCACGGCCGCGAGCCACCCCGACAGCTGACGGGCCGCGCGCTCGTAGCCGGCCGCGAGCGTCGACTCGATCACCTCGGTGATCGCCTGGCGTCCCTCCTCGTCGAGGCCGCCCTCCACCAGGTAGAAGCCGAGCTCCGCCCGCAGCGGCGGCTCCGCCTCGGCGCGGCTGCGCAGCGCCTCTCCGACGAACCGGTGCAGCTCCATCGCCCGCGCGGGGGGGACCAGGCTCAACACGCTCCAGCGGAGCAGGCTCGACGCGGGCCGAGGGCGCTCGTCGCCGCGCGCGAGCGCCTCCTTCTCGAGCAGCCGGAGGCTCTCGTCGAACTGCGCTTCGGCGATTCCGTCCAGGCTCGCCACCTCCTGCAGCAGGCCGCGGAGCGAGCCGTCGGGCACCACACAGAGCGCCTCGAGGACCCGCCGCGCGCTCGCGTCCAGCAGCTCGAGGCGCTTGGTCAGCAGCTCTTGGGTGCTGGCGGCGTCGGCGCCCTTGCGCGGTCCCGCGCGCCAGACGAACCCCTCGCCCTCGCGGACCAGCTCTCCGGTGGCGATGAGCGTGCGGGCCGCCTCGACGACCCCGAGCACCGTGTCGCCGCCGAGCACCGCCACGCGCCGCGCGACGTCGCCGTCGGTGCGATCCCCGAGCACGGCCTCGGCCACCACCCGGGCGTCGGAGGTCTTGAGCGGTGGCAGGGTCAGCTCGCTCAGCGGCTCGTCGAGCTCCGCGAGCGGGCGAGGCAGCGGGAGGTCCATGGGGTAGCGGCCGAAGAGGACGAAGTCGCCGCCGCGGCGCCGGGCCTCGAGCAGCGCGCCGAGGGTGGCGCCGTCGACAAGGCTCAGCGGGCTGAGCACGAGCCACGAGCGCCGGCCCTGCGCGCGCTCCGCCTCGAGCAGCTCGACGAGGCCGTCCGAGAGGGTCGAGAGCGGGACCAGCTCGCCCGCCGCCACGCGGGCCAGGACGCGCGCGCCGCCGGGTGTCGCGCCCGCCCCGGAGAGCGCCTGCTTCACCTGGAGCGGCGTCCCGAAGCGGCGCAGGAGCCCGAGCCGCAGGCTCGCGAGCGGCGCCATGCCGCCGGGCGCGGCGCCGATCCGCAACATGCGCCCGCGCTCCTGGGGCGGCTCGAGATCGGCGAGCAGCTCGGTCGCGCCGCCCCCGACCGGGCCGCGGAGGATGAACGTGCGGCACTCCCCCGCGGTCAGGGCGCGCTCGATCTCGTGCTTCAGCGATCGCGCGATGGGGGGCATGCTGGGCGGGCGCAGCTCCGCGATGGCGTCCGCGTTGTCGCTGCGCCGCGGGTGCGCGCGGTCCACCGTCGTGCCGCGGGGCGCGCCCGCGCCCGCCGCGACCTGCCGGCCCATCAGCAGATCCTCCGACGCGAGGTCGCGCGCCGATGGGTCGAGCACCAGCTCGCCGGGCCGCGCGCGGTTGGCGAGCAGCTGCGCCAGCTCGATGGCGGGGCTCACCACGCCGTGGTCCAGCTCGCGCACCGGGCCCACCGCGACCCCGAAGCACACGTCGATCTCTCTCGCGTCCGCGGCCGCGAGCAGCTCGAGGCACTGCCCGAGCACGTCGACGGTCTCCTCCGGATCGAAGCGCGCGGCCAGGCTCGCGCCGAGGCTCCCGAGCAGCCGTCCGCCCACCACCTCGAAGCGCGCCTCGACCTCGCGGCGCCAGGCGGAGACGCGCTCGAGCTGCGCCCCGCCCTCTTCGCGCGGAGGCAGCCAGCGATGCCAGACGATCAGCTGCTCTCGCACGTTTCGCGGTTCGTTCGCGCGTTCAGTCGTCGAGGCGCCGCTTCAGCGCCTCGAGCTCGTCGTCCACCTTGGACGTCCCCGCGCTGCGCTCGAGCTCCCGGAAGCGCGCGTCGACGTCGCGGCGCCCCGGATCGTCGAGCACGTCATGCACCTCGACCTCCGCCTCGAGTCCGTCGATGCGGCTGCTGAGCCGCTCGAGGTCCGCGAACGCGCCGCCGCGCCCGCTGGTGACGTCGTCGTCGGGCCCGGAGCGAGCGCGCCGGACCTTCGCGGCGAGGGTGGACTTGCGCGCCTTCAGGTCATCGATCTTCTGCTCGATCTCCTCGAGCGTGTCCTTCATCTGGAAGGCGGCGCGCTCCTGGGTCGCGGCCTGCTCCGCCGCCTGCTCGGCGTCGCGCGCGACCTTCTGCTTCATCTTCAGGGCCTCGCGCGCGAGCTCCTCGTCGCCGGCCTTGAGGGCCAGGACGGCCTTGTCCTCCCAGCGCGCGACCTCGTCCTCGAGCTCCGCCTTCTTCTTGTCGAGGCGCTTCGACGATCCGAGCGTCTGGACGAGCTCCTTCCGAGCCTCCTTCAGCTCCTTCTCCATCTCGACGATGGTCTGATCGATGAGCTTTGCCGGGTCCTCGGCCTTGTCCAGCATCGAGTTGAGGTTGGACTTCAGGACACGGTTGAAGCGGCTGAAGATGCCCATTCGGGGGTCCCCCAGAGGTGAAAAACGAGCCAGGGCCGAGGGTTCCACGGCCCCGCGACCTTGTAAAGATGATGCCTCGGACGGGGCAACGCCCGAGCCCCGCCTTCGCTTCCGCTTTCTCGCCATCTCCCCCGGGTCGAGCTATCGACGGCACATGCTCCGTGACGCGCACCTCCTCCTCACCGGCGGCGCCGGCTTCATCGGCACCGCGCTCTGCCGGCGCCTGCTGCCGCACAACCGCATCCGGGTCCTCGACAACCTGCGGCGCAACGGGCTCGAGGAGGCGGGGCTGATCGGCCACGAGAACCTCGAGCTGGTCGTGGGCGACGTGCGCGACGCCGACGTGGTGCGGGAGGCGACCGAGGGCGTCGACTACGTGGTGCACATGGCGTCGATCGCGGGCGTCGACACGGTGATGAAGAACCCCGTCACCACGATGGAGGTCTCGCTCCAGGGCACGATGAACGTGCTCGAGGCGGCCCGCGCGGTCAGCGGCGTCAAGCGCGTCATCGACTTCTCGACGAGCGAAGTCTTCGGCTCGTACGCCTTCCGGGTGCGCGAGGCGGACGTGACCAGCCTCGGCGCGGTGGGCGAGGCGCGCTGGACCTACGCGGTGAGCAAGCTCGCGACCGAGCACCTCGCGCACAACTACTGGAAGCAGTACCAGCTGCCGACGTGCGCCATCCGGCCGTTCAACATCTACGGCCCTGGGCAGATCGGCGAGGGCGCCATCCACGCCTTCGTCGTGCGCGCCCTCGGCGGCGACGAGATCACCATCCACAACGAGGGCGATCAGATCCGCTCGTGGTGCTACATCGACGACATCGTCGAAGGGATCCTGCTCTGCCTGACCAAGGTCGAGGCGATCGGGCAGAGCTTCAACATCGGCAACCCGCGCAGCACCGTCACCATCTACCAGCTCGCGCGGCTCGTGGCGCGGCTCGCCAACAGCGACAGCCCCATCCGCTTCGTGAGGTGGGACTTCCCGGACGTCGAGCTCCGCATCCCCGACGTGAAGAAGGCGGAGAAGCTGCTCGGTTTCCGCGCGCACATCGACCTCGAAGACGGGATCGCGCGCACCATCGACTGGTACCGGGCTCGCCGTGACGCTTGACCGGACCCAGGCTGGGCCGCGACGATGAGACGCACCGGATGAAGACGTACGCGCTGGACAAGGCCCGCGCCGATGGCTGGCTCGAGCAGCTGGGCGATGGCTCTCAGGGGTTCACACAGCTGTGCGAGGTCGTGGGGGAGCGCTTCGTCGCCTTCAGCGTCATCGCCGGGATCCGCATCACCGCGCTGACGGTGGACCCCCGAAACCCCGATCAGTCGGTGGTGGAGTTCGAGATCGGCGAGCTGCCGGGCTCCCAGCGCCTGAGCCTCTCCGACTTCCGCGAGCGGCTCGCCCAGGCGATGCTGAGCGAGGACGAGAACGAGACCGGGGCGCCGAAGGGCGCCGACGCCGAGTCGCTGCAGTCCTACATCGGCTTCCGCTACGTGCTGCTCGCGCCGCTCTACGACATCGGCCTCGAGTGCCTGAAGGTCGACGGCGACCTGGCCACGATCGAGGTGGCCATCGGCGGCCAGAAGACGGACCTGCCCCTCGACGACTTCCGCGACCTCGTCCGGGACCGCGTGCGCGAGGACGTCCAGCAGCAGCGCGCGCCGTCGCCGTTCTCGATCGATCTCAACCTCGTGCCGCGCGCGCGCGCCGCGGCCAAGGCGGAGGACAGCGACGGCGTCGTGGAGCTGCTCGGCAGCTGGCCGGGGCCGCTCTCGCTGCTCCTGCGCACGGCCGAAGGGCAGGGCCTCGCGCCGGAGGTGCGCGCCACGCTGGCCGAAGCGCTCGGCATGCTCGGCAGCGCCTTCGTCGACCTCGGCCGCACGGAGTGGGCGCAGGAGGTGCTTCGCCTCGGCATCCAGTGGGGGCAGGACCAGCTCGAGGTCAGCGCCGATCTGTTCCGGCGGCTCGGTGGCGCGTACGTCGCGGAGGAGCGACACGGCGAGGCGATCGGGCTCTTCCGGCGGGCCCTCGCGCTCGGCGCGCCTCGCTCCGAGGTGCTCCCGGCGCTGGCCAGGAGCTTCCTCGCGCGGGACCGTCACATCGCGGCCATCCTCTGCGCCGAGGACGCGCTCGCGGCGGGCGCCAGCCAGGACGCGGTGCGCGACGTGCGCACCAAGGCCAAGGAAGTCCTCGGCACGCCCTGGGAACGTTTCCGCACGCGCGTCCCCGCCTGATCTATCCTCCTCGCCCATGAGGTGGGGAACGCGCTGGGGAACGATCGCTGCGGTGGCGCTCATCACGAGCGGCTGCATGACCTACAGGCTGCGCGCGGGGGACGCGGCGGTGACGCCCGACCGCGCGACGCACGTCACCATGCACAGCATCGCGTGGGGGGCGGCGGGTGACGACTTCGACGCGACAGCCGAGCAGTACTGCGCCAACGGCGGCTTCGCGACGATCCGGGTGCAGGACAACTTCGGCTACACCGTGGTGAACGTCTTGACGCTCGGGTTCTGGCAGCCCATCGACGTGTGGTTCACCTGCGCGGTGCCGAACGGGCCGCTCTCGCGCCTGGAGGCGCCATGACGATCGTGCAGCCGGGCCTGCTGATGGAGCGGGACGTCCCCATCACGAACTTCTCCGGCAACGTGCCGAGCGTCACCGCCAAGCGGGTCTATGCCGTGCGAAACGGCGCCCAGCAGAACGACTGGCGGCAGGGCGTGAAGAACCTCCAGCGGGTCGTGACCGACGCGGAGCAGGCGGGCGAGACCCTCCGAGGGATGGGCACCGCCTGGTCGTTCTCGCCCTGCGCGGTGACGGACGGCTTCCTCGTCAACGTGCTCGCGCTCTCGCGTGTGCTCGACGTGTGGAGCCCCCAGGACCTCGAGGACCCGAGCGAGCTCGGCTCGGTCGTGCTCGTGCAGGCGGGCGCGCGGGTCGGCGCGGTCAACGACTACCTCATGCAGAAGCAGCGCTCGCTGCGCACGATGGGGGGGCGCGGCGGTCAGACGATCGGCGGCGCCGCGCTGACGGGGAGCCACGGCTCGCAGATCGATCAGCGGCCGATACCGGATCAGATCCGCGGCGTGCACCTCATCGGCCGCGGGGGCGAGTCGCTCTGGATCGAGGCCGCGAGCCGCCCGCTGGTCACCGACGGCTGGGCGCAGAAGGAGGGGATGAAGCTCGTCCGCGACGATGATCTCCTGGACGCGGCGGTGGTGAGCGTGGGCTGCTTCGGGCTCGTGCACGCCGTCGCCCTCGAGACGGTGGACGGCTTCAACCTCGACTTCCATCGAGTGCGCCGGCCGCTCTCGGACGAGCTCCGCGCGCTGATGCGCACCCTGGACTTCGGCGCCGGGTACGCGCTCCCCGGGGGGACTGGCCGGCCGTATCACTTCGAGGTCGTCATCAACCCGTACGCGACCGCCGCGCCCGATGGGGTCTCGCTCACGGTGTGCTGGAAGAAGCCGTTCGCCGTCCCCCCGCCGCCGCCCGGTGGTGGATCGCTCCAGCCGGGCGCCGAGGTGGGGGATCTCCTCGCCGCCCTCGCGGGGCTCGCGCCCGGCGCGGTGCCCACCACGCTCCAGCTGCTCCTGAACCAGCAGTACCCGCCCAAGACCGTCGACGCGCCCTTCGCGATCGTGTTCCCGCGCAACGTGCCGGTCGGCTTCAAGCCGCTCGCGGCCGAGCTGTCCTTGCCCGTGGCCCAGGCCGACGCCGCCCTGCAGGTGATCCTCGCCGAGATCGACGCGTCGCGCGCGCAGCACCAGTTCGCCTATCCCGGCCTGGTCTCCTTCCGCTACAGCCAGGCGACGCGCGCCCTGATCGGCATGGCGCAGTTCGGGCCCACGGTCACCATCGAGTTTCCGTGCATGGCGGGCGTGAGCGGGACGGGCGACTTCTTCCGCCGCCTCTTCCTCCGGCTCGACCAGGCCAACGTCGACTACCGTCGCCACTGGGGGCAGATCAACTTCCTGAATCCTGGGCGCGTGGCCTCCGACTACGGGGCGAAGCTGACCACGTGGAAGGCCAAGCGGGCCTCGGTCCTCGGCGCGAGCGCGAGCCTGTTCCGCAACGCCTACACGGACGCGGTCGGCCTCACGGCCTGAAGCGCGTCTCAGAGCGCTCGGACGAAGCGGCGGCCGGCGTCGCGGTAGCCGAGAGCGCGCCAGAAGGCGTGCGCCCCCACGAGCGCGTGCGCGCTGGTCAGCTCCACCCGGAAGCAGCCCATCGCCTCGGCCCTCGCCTCGAGCGCTCGCGCGAGCGCGGCCCCGATCCCGCTCCGGTGTGCGTCGGACGCCACCGCGATCGCGCTCACCCGCAGCTGCGGCTTCGCGTATTCGAACGGGTGCACGCGGGTCGCGGCCGCGAACCCGGCGATGGATCCGTCGCGCTCCGCCACGAGCACGACGTCGCCCTCCGCCGGCGTCTCGAGCCGGGCCCGGATCTGCGCCCGTCGCTCGGGGCCCGGGGCGTGATCGAGCAGGGCCAGCAGCGCCTCGATCGCCTCGGCGTCCGAAGGCAGCGCGTCGCGCAGGCGGGGAGGTTCCACGGGTCCAGGATATCCGCTCCCACGCCGCCCGAACGCAGCGAGACCGTTTCGTTCCCCGCGCGGGGGCATTACCCTCGGGCGCCATGGAGGCGGAGGCACGCGCGGAAGGCGGCGGCGCCCGGCGTCCCCCCGAGGGGGGGCCTCGGTTCGCGCTGCGCTTCGAGGAGGGGCGGGGCCGCCTCCACCTGGCGCGCCCGTTCCGCTTCGCGCTCGGGCGCGTCGAGCACCTCGTGCTGGACCTCGGCCGGCTCGCGTTCCCGCTCGATCTGAGCGCCGGGCCGAGCCGCTTCCGGACCCGCCGGACCCGCGTGATCTCTGCGCGCCTGCGCCTCGACCTCCCGAGCGTGCTCGAGGGGCTGGTCCGCGATCCGTACACCCTCCGCGCCCTCTCTCCCGCCGGGCCGGGCCTCGCGTTCGCCTTGCGGGACGCCTTCGGCACCGTCGCCTTCGACGCGCGGGCCGCCTTCGAGGGCAGCACCCTGCGCGTGCTGCCGATCGACGCGCGCGCCGCCAGCGAAGGTCCCGCCCCGCCCGCCGCGCGCGTGCTGGTGGCCGCGCGCACCCTCGGGCTCGAGCTCGAGGTGGATCGAGGTGCCCTCGCCGCGCCGCGCGCGCTGAGCGCGCTCTTGATGGAGGCGCTCGTGCCGCACGGCTGGCGTGTGCCCGACGATCGCGGCGTGCGGCTCGGCCTCGAGGTGCTCGGCGCGCGGCGCGTGTCCCTCTTCACTCTCGCCGAGGATGCTTCGGACGCCGCTCCGGACGACGCCTGGGAGCGGGCGCGGCGGCTCGCCCCCGTCGTCGCGGCGCTCGCCATCGGAGATCGCGAGCGCGCGGAGCGGATGTGGGCCGACCTCCGCGAGCGGCAGGATCTCGAGACGCTCCGGCTCGCCGGCGCCGCGCTG
>SHBB01000456.1 GCA_004213565.1 Sandaracinaceae bacterium
GATGGCGTAGACGATGGTCTGGTTCTGCTGCGCCCACTCGCCGGCCTGGGCCGCCTTCTGTCCGAGGTCGCTCTCCTTGACGGCGTCGAGCGGAGCCTGCTCCTCCTGCTTCTCCTTGCCGCGCTTGGCCGCCTTGCGGGCCGCCTTGGCCGCGCGGGCCGCGGCGAGGCGCGCGCCGGCGGTCATGCGATCTTTCTTGCCCTTCTTGCCGCGGCGCCGCGCCTTGCGCGGGCCGGTCGACGCCGCCGCCGCCTCGTCGTCCGCGTCGTCGTCGTCCGCGTCGCCGTCGTCCGCGTCGTCGTCGCCCGCGTCGTCGTCGTCCGCGTCGCCGTCCGCGTCGTCGTCGTCCGCGTCGTCGTCGTCCGCGTCGTCGTCGTCCGCGTCGTCGTCGTCCGCGTCGCCGTCGTCCGCGTCGTCGTCGTCCGAATCGTCCGCGTCCGAGTCGGCCTCGTCCGAGCCCTCCACGTCCGAGTCTTCGCGCGCCTCGTCGTCCGAGCTCTCGGTCTCCTCCTCTTCGGAGGTCGCCTGCTCTTCGGTCTCGGTCTCTTGCTCGTCTCGGTCGTCCTTCGCCACGCGAGTCTCCTGCGTAAACCGCCCGGAAATCGGCCCGGGCGCGAGGGCGCCGCACTATACCCGCCGGGCCCGCTCCGTCAACGCACCGCGGCCGCGGAACTTCGTGCTCGGGCCACGGCCGTGTCATACCGGCCGCGTGCGCCCCGCCCTCCCCGCCGTCGCCGTCGCCGTCGCCCTGCTCTCCGCGCCCGCCAGCGCGGCCGCCTACGATCGCCAGATCGCGGTCGGGGTCACGGCGGGCTGGGGGCTCGCGCCCGCGCTCGAGATGTTCCCCAACCACGGCCCGACGGCGGGCCTGAGCGCGTCGCTGGGCTTCGACGACACCTGGGGCGTCGCCGTCTACGGGGGCTGGGCCGTGCACCCGCCGATCAACGGGGGCGAGACCTTCCACGTCGGCCTCTTCGGGGCCGAGGCCCTCTACTACATCGACATCCTCGAGGTCGTGCCCTTCTTCGGGGTCGGCGTCGACGCGCTGACCCAGTTCGACGGCACCTCGTGGGGCGTGGACTTCGCGGCGCACCTGCGCGCCTCGGTCGACTACCTGCTCAGCCGAGAGGTCACGATCGGGCTCGACATCCGCCCGTACATCCTCTTCACCAACCTCGACCTCGACCCGATCTACCTGACCTTCCAGGCGCGGGTCTCGTTCCTCTTCGACTACTGAACGCGCGAACGCCGCGCCCTCGGTCGAGGAGCGCGGCGTCCGTGGGAACGAGGTTCCGGTCGGAGATCAGAAGCAGGCCGGCGAGCGGGTGCCCATCATCGGCGCGCAGCTGAAGTCGTCGCAGTCGACGAAGCCGTTCATGTCGTTGTCGATGCCGTCGCTGCAGGCCTCGTAGCTCCGCTCGGTCGGGCAGATCGTCACGGCCGGGTTCTGCGAGCAACCGAAGTCCATGCAGTCCGTGAAGCCGTTGTCGTCGTTGTCCATGCCGTCCATGCAGAGCTCGTTCGAGTTCTCGCCCGGGCACACGGTGACGTCGGGGTTCTGCGAGCAGCCGAAGTCCATGCAGTCGGTGAACGAGTTGCCGTTCTCGTCCATCCCGTTGCTGCACTCGGCGTCCGACTGCGCGCTGTAGTCGCCCGGGTCGACCGCGACGGGCGTGGTGCCGTCGCAGACCGCGATGCCCTCGGCCTGGCAGGCCGTGTCGTCGCAGTCGGTCAGGCCGTCCATGTCGTTGTCGATGCCGTCGGCGCAGGCGGCGTTGAAGCGCTCGGGCGCCGGCGCCTCGCACGCCGGGTAGTTCCAGAGGCAGCTGAACTCGCCGCAGTCGAAGCGGGCGTCGCCGTCGTCGTCGATGCCGTTGGTGCAGCGGGTCATGATCATCGCGGCCCACATGTCCTCGGACACGCCGGTCGGGGTGGTGCCGTCGCAGACCACGATCGCCTCCTGCTGGCAGTCCTCGTCCATGCAGTCGGTCATGCCGTCTTCGTCGTTGTCCATGCCGTCTGAGCAGTTGGCGTTGGTCGCCTCGCCCGCGCACACCACGCGCTCTTCGCAGTCACGGTCGTCGCAGTCGGTGAAGCCGTCCGTGTCGTTGTCCATGCCGTCGTTGCAGGTGGTGTTGCTGTTCTCGGCCCCACAGAACGCGCTGCACGCGAAGTCGCGGCAGTCGAAGAAGCCGTTGCAGTCGTTGTCGACGCCGTCGGTGCAGGCGGCCTCGCTGTCCTCGGCCCCGGTCGGGGTGCAGTCGCCGCCGCCGTCCGGGAGCCGGCCGCAGGTGGTCGAGGGGTCGCAGGTCACGACGCTGCAGCACCCGCGGTCGTTGCAGTCCGCGAAGCCGTTGTCGTCGTTGTCCATACCGTCGCTGCAGAGCGCCGCGGTGTTCTCACCGCCCATCATCTGCGCGTCCGGCATGTCCATGCCGCCGTCGGGCTCGTCGCGGTCGTTGCATCCGACCGCGGCCATCGCCGCGGCCACGAAGAGAATCGTGCCAAGTCGCATGTGAAGCTTCCTCCAAAGACCGCCCAGCCTGGCGCGGCTCGCTCCGAATAGCGCGCGTCCCGAGGGCCACGCAAGGTGACGCGGACACGAATGTGCACCCCCGACTGGGGACAAGGCTTCGAGATCATTCGTTTTCGATGCGTCGAGACGAATCCGTGACAGGGCGCAGATCGGTGTCGCCTGGGTAGACCGCCGCGAGGGGGGCCAGCTGGGCGACCGTGCGCGGCCCGATCCCGCGCACGCGCGTCATCGCCTCCACGCTCTCGAAGGGCCCGTTCGCCTCGCGCTCGGCGATCACGCGGCGCGCGAGCGTCGGGCCGATCCGCGGCAGCAGCTCCAGCTCCTCCGCCGTCGCGCGGTTCACGTCGAGCGGCTGCTCGGCGAGGAGGCGCCGGATCTGCTCGGAGCCGAGGCCCGCGTCCGGCGGCGCCGGCGGAGGCGCGATCCCCGCGTCGTGGGCGACCCCCCCCTGCGCCCGCGCGGCCTCCTGCGTCGCGTCCCATCCTCGCGCCAGCCCCACGATCGCGAGCACGGCCAGGATCGCGCCGCACGCCGCGAGGGGCGACGCGCGCCTCTTTGTCTCTTCCGACATGCCGCCCGCCATCGGCGGCGGCCGGCGTCGGTTGCGTGCCTCGCGGAATCGAGCGCGGCTCAGTCGGCGGGGCGGCCGAGGCCGAAGCCCGCGTGCAGGGCGCGGACGGCGTCCTCGCCCTGCCCCGCGTCGATCAGGCAGGAGACCTTGATCTCGCTCGTGCTGATGGCCTGGATGTTCACCCGGGCTTCGGCCAGCAGCCGGAACATCTTCGCGGCCACGCCCGCGTGGGAGCGCATGCCGAGCCCGACGATGGAGACCTTGCAGACCTCCCGGTCGAGGAGGATGGCGCCGCGCTGCTCGGCCTCGATCGCCGCCTCGACGATCTCGCGCGCCGGCTCCGCCTCGCCGTCGGTGACGGTGAACGTGACGTCGGTGCGGCCGTCCTCGGAGACGTTCTGAATGATCATGTCGACCGAGATGTTCCGCTCCGCGAGCGCCTCGAAGATCGACGCGGCGAGGCCGGGCTGGTCGACGACGCCGCGCACGATCACGCGCGCCTCGTCGTCGTTCTTGGTCACGCCGGCCACGACGACCGACTCGAGCGCTGGGTCTTCTTTCGTCACCACGGTCCCCTCCGCGTCGGAGAAGCTGGAGCGCACGTGGATGGGCACGCCGAACTTCATGGCGACCTCCACCGAGCGGATCTGGAGCACCTTCGCACCGAGCGACGAGAGCTCGAGCATCTCCTCGTAGCTGATGCATCTTATCTTGCGCGCGTCCGGGCAGATGCGCGGGTCGGCGGTGTAAACCCCGTCGACGTCCGTGTAGATCTCGCAGACGTCGGCCTCGAGCGCGGCCGCGAGCGCGACGGCGCTGGTGTCCGAGCCGCCGCGGCCCAGCGTGGTGATGTTGCCCGCCGCGTCCACGCCCTGGAAGCCGGCCACCACCGCCACCCTGCCCTCGCCCAGGACCGCGCGCAGGCTCGAGTCGTCGATCGCCTGGATGCGCGCCTTGGTGAACGCGCCGTCGGTCTGCATCCGGATCTGGTGGCCGAGGAGCGAGCGCGCGGGCGTGCCCATCCCCTCCAGGGTGATCGCGAGCAGCGCGGAGCTGACCTGCTCTCCCGTCGCGACCAGCGCGTCCATCTCTCTCGGATCCGGGCGCGCGGACAGCTCGCGGCCGAGGGCGAGCAGCCGGTTGGTCTCGCCGGCCATGGCGCTGACCACCACCACCACGTCGTGGCCCGCGGCGCGCGCCCTCTGGACCCGCTCGGCCACGGCGCGGATGCGCTCGGGAGACCCGACGCTGGTGCCCCCGTATTTCTGGACGATGAGGCTCACGGCGGAGGGAGCTTAGCAGCCTTCGACGCGCTGCGTCATTCGGCCGTCATTCGGTCGGCGCGTCCTCGTCTTCGCCCTCGTCTTCGTCGGGCGCGGCGGGCGGCGCCGGCTCGGGGCGTCGGCTGGGCGGCGGGGTGCCGTACTCGTCGGTGAGCTTGCGCCGCAGCCGGTCGAGCAGGTGGCGCTCGACGTAGCTGGGCATGGCGTTCACCTGCATCACCACGCGCACCACGGGGGTGCCGTTGTCGTCCTGGGACCGCACCAGCTCCAGGCTGCCGTGGTGGGCGCGGCCGCCCTCCTGGTACTGGAAGAGGATGTAGCCGATGTCCTCGTCGCGATCGTTGATCGGGAAGCGGAAGTCGACCGCGATCAGGCGCACCGCGGCGCGCCAGGTCTGGTCGAACGAGTAGGTGTAGGCGTCGCTCGTTCGCGCGGCCGCGGTCGACGTCATGCCGAGCGGCGCGAGGACGCCGAGCCAGATCACGAGGAGAGTCCGAGCGCGCATGGCCCGAGCCTACGGACGCGGGATCCGGGGTCCAAGAAATGCGCAGCGGGTGCCGAGAGGCCCGCAGGGCCGCCTCGGCGCCCGCCCCGTGCCCCTGCCCTTGCCCGCGGCCTCGAGAGACAGACGCGCGCCCGCGGTTCTGCGCCGAGCGGGCAAGGGCCGGCTTCGCAAGGCCGCTTCGTCAACGCTCGCGGGCAGGGGCACGGGCACGGGCAAAGGCAAGGGGAGCCGGGCGCTCTTTCGGCGCCCGGCTCAGGAGTCCTTCGGGGGCGCGCGGAGCAGATCCCCGATCGAGAAGCTCATCGCGTTGAGCGGGATCAGCCCGGCCAGGGTGATCAAGAGCGCCTGCGCGACGAACATCAGGAAGATGTAGGCCTCGCCCTCGGCGCCCACCACGCTGGTCGCGAAGTAAAGCTTCAGCGCGGTCGAGATCGCGAGCTGGAAGTTCCCGAACAGGCCCGGCCCCGCGGGAAGCAAGATGCCGATCGCGAGGATGCCCATCACCGCGACCGCGTGGCCGAAGGTCATGTCGAGGCCGGCGCCCCAGCCGAGCAGCCACATGCCGAGCGCGTTCAGGCCCCAGTAGAGGAGCGTCTCGAAGAGGAAGCCCGACGCGAGCTTGGGGTCCGCCATCGAGCGCACGCCGTCGGCGACGCTCGAGACCTTGGTCGCGATCAGCTCGCCGAGGCGCTTCGAGATGCGCCCGACGGTGCCGTGCACGAGCCGCACCGCGAGGACCCGCTGCCAGAGGAAGAGCGCGAGCGCGATGAACGCGGCGCAGAACACCGCGACCGCGAGGTAGCCGTAGTACGGGAGGCTGCGCGCGATCTCGTCCTGCGTCTCGAGCTGCGGCAGCGCCACGAGCGCCCAGACCACGCAGAGGCTGGTCACGAGCCCGTCGATCACGCGCTCGACCGCGACGGTGCCGAGGCCGGCCGAGACGCTGACCCCGTGGCGCAGCTTGGTCAGGGTCGGGCGCGCCATCTCGCCGAGCCGCAGCGGCAAGGCGAAGATCGCGAAGAAGCCGATCCAGTTGAGCAGGACGCCGTCCCAGAAGGGGATGTCGTCTTTCACCGGCCGGATGAGGTAGCGCCAGCGCGTCGCGCGGAAGAAGTGCGTGGCGAGCAAGGTCCCGAGGTAGGCGGGCACGGTCCACCAGCGGACGGACGAGAAGCTCGCCGCCTCGGGGATGATCCGCACCCCGCCGCGCTGCACGACCCAGGCGAAGAGGCCCCCGAGCACCAGCGAGACCAGCAGCTTCGGGAGGATGCGCCGGGCGAGCGAGGGCTCTGTCTGGGGCTCATCGACCATCGGAAGACGGCGGAGCGTAGAGGGGCAGGCGCCTGGAAACCAGCCGGAAACCGTGAGCGGGTCAGGAAGGTCCGTGAGCCGCCCTGACGCTCCAGCAGGACGTGGCGGCCGCGGCGGAGGATCGGCACGTAGCCGCGGCCGACGAGCTCCCGGAGGTCGCGCGGGCGGTCGATGAGCGCGGTGAAGAAGCGGGGGGCGGTGGCCCGGAGGAGCTCCTCCTGTTCGAGGTACCAGTCGCGCACGAAGGGCTCGCGCACCTCCTGGAAGTGCGTCTCGTTGACGAAGCGCGCCGGGGACGAGAGCCCGCTCACCACGTAGTACGCGGGCTCGAAGCCGCGCGCGTGGAGCTGGTCCCGCGCCGGGTCGGCCCCGAGCGCGCGCATCCGCTCGCCCGCCTCGACCTGGAAGCGCAGATCCCACGCCGACTCGCCGCGGAAGAGCGAGAGGTTCGCCCGCGGATCGAGCCCCGAGGGGATGGCGTGCTGGAGGGCGAAGCGGGCGTAGGTCAGCGACGGATTGGCCTGCCACGGAGGTCCCGTGGCGATGACCACCGCCGCGACGAGCCCCGCGAGCGTCAACGCGGTTCGCCTGCGTCGCGCCTGCGTCAGGGCGAGCGCGCCCAGCCAGGCGACGGGGCCGACCAGCGCGCCCCAGTGATAGACGACGAGCTTGCGCTGCACGAGGACCGCGCCGAGCGAGAGCGCGAGCAGCGCGAGCGCCAGCGGGAGCCGACGCGCCGTGCGCCGGGCGGCGAGCAGCACGATCGCGCCGACGACCAGGACCGTCACCACGCCCGCCCGGTCGAGCAGGAACGCGGCGCTGGCCTCCCCGAGCGCGGCCGGGCGCGCCTCGGCGTAGGCCGGGAGGTAGCGCGCGAGATCCACCACGCCCGGCCAGGCGCCGACGGCCGCGAACAGGGCGAGCGGCGCCGCGAGCGTGGCCGCGCCCGAGAGCGTCGCCCAGCCGAGCGCGCGCCCGGGCCGCGGCCGGACGGCCAGCGCGAGCCCGATGGCGAGGCACGGCAGCGCCGCGGTCAGCTTGAAGAGCACGGCGAGGCCCGCGCAGAGGCCCGCCGCGAGCCCCCGTCGCCGCGCGCTCCCTGCGCCGAGGCTCCCTGCGCCAAGTGTCCCTGCGCCGAGCCCGGACGCGACGCCCGCGAGCACGAAGAGGCACTGCCAGATCTCCGTCTGCCCGGCGTGCCAGAAGTCGAAGAGCGCGTAGTGCACGGCCACCGCGAGCAGCGCGCCCACGCCGACGCCGCCTGGCCGATCCGTCAGCCGGCCCGCGAGCGCGCCCGTGATCAGCACCGCGCACAGATCGACGACCCGCGCCGGCCAGAACGCGTCGCCCAGGAGCGCGGAGGGGAAGTACGCGACGTAGATGCCGGGGGGCTTCAGGTCGAACACGTCGACGTAGGGCCAGCGCCCGCCCAGCCACTCGCGCGCCACGTAGTGAAAGAGCGCCTGGTCGCGCCCGTAGCCGTACGCGAGCGACGGCAGCCCGGCGAGCGCGGCGAGCGCCACGCCGAGCGCGTCGGGCCACCCGGTGTCGGGCCAGAGGGCGTCGGCGCGAGCACGCACGGACGCGGTTATAGGCTACCGTCCACGTCGTGCGCCCCGAGCGAGTGCAGAACCCGCCCGACGAGCCCTGCGGTGAGGGCAAGTACGAGCTCGAGATGCCGCCGCTGCCGCTCGTGGTGCCGCGGCACGAGAAGCGGCTGATCGCGCCGCTGCGCAAGGCGGCGCAGACCCGCGACCCGGACGAGATCCTCGTCCGCGCGGTGTGCGTCGCTTACCGCGCGCCGCCCGGGGACGAAGACGCGACGCGGCTCGCGCACGCCACCGCCGATCTCGCG
The DNA here is from genome assembly GCA_004213565.1 of Sandaracinaceae bacterium. Lineage (GTDB taxonomy): Bacteria > Myxococcota_A > Polyangia > Polyangiales > Sandaracinaceae > JAVJQK01. The sequence goes on from SHBB01000456.1 coordinate 8,062, forward strand.
GTCACGGGCGGGGCGGCGGCCGAGCTGTTCGCGCGCGGCGGGACGACCTGGGGAGATCTCGCGAGCATGGCCGCGGCGCGCCTGCCCGGGGTCGACGCGGGAGACACGCGCCTGCGCGGGCACGCGGCCGCCCTGCTCGAGCGCGCGCAGCGGGTGAGCGTGCTGCTGCGCAAGAGCGACGCGGATCGCAAGACGTATCGCCTCGCGTTCCCGGAGCTGAAGGGCTGGATCGGCGTCTCGGGGGAGGACGACGCGCCGCACCGACCGGTGAACGTGCCGCAGTCGCCCTTCCCCACCCACTACGCGACGGTCCCGGTGGATGGCGAGCCCTACCGCACCCGCTACGTCTGGAGCGGACCCGACGACGCGCCGCTGATCGTGCTGCTGCACGGGCACAGCTCGCGGGTGGAGGAGTACGACGAGC
>SHBB01000457.1 GCA_004213565.1 Sandaracinaceae bacterium
TGGGGGGAGGGCCTGCGTTCAGGCCCTCCAAAAGAAACGGAGTGTAGCGTAGTGGCCACGCACTGGTTTCGGGAACCAGACCACGGAGGTTCGATTCCTCCCTCTCCGATCTCCGTCGGATCGAACGTGCCGCCGGCGCATCCCCCCGCGCTGGACGCACCGCCGGACGACGGAGACGAGCTCTCGTAGTGAAATGGATCCTCACTCGGGTTTCCGAAGCCCGCATTCCTGGTTCGACTCCAGGCGAGAGCGTCATGGGACCTGCTCCTGACGACGCCGCGCTCCTCGAGACGAGGGGCGACCGCGAGCGCGAGCCTCGCGGGTGACCGGCGGGTGGCCACGGTCCGGCGGGACCCAGGCGAGAGGTCGGTCGACCGCCCGGTGGGTGACGTTCCACCCGCTTCACCCGGATGCCCCGGGCGGTCGACCGCCTCGTGACCCATGAAACAGATCCTGACGCGGATGTAGCCCAATGGCAGAGGCAGCGGTCCGAGATGCCGTCCAGTGAAGGTTCGAATCCCTCCATCCGCAACACGCGAACGTAGCCCAACCAGGCAGAGGCAGCGGTCTCAGACGCCGTTCAGTGGGAGTTCGACTCTCCCCGTTCGCATCGGTGCAAGACACCGTGATCGATTCCCCCAACCGCGGACGTAGCCCAATCGGCAGAGGCGACGGTCTCAAGCCCCGTCCAGTGCGAGTTCGACTCTCGCCGTCCGCATTCCCGAAAGAAGGTGCTCCATGGACACGTTGGTCCTGACTCGAGGCTACTTGCCACACCGGATCGTCGGCTGGCAGAAGGCCATCCTGATGTCCTTCACGGGGAAGGTGGAGGTCGTCGAGACCTATGACGAGCTCATCCGCTCGGTGAGCACGGCCCTGCCGAAGCCCGCCGTCGTGCGGCTCACCCGCGCCATCAAGCATCGGCAGCCGAAGATCCGCTTCTCTCGCGTCAACGTGCTGACCCGCGACGGTTTCCGTTGCCAGTACTGCGGCGAGAAGCTGCCGGCGCGGGAGCTCACGTTCGACCACGTCCAGCCGCGCTCCCAGGGCGGGCGGACGTCCTGGGAGAACATCGTGACCGCGTGCCGTGACTGCAACGGGCGCAAGGGCAACCGCACGCCCGAACAAGCCGGCATGAAGCTCCTGTCTCGGCCCACGCGTCCGACGACGCTGCCCTCGGGGCTTCCCAAGCTGGGGAGCGGTCGCGCGCTGCCGGACCCCTGGAAGGACTGGGTCTGGTGGAGCACCGACGACAGCTGAGCTCATCGCCCGGAGATCGCCTCGGCGGTCTCCGGGCTCCTCGAGGAAGGTGAATCGGCCGAGGGCCGAGCCCGGTTGGAAGCCGGCGCGCCCGTGGATCTCCACGGGTGGGGAGCGTGACCTCCATCTTCCGTCGCGTCGCTCTCGAGAGAGGCGAGCGCGTCACGCACGAACGGCGCAGCGAATGCCGTGAAGACTACATCACCCTGCAGACGTCGGTTCGACTCCGACCCGCCTCGGCGGTCGTCTAGCGGTAGGACAACAGGAACTGTCTTCACATATCTCGTCGCTGCCTTCTCCTCGCTGCCTTCACGTCGCGGGCTGTAGAGCCGACCGGGCTCATTCCCCGGTGAGGACCTGGTGCAACTCCAGGGCGGCGTATCCATGGAAGGAAAATCGGCCGAGGGCCGAGCCCGTCTCGAAAACGGTGCGCGCCGGACAGGCGTGGGGAGCGTGACCTCTTCCTTCCGCTCCAGCTCTCAGGAGAGTGATTCGATCCGGGATCGAGCCCCGTTGCTAGCGGGTGCGCACCTCGAGGGGTGTGGAGTTCGACTCTTCCGCTCTCCATGCAGCGAATGCCGTGAAGACTACATGCCTTGAACGCACGTGGTCGTTGGTTCGAATCCAACCCGCCGTTCGTGCGGCGGTAGCTCAGTCTGGATAGAGCACGTAGTCGTCTTCGCACGACTCGTCGCTGCAATGTGCCTGTCGTCCAGTGGTCAGGATCCCAGGCTTTCAACCTGGGGAGCGGAGTTCGATTCTCCGCAGGCACGTCCTCGCGATCGTCGTCCAGCAGCAGGACGCCGGCCTCCCATGCCGGAGACACGGGTGCAACTCCCGTCGATCGCTTCAGCGAATGCAGGTGAGACTACATCTGTCATCAGTTCGAATCTGGTTCGCCGCTTCTGCGCGGCGATAGCTCAGTCGGTAGAGCAATGCGTCTCGTCGCCTCTCGTCGCTGATCTCAGCTCCCTACATCTCCCCCGTCAGAGAAGGGGTGCCCACCGGGGTGGAGCTTTCCCTTGCAAGGAAGGCCTGATCGGTTCGACTCCGATGCGCTCCATCGTCTTGCCGCGTTGTGCATCTGGGGATGCAGCTCGGTTGTCTCCCGAGTGAGACGGGTTCGATTCCCGTACGTGGCGTCTCGCGATCGTGGTCCAACGGCAGGACTCGGGCATGCCACGTCCGCAGTGTCGGTTCGACTCCGACCGATCGCTTCGCGCTCGCACCCCGGCTCCCCCTTTCTGAAAGCGGGGGGAGCCCAGCGAGCGCGCCAACTCACCGTCGCCTCTCGAGGCGTCACTTCACTCCACACGGAGGTGCATCATGGCAAACAAGAACCTGTTCACGTCGTTCCTCGGCAAGCTGCTGCCCAAGCCGGACCTGGTCAACGAGGCTGGCGGGCCGGCCTACGCGTTCGGGCCGGAGCACGCGCTCGGTCAGTACGCGGCGACGGGTTGCCTCAACGGCACCTTCTACGCGTCCGCGCAGACGCAGCTGGACGTCGTCCTGAAGCTCGCCTTCGCCGTCGACCCGGACTTCCTCGCGAAGTGCGCGGTCTACACGCGGCAGAAGGGGCACATGAAGGACATGCCGGCGCTCCTGCTCGCCGTCCTCTCGGTCCGTGACTCCGAGCGGTTCAAGGCTGCCTTCCCGAAGGTCGTCGACAACGCGAAGATGCTGCGGACGTTCGTGCAGATCATGCGGAGCGGCGCGGTCGGCCGGAAGTCCCTCGGGACGCGGCCGAAGAAGGAGATCCTCGCGTGGCTCGCGTCGCGGTCCGACGAGTACCTCTTCCGGGGCTCGGTGGGCAACGACCCGTCGCTCGCCGACGTGCTGAAGATGGTCCACCCGAAGCCGGCGTCCGCCTCGCGGCGCGCGCTCTACGGGTACCTCCTCGGCAAGTCGCACGAGACCGAGGCGCTGCCGGAGCTCGTGAAGGCCTTCGAGGCCTACAAGCGCGAGAAGTCCGGTGACGTGCCGAAGGTCCCCTTCCAGATGCTGACCGCCTTGAGCCTCGGTCGGGCGGAGTGGACGGAGATCGCGAAGTCCGCGTCGTGGCAGATGACGCGGATGAACCTCAACACCTTCCAGCGCCACGGCGTGTTCGAGGTGGAGGGGATGACCGAGCGGATCGCAGCTCGGCTCGCGGATCCGGCCCTCGTCCGGAAGGCGCGAGCGTTCCCGTACCAGCTGATGACGGCCTACGTGCACTCCACGAAGGCGCCGACGCGGGTGCGGAACGCCCTGCAGGACGCGATGGAGCACGCGCTCGCCAACGTGCCGCGTGTCGACGGGCACGTCTGGGTCTGCCCGGACGTCTCCGGCTCGATGCAGTCGCCGGTCACCGGCTGGCGGAAGGGCGCGACGAGCGCGGTGAAGTGTGTGGACGTCGCGGCGCTGTTCGCGGCGGCGCTCGTCCGGCACAACCCGCGGGCAGGCGTGATCCCGTTCGAGTTCGGCTGCATCCCGGTCGAGCTCAACCCGCGGGACTCCATCATGACCAACGCGCGCAAGCTCGCCTCCATCGGAGGCGGCGGCACCAACGTCTCGGCCCCGCTCGCGAAGCTGAACGCGGAGCAGGCGAAGGCCGACCTGGTGGTGTTCGTCAGCGACAACCAGTCGTGGGTCGACGCGCGGCGCCACGGCGCGACGGAGACCATGCGCGAGTGGAACCGGCTGAAGGCCCGGAACCCGAAGGCGCGCATGGTCTGCATCGACGTGCAGCCGTACGGCCACTCTCAGGCGCCGGACTCGCCGGACATCTTGAACGTCGGGGGCTTCTCCGACCAGGTGTTCGACGTGGTCGCGGCGTTCGCCCAGGGCGCGGATGGGGCGCAGCACTGGGTGGACGTCATCCGCGGCGTGAGCGTCTGAGCGACACACAGCTTTCCATCACTCACCCCATCCACCCAAATAGAGCTCGCGAGAGCTCCGGGCTGGAGCGGTCGCCCGCGACGTTGGCGGGCGGCCGCGGCCAGACCGTGCCTCTCGAGCGTGATCGGTAACGCACCCGTTTCGTAATCGGGAGAAGCCAGTTCGAATCTGGCGAGAGGCATCCGCGAATGCTCCGCATCTCTCGTCGCGGGCTCGACGTCACGAGCGTGTGTACTATCCTCCCCCCGTTTCCGGCGTCGTCCAAGGGTAGGACTGCGGACTTTGGATCCGTCTATGTTGGTTCGAATCCAGCCGCCGGAGCTCTCCTGACATGCCTGACTGGGTCATGCGCCACGCGCGCGCGCTCGGCTGGGCCGCGCTGGCCGCCGCGCCGGTGATGCTGACCGCCCTGGCGGTGGCGACGTCGAGCCCGTGGGCGCCGCGCTCGGTGGTCGGCAACGCGATGTGGGCGGCGTGGATCGCGGGCGCGCTGGCATTCTCGGCCGCCCTGCTCGCCGACCGCGGGGCGCGCACTCCGGCGCGAATCACGGGAGGCCTCTCGGCGCTCGTCGCCGGGAGCTTCATCGCGCTGTGCTTCTGGGTCTCGGCGGTCTCCCGTCCGCCCGCGCTCGAAGACGTCGCGCACGCGGCGCTCCGGTCGGCGGACGGGCGCCTGACACACCCGGAGCTCGCGTTCTCTTTCCCGGACCCTTCGGAGCGAGACCTGATCCGTTCACCCGAGCTCGAGCGTGAGACGCGCGAGGCGGGCGACTCGGCGTGGGCCGACGCGCATCGAGTGTGGGCGTGGGAGGGCGACGACGTGCAGCTCGTGCTCGACCTCGCTCGCGACACGGGCGCCGGCCCCGGCGGAGAGATCGCGGCGAGCCTTCGACGCGCGGGCCACACTCCGAGCCTGGTGTCGGACGACGCGGTCGAGGCGCGCCTGTCGAGTGGGGGGCAGGTCGTCGTGCGCGTCCGGCGCTTCGAGGCAGGAGCCACGGGCTATCGGCTGACGGCCACGCTGGTCGGCGAGGACGTGACCTCCTGGAGGCCGTGGCTGGACGAGCTCCAGACCCCGTCAGCGGCGCTCGAGCAGTAGGAACGCCTCGAGGTTCCCGTCCGGGCCGGGGAGCTGGGAGTCGCAGCGACCGCGGAGGGTGAAGCCGATCGACTCCGCCTCGCGGGCCACCGCGTCGATGGCCACCGCGCGCGCGTCCGGGTCGCGCACGACGCCCTTCTCGAGCTTGGCGCGCCCCACCTCGAACTGCGGCTTCACCATGCCCAGCACGTGCCCGCCGGGCTGGAGCAACGCGTGAGCGGCGGGGAGGAGCTTGGCGATCGAGATGAAGCTCGCGTCGATCACCACGAGCGCCACCGGCTCGGGCAGGTCGCTCGCCTGCAGGTGCCGCGCGTTCACCCGCTCCATGACCACCACGCGGTCATCCGTGCGGAGGCGATGCGCGAGCTGGCCGTACCCGACGTCGATCGCGTAGACCTTCGCCGCGCCGCGCTGGAGCAGGCAGTCGGTGAAGCCGCCCGTCGACGCGCCGAAGTCCGCCGCGACGAGGCCCGCGGGGTCGAAGCCCAGCGCATCCAGCGCGCCCTCCATCTTGACGCCTCCGCGGGAGACGTACGGGTGGTCGCGCCCACGGACCTCGAGGGGCGCGTCCACGGGCAAGCGCTGCCCCGCCTTCTCGACGCGCTGCTCCCCGGAGAACACCTTCCCGGCCAGGATGATCGCCTGGGCGCGCGCCCGGCTCTCCACGAGGTCACGCTCGACCAGGAGGACGTCGACGCGCGCCTTCTTCGCGCGTGTCTTCTTCGCTGGGGGAGGCTTCGCCACCCGTCAGAACGGGATGTCGTCGTCGCCGAAGTCGTCGCCGCCGCCGCCGCCGCCGCCGCCGCCGCCGCCGAAGTCGTCGCTCGGACCACCGCCGCCACCGCCGCCGTAGCCGCCGCCACCACCACCACCGCTGCCGCCGCCGTGACCGCCGCCGCCGCCGCCGCTGCCGCCGTAGCCGCCGCCTCCACCGCCGCCGCCGTACTCACCGCCGCCGCCGCCGCCGCCGCCCTCGCCGCGCCGACCGCCGAGGAAGAGGAGCTGGGTGCCCACGATCTCGGTCGTGTAGCGCTTGTTCCCGTCCTTGTCGTCCCACTGACGGGTCTGCAGGCGGCCCTCGATGTAGACGGTCTCGCCCTTGCTGAGCACCTTGGAGAGCCCCTCGGCGCGGTTGCCGAAGAAGATGACCGTGTGCCACTCGGTGCGCTCCTGCCGCTCGCCGCCGCGCGTCATGTAACGCTCGGTCGTCGCGAGGCGCATCCGCAGCACCGCGTTCCCGCTCTGCCCGAACCGGATCTCGGGATCCATCCCGAGGTTTCCGATGAGCATGACCTTGTTGAGCCCTTCAGATGCCATCGTCGTCTCTCACTGTTCGATTCACGTTCGATTCACGTCTCGGCCAGCCCCACGCTCGAGGGGCGGCCCACCGTAGACGGCCGGCGAAGCGCGATCAACGCGATCCCGGCGCCATGGAGCCTCGGACGCACGCCGACCGCCGAGACTGACGCTTTTCCGGAGAAATCTGCGGTCAGCGTCGACGCTCGGCCGTCCAGCGCACGATCGCCATCACCACGAGCAGGATGCCGAAGGCCGCCACGACCCAGCTGCTGCCCTCGAGGTTGCGGAACTGGAGCATCCCGCTCGCCCCGCCGTAGGTCATCACCGCGCCGGCGACGAAGCTCAGTCCCCACGCACCGGTCCGGCGCGGCGACGGAGCGGCGTCCTCTTCCGCTTCGTCTTCGTCCGCCTCGGCGTCGCGATCCTCGCGGTAGAGGAGCACGGCGAGCTCGCGCTCCAGCGCCGCTCGACGCTTCGCGTGATACTCGGGGCCGATCTCCCCGGCGCCCAGCTCCTCCTCGAGCGCTCGGACCTCGTCGAGCAGCGCCTGACGGCGCTTGCGGCGCGCGCGCTTCTCGGCCCGGGGATCGATCCGCGGACGGACCGTCGCCCACGCGATCCCGAAGAAGGCGAACGCGAGCGCGACGAGCACCGCCACCCAGCGGATGTTGGGCGGCCCCGGGATCCCCGACAGCTCGATGACGATCGAGCGCAGCTCCGCTTGCTCGGGCCCGCGGCGCTCCATCGTCACCCAGGCGCAGCCTTCGGTGCGCTGACTGCTCTCGCAGGGCGCTCCCTCGGGGTCGAGCCGACGCGGCGCCGGCATGCCGTCGACGTCCATCTGGAGCCCCGGCAGGGCTTCGCCGAGGACCTGGAGCGCGAAGAACCGCAAGGGGATCTCCACCGGGATGTCGAGGCTCTCGCCGTCGACGGGCAGGTCGTAGGCCCACGCGAGCTGGATCGTGCCCGGCGGCATCGAGCCGCGGAACGCGTAGGCGTTGGCGTCCGGGATCTCCTCCACGCGCTGGTCACCGATCACGCGCTGGAACTGGAACGCGGTGGCCCCCTCCGGGAGCTCCGCGCGCGCACCCTCCGAGGGGAAGACGAAGGTCTCGCTCCCCGCGTTGGTCAGCTGCGCCTGGTGAATGACGTGCAAGCGCTCGCCGCGCTGCTCGACGATCACGCGGAACACGTGGAAGAACGTGAAGCGCGGATCCCGCGTGACCGGCAGGCGCGTCATCGTCACGTCGAAGCCGCGGTCGGTGGGGAGCTGGAACGGGTCGCTGCTATAGAGCGCGCCGTTGAAGGGGACGTTGACCCGGTACGCCTGGCCCGAGCCCGTCGGGAGGTCCTCGAACACGAAGACGCCGTCGGCGTTGGTCTCACCGTTGTGGCGCGAGCGCTCGCCCTGCGCGAGCGAGCCGACGTCGACGGTGGCCCCCGCGACGGGGCGATCGTTGGCGTCGACCACGCGCACCCGGATGCTCCCGACCGGGACGTCGGCGCTCGGCGCGGCGGTCGCGAGGGTGGGCGGACGCAGCGCCTGGGACACGCGCTGCGCGTCGCCGGCCGGCGCCTGCTGCCCGCCGCCCGCGGGCGGATGGCCAGGCGGAAGCCCTTGGTCTGCCGGGGGCTGACCTGTGGGAGGGTGCCCGGGCGGCAGCCCCTCCTGCGCTTGGGCGACGCCGGCGCAGGTGAGCAGCGCGAGCCAGACGAAGGCGGTCTGCGACTTCATGCCCGCTCCTCCTCGGCCGCCTCGTCGTCCTCGTCGTCCTCGGACGCCTCGGCACCCAGAGGCGCCGCGCACTTCTTGCAGAAGCTCGCGTCGGGGTCGTTCATCGTGCTGCACGCCTCGCACTCGACGGGGGCCACGCGCTCGCCGCAGGACTTGCACCAGATCGCGTCCTCGTCGTTCGGGGTCTCGCA
>SHBB01000458.1 GCA_004213565.1 Sandaracinaceae bacterium
ATCGGGGAGGCTGCGTAGCGGACCCTCACGACGCTGTCGAGCGACCTCGCTTCCTCTGGCATACTCGCCAGGTGGGGCCGAGGGGTCGTGGGGCGGAGGGCCGAAGGTGAAAGCAGAGGTGCAGCTGGTGCGCGAGGTGCTCGAGGGGGCGCTCGCGCCCGCCGTCGCCACCTCCGTGCTCTTCGAGGCGCTCGACCGCTGGGACCGCGGCATCCCCGCCGACGCGGGCGAGGTGCTCGAGCTCGTGCGCGGCCCGCTGGCCTTGGCTCTGGCGCGCAAGCTCGACGAAGACGGCGCGTCTCAGCTCGTGGCGATCCTCGAGGCGAGGCTGGTCCAGAGCGCCCCGCCCCCCTCGTCATCCGACGCGGCGTCGGACTCGGACTTCGAGGTGGACGTCGAGATCGACCTCGAGGAGGACCTGGTCTCCCCGTTCGTCGACGCCGAGGACGAGCTGACCAGCACCACGCAGATGGCGGCCGTCTCGCACCCCGTCTCGGTCCTGGTGGTGAGCGGCGAGCCGCAGTTCGGCCTCCTGCTGAAGGCCACGCTGGGCGAGGACCGCGTGCACACCCTCACGGTGAAGGACGACGCCGCGCTCCGGCACGCCACGTTCTCGGCCAACCCTCAGCTCGTCGTGGTCGACGCGACGGCGCCGCCGAACATGCGCTCGGACGAGCTGGCCGCGGCGCTGACGCGTCTGCCGGACGCGACCCTGCCCGTGCTGTGGGCGCTCGACACGCCGTTCGGTCGCGAGACGCGGAGCCAGATCCAGGGAGGGCACCCTCAGAGCGGCGGCATGCGCACGCTCTTCCTCGAGCGGGAGGAGGGCATCGAGCCGCTCCTCGACCTGATCCTGAGCCGCTTCCGTCGGCGCAGCACCATCCCGCCGCCTTCCTGAGCTCAGCGCGCGTTGCGCACGATCAGGTCGACCAGCCGGGGCGCGAAGCGGGCGACGCGCCAGAGCGCCTTGCTCCGCACGTCCACCAGCGCGTAGAGCCCCGGCCGCTCGACCTCCCGCAGCCACGCCTCGACGATCTCCGCGGCGCTGAACATCGGGGAGAGCTTGTAGACCGGCGGCAGCTCGGGCAGCGCCCGGACCATCGGCGTGTCGCCTGGAGGTGGGCACAGCACCTTGACCGCGACGCCGCTGCCCGTCAGCTCGTCCGAGAGCGCCTGGGCGAAGCCCACCACCGCGAACTTGCTCGCCGAGTAGCCCGCGAGCTGGGGAAAGCCGCGCAGCCCCGCGACCGACGCCACCAGCGTGAGCGTCGCCCGGCCCGTCGCGCCGGCCCGCCGCAGCGACGGCAGGAGCGCCTGCGTCACGTGCACCGTCCCGAGCACGTTGACCTCGAGCATGCGGCGATACGCGTCGGGCGGGACCTCGTCCGCCGGGCCCACCGCGAGCACCCCGGCCGAGTGGAAGACGTGCGCGATCGCGCCAAGCGCCTCCTCGCTCCGCTGCCGCGCACCGACGAGCGCCTCCGGGTCGGTCACGTCGACCTCCTCGAGGTGCACTCTGCCGGCCCGGATCTGGGCGCGGGTCTCCTCGAGCCCGGCGCGGTCGCGGTCCCAGAGCGCGAGCGACTCACCCCGCTCGCTCAGCCGCCGCGCCACCTCGCGGCCGAAGCCGCTCGCCGCGCCCGTGATCACCCACGCTCCGTCCGCCCTTCGCCCCGCTCGTCGCATGCGCGCGAGCATATCGCGAACGCGATCCGCTACCATGCGCGCCCATGCCGCTGCCCGCAGGCTCCCACTTCCTGACGCCCACCGTCCCCCTCCACGTGCTCGAGGCCGACGCGCCCGGCCCGACGGCGCTGATCCAGGCCGGCATCCACGGCGACGAGGTCGCGGGCGTGCACGCGCTCGAGGAGCTGCTCGAGGCGGGCATCCGACCCGCGGCGGGGCGCCTCCTGATCGTCCCGACCATGAACCGCGCCGCCTATCGAGCCCGCCAGCGCGCCGCGCCCGGAGGGCTCGACCTCAACCGCTGCTTCCCCGGGGACGCCGACGCGCCCGAGGTGGAGAGGCGCCTCGCGCGCGTCTTCATGGATCTCGTCGAGGACGAGCGCCCCGACCTGATGGCGACCCTTCACGAGAGCCACAAGCGCTACGACCCCGCGGTGACGCCGAGCTTCGGCCAGACCCTCGTCTACGGCGTGCAGCCCATCCCGCCCGTCGTGGAGCGCGCGGTCGCGCGCCTCGACGCGATGAAGCAGAGCGACGAGGAGCGCTGGGCCTCGCAGCACTACCCGGTCTCGACCTCCTCGACCGAGGTGATCGTGGACGCCATCGGCTGCGTCGGCATCTGCGTCGAGACCTGGATGGGCTTCGAGGAGCGCCGCCGCATCGAGATGCAGAAAGACGTCGTGCACGTCTTGCTCGACGAGCTGGGCGTGCTGCCCTTCCCCTCCGAACGCAACCCCGAACGCCCTTCCAAGAGCGAGTGACGGAGACTTCGATGGACCCGAGCCTCAACGGCGCCTTCCCCCGCACGCGCATGCGCCGCAACCGCAAGGACGACTGGTCGCGCCGGCTCGTCCGCGAGAACGCGCTCAGCGTCAACGACCTGATCTGGCCGTGCTTCGTGCGCGAGGGCCAGGGCGAGCGCACCGACATCGCCTCGATGCCGGGCGTGCAGCGCCTCACGGTCGACCTGCTCGTCGAGGCCGCGGCCGAGGCGGCGGAGCTGGGCATCCCCGCCATCGCGGTCTTCCCGGTCACCGACCCGAAGGACAAGACGCCGGGGGGCGAGGAGGCGAAGAACCCCGACAACCTCGTCTGCCGCGCGGTCCGCGCGCTCCGCGAGGCGAACCTGGACGTCGGCATCGTGTGCGACGTGGCGCTCGATCCCTTCACCACCCACGGCCAGGACGGCCTGGTGAAGGACGGCTACGTGGTGAACGACGAGACGGTGGAGCTGCTCTGCCAGCAAGCGGTCGTGCAGGCCGAGGCCGGCTGCCACGTGATCGCGCCGTCGGACATGATGGACGGGCGCATCGGCGCCATCCGCGACGCGCTCGACCAGGCGGGCCACGCGCACGTGCGCATCCTCAGCTACGCGGCGAAGTACGCGAGCGCGTTCTACGGCCCCTTCCGCGACGCGGTGGGCAGCAAGGGCAGCCTCGGCCAGGGCGACAAGCGCACCTACCAGCAGGACCCGGCGAACGGGGACGAGGCGCTCCGCGAGGTCGCCATCGATCTCAGCGAGGGCGCCGACATGGTGATGGTCAAGCCCGGCATGCCGTACCTCGACGTCGTGCGCCGCGTGAAGGACGCGTTCGGCGTGCCGACCTACGCCTACCAGGTGAGCGGCGAGTACGCGATGCTGCGCGGCTCGGCCGATCGCGGCTGGCTCGACTGGGACAAGACCATCCTCGAGAGCCTGCTCTGCTTCAAGCGGGCGGGCGCCGACGGCGTGCTCACCTACGCCGCGGTCGAGGTGGCGAAGATGCTGAAGGAGCAGGCATGAGCGAGCTGTTCACCGAGATCCTCGTCGATCCCGAGTCCCACGCGAAGCTCACGCGCGCCAGCGACGCGCAGCTCGACGCGCTCCGGGCGGCCCTCACCGACGGCGGCGCGCGGCGTCGCGACGTAGGCGAGCTGCCGGCCTCGGTGGAGGGCGCGTGGCTCACCCCCGACGGCAAGCACGCGTTCGTCGACGTGGACGGCTTCCCCTCGCTCCTCGCCGAGGAGCGGATCGAGCTCGACCCACCGATCGACTGACGCGCAGCCTCACGCCGGCGAGGCGCCCTGCGCGCGGAGCTCACGGATGCGGCGGCGCAGCGGGGCGATGAAGTCCATCGAGACGGTGCGCGTGCTCGTCTTGACCGCCCGGCCGGTGTGCCACTTGCTCAGCGCGAGGCGCGCGACGGCGCGCACGAACTCCACGCCCAGCTTGCCCTTGCGGAAGTAGGCCGTGAGCCCGCCGAACGCGCTCGCCACCAGCTCCAGCTCCGCCTTGGTGAGGTGGCCGAGCGCGACCTCGTCGAGCAGATGACTGCGAATGATCTTGCCGCGGCGTCGGACGAGCACGATCACGATGGCGAGGAACGCCGCGACGAACAGGAGCCAGAGCGGGAGCATGATGAAGAGGAAGATGAGGCCGCCGACCTCGCTCGAGCCCAGCACGATCGCCGTGCCGTTCCACACCGCGTGCAGGAAGACCGCGGCCGCGTAGCCGAGGACGGGCGCGATCGGGCGGAGCCATACCTTGTCGGTCTCACGCGCGATCCCGATGCCGATCCCCGTCATCGACGTGTAGAGGGGGTGCCCCCAGGGCGCGAGCACGCCGCGCACGACGAAGGTCCCGATCATGCCGCCCGCGCCCGCCTCGAGGCCCGCGTTGGCGTAGTAGATGACGTTCTCGACCGCCGCGAAGCCGATGGCGCAGAAGGTGGCGTAGATGATCCCGTCCACCACCCCGTCGAACTCGCGCCGGAGGAAGTAGAAGAAGCCGAGCACGAGCACGCCCTTGGTGGCCTCCTCGATGATGGGGGCGCTGACCACGGTGCTGATGATCTCGCCCGCCTCGCCGCCGATGATCCCGCCGACGAGGGTGTTGACCACCGCGCTCACGCCGCAGGCCGCGATCGCGCCCCAGGCGAGCGCCATCAGCAGCGCGTAGGCGGGCTCGGGATCGTAGCGGTCGAGCAGGCGCGGCACCGTCAGGTAGACGAGCGCCGCGGGGAACGCGAGGCACGCCCCGACCGCCATCGCGATCAGCGTGCCCACGCCCTGGGTCGCGAGGGGCAGGATGATGAAGAGCAGGAAGAGCAGCACGACGCCGCCGAGCATCGCGACGCCGTAGCAGCCGCAGCCGATCCGACGGCGCACCCGCTCCGGGTCCGGCATCGCGCTCGCGCCCGCGGGGCCCGCGCCGTAGGGCGGGCCAGCTGGTCCAGGTGGGCCCTGCGGCGGATACATCGCCGCGACCTTACTCGCCTCAGGCGTCGGTCGTCACGCCCATCGCGCGGAACTTCGCGTAGCGCTGGTCGACCAGCGCGCGCTCGTCGAGCTGCTCGAGCTCGCCCAGGTGCCTCGACACCGCGGCCACGAGGTGGCGCGCCGCCTCGTCGGGCTCGCGATGCGCGCCCCCGCGCGGCTCGTCGATCACCTCGTCGACCACGCCGAGCTTCACGACGTCGGTGGCGAGGAGCTTGAGCTGCTTGGCGGCCTTCGGCGCCTCGGCGCCGTCACGCCACAGGATCGACGCGCAGCCCTCGGGCGTGATGACGCTGTAGGTCGCGAACTCGAGCATGAGGACGCGGTTGGCCACGCCGAGCGCGAGCGCGCCGCCCGAGCCGCCCTCCCCGATGACGGTGGCGATCACCGGGACGCGCAGGCCGGCCATCACGGCGAGCGACATGCCGATCGCCTCCGACTGCCCGCGCTCCTCCGCCCCGATGCCCGGGTACGCCCCCGGGGTGTCGATGAAGGTGAGCACCGGTCGGCGGAAGCGGTTGGCGAGCTCCATGATGCGCATCGCCTTCCGGTAGCCCTCGGGGTGCGCCATGCCGAAGTTACGCCGCACCTTCTCCTTGGTGGTGCGCCCCTTCTGGTGCCCGATGATCGCGACGGTGCGCCCCTCGAGCCGCGCGAAGCCGCTGATGATCGCCGGATCATCGGAGAACGAGCGGTCCCCGTGGAGCTCGACCACGTCGTCGAACACGCGCTCGACGTAGTCCAGGAAGTACGGCCGGTCGGGGTGGCGGCTCAGCTGGACCTTCTGCCAGACGGTGAGCTGGTCGTAGATCTCGCGCTGGAGCGTCTCGACGCGATCCTCGAGCTTGCCGAGCTCGCCCTCGAAGCCGCTCTCGCGGACGCCGTACACCTTGAGCTCGCGGATGCGGGCCTCGAGCTCGACGAGGGGCTTTTCGAATTCCAGATGGGCCATGACGGATCGAGCGGGGTTCTTTCGCGGCCGGCGGCCCGCGTCAAGCGGGGCGCGTGTGCTCGACCCCGAAGGTGCCCGTCTTCTCCCCCACCACGTTGAAGATCTTGAGGGCGTGAGCCTTGCCCTTCACCTGCGTCGGGGGGAGCTCCACCACCTCGAAGTGATCCTTGACCGCCGCGAAGGTGTTCTCGCTGATGATGATCTCGCCCGCCTTGGCGATCGAGCAGAGCCGCGCGCCCGTGTTCACCGTGTCGCCGATGACCGTGTACTCGAGCGCCTTGCTGCTGCCCAGGTACCCCGCGACGCACTCGCCGGTGTTGATGCCGATGCCGATCTGGATCGTCGGCTGGCCCGCCTCCTCGCGCTCGAGGTTGAACTGAGCGAGCACCGCCTTCATCTCGAGGGCCGTCTTGACCGCTCGGTAGGGATCGTCGGGGTGGCTCACGGGCGCTCCGAACAGGGCCATGATCTCGTCGCCGACGAACTTGTCGAGGGTGCCCTCGTAATTGAAGATCACCTCCACCATGCGCTCGAAGTACTCGTTGAGCATGTCGACGATCTCTTGCGCCGCCTGCGACTCGCTCATCGCCGTGAAGCCGCGAATGTCGCTGAAGAGCACGGAGGTGATGCGCGCCTCGCCGCCCTTCTTGACCTCGACGCGGCCCTCGATGACCTGCTGCGCGATGGCCGGGCTCAGGAGCCGCTGGAAGCGCTCGCGGGTGATCGCCTCCTGCTCCAGCTTCGCCGCGTAGAGCGAGTTCTGGATGGCGACCGCCGCCTGGTTGGCGACGTTCTGGAACAGCTGCAGGTCCTTCTCGGTGAACGCGTTGGTCGCGATCTGAGAGTCGAGGACCATGATCCCGAAGACCTCGGCCGAGTGGAGCAGCGGCACGGCCATGCTCGAGCGGATGCCCTGCATGATGATCGAGTGGGCGCCCTGGAAGCGCGAGTCGACCGTGGCGTCGCTCGAGAGCACCGCCGCCTTGTCGCGCAGCACCTGCTCGACGATCGTGCTCGAGATCACGACCTCTTCGTTCGGGTCCTGCCCGCCCTCGCGCGTCCGGACGCAGCGCGGCAGCAGCTCGCGCTCCTCGTCGTAGAGGAGGATCACGCCGCGGTCCGCGCGCAGCAGCTGGAAGGCCGCGTCGAGGATCTTCACGAGCGCCTTGTCGATGTCGAGCTCGGCGCCGATCGCGCGCGCCAGCTCATAGCTCACCCGGAGCTTCTCGTAGTCGCGGCGGAGCGCGTCGCTGTCCTGGATGAGCCGCTCGGGCAGGAAGCTCTGGTCGATCAGCGGCGCGAGCTTCGTCCGGATGTGGCTCTCGACCATGCCGGGCGCGATCGTCACCCGCGACATCTTGGGGTCCGGGACCGGCAGCCCCCCGCCCGGCGTCATCTGTGGCGACATCCCGCCCTGGGCGAGCGTGCTCGGCGCGATCGGCGGGGGCGGCGCGGGCGGACCGTCGAAGGCCTGAGGCGGCGCCTGCGGCCGGGTCTCCTGGACGGGGGGCGGCGGCGGCGGGGGCTCGGGCTGCGAGGCCTGAGCCGGCCGCGCCCCCGGCGCGTTCTGCGGGTCGAAGATGATCCGGGTCGAGCCCAGCATGATCTCGTCGCCCGGGTTCAGGAACTTCTCGCTGATGCGCTCGCCGTTGACGTACGTGCCGTTCAGCGAGCCCAGGTCGCGCAATATCCAACGCCCACCCTCGTGGTCGACGTGGCAGTGCTCCTTCGACACGATGCGGTCCAAGACCTGCACCGTGTTGTTGGGGTGTCGACCCAGGGTGTTGTGAGCCAGGAGATCTACGTCCTGGCGGCCGTCCGGGCCGATGATCGTCAGGCGGGACATGACAGCGCGAGGCTGCGTGGATGCTACCCACCCCTTCGTCGCACGTAAAGCCGTGATTCTGCCCTCTTCCACCTTTCCCAACCGTCGCTTGCCCGGCGGGGGCCTCGGCGCTATCTTCCGCGGCCCTTTCCTGCACTGGAGCGACTGAGCATGGCCCGCGTAACCGTCGAAGACTGCCTCGAGCACGAAGAGAACCGCTTCGCACTGGTCATCCTGGCCGCCAAGCGCTGCCGGCAGATCATGAAGGGCGCCCCCGCCCTCGTGCACAGCAAGAACCGCGCGGCCGTCACGGCGCTCCGCGAGATCGCGGACAAGAAGGTCTACTGGAACCGCCCCGTGCGCGAAGCGGTGGACGAGTTCATCGCCGAGCAGAAGAGCGTCGACGAGCTGCGCTGAGTTTGCTGGAGGGTCTGAACGCAGACCCTCCCCCCATTGGGCGAAGCGCCAATGGGGCCCCCCTCCCAACTACGGCGCGTCGCGCGCTCCGCGCGCTTTGGCGCCGACCCCAGCGGCGGGGCGCTGGGGCCCCCGCGACTCGCGCTTTCGCTGCGCGAAAGCTGGCCGCCCGCTGCCGCGGGGACCCGCTCGGCGCCCGCTCCGCTCGCTTGGGCGCCGACCCCAGCGCGGGGCGCTGGGCCCCCGCGGCTCGCGCTTTCGCTGCGCGAAAGCTGGCCGCCGTTTCTTGTTGGAGGGTCTGAACGCAGACCCTCCCCCC
>SHBB01000459.1 GCA_004213565.1 Sandaracinaceae bacterium
CCAGAGCGCGGAGCTGCTCGCGGGCGATCTCATGCAGAGCTGGGTCGAGTCGACCGATCGCACCGCGCCGCGCGTGGGGAGCGGCCGCGGCGGCACCGGCGGCGGCGGCAGCCCGGGCGTGGGCGGCGGCCAGCGCGAGGGCGGGCGCGCGACGACGCACGGACCGGGTGACGGCCGCTACGCCGCGCTCGACACCAGCGACTCGCGCTATCGACACTGGTTCACCCAGAACCGCCGGCGTGTGCACGACGCCTTGCGCTTCCCTCGCGAGCGCGCGCTCGCCATGGACCAGGGCGTGTCGATCTACGACGTACGCGTGCGCCGCGACGGAACCCTGGCGCGCGCCCCGCGGCTCGTGCGCACGAGCGGCTACGACGACCTCGACCGCGCCGCGCTCGCCGCCATCCGCGCGGCCACGCCCTTCTCCCCGCTGCCCGACGACCTCGCGCCCGACCTCGACATGCTCCCGCTCCGACTGCCGATCGAGTTCTCGAACCCGATGGTCCGCTGAGCCCGCCTGGCCGTGGTGCGGAGCGCGAGTCCGACCTACAACTCGGGCATGGACCGCGACGCGCTCCGACGCTTCATCGCCTCCCCCCACCGCACCTGGCGCTGGCGCGAGGCGCCCGACGACCCCGACCACTACCGCGCCGTCGAGACGAGCGACGAGGGCCTGCGCTGGTACGCGTGGAGCCACCTGCCGGGCGAAGACGGCCCCTACGACGAAGTGCGCCAGAGCTTCGCCGAGTTCGAGACCAAGGGCCCGCCGTGGGACGTGCCCATCGAGACCCACTCGGCGCTGCACAAGTGGCTGCTCAACTACCTGCGCGCGAAGCGCTGATCAGGGGAGGCAGACGAAGCGGCTCGTGCCGCCCAGCGTCGGGCGGAAGTCGCAGCTGTAGCCCTCGGACTCGCGGCACGGCGTGGACACGCAGCTCAGCGCGCAGACGTTGATGCCGCCCTCGGCCACGCAGTACGTGCCGGTCTCGCAGTCGGCGTTGCTGCTGCATCTCGCGCGCGCGCAATAGCCGCCGACCCAGGGCAGGCAGGTGCGCTGCCCCCCGCAGCCGGTGAAGTCCGTGCAGGAGGCCCCGTTGGAGCCGCCGCCCGTGGCCGCGCAGCCGCGTCCGTCGAGCGTCCACTTGCACGCCTCGCCCGAACGGCACTCCGAGTTGCTCGCGCAGCTCTGCCCGCAGTGGCTCGCGGCCGGGATGGGCCCCGCCGACAAGCAAGCGTGCATGGCCGGGCAATCGGCCCCGGAGGTGCAACGGTCGTTCTCACAGGTTCCGTCGCAGACGGTGCCGACGGGACAGTCCGCCGTGCGGCTGCAGCCGGTGCCGGTCGAGCGGCGCACCTCCCCGAGGTAGGTGTTCCCGCTGCCGAAGACGTAGACCCGGAGCGCGTACGTCCCGGCGCTGGAGACATCGACCCCGAGCGCCTCGTCGTCGGTGACCGAGGCCCCGCTCGCCAGGCGCACGCCCGACGGATCGAAGAGCGCCATGTCGATGTCGCCGTCCGCGTGCACGAAGACGAGGTCGGCCTCGATGCGACCCGGGCCGGTCATCGGGATGGCGATCCAGTCGTCGTCGCCGCTGCACACCGTCCCGTCGAATGCGGCCATGTCGGGCGAGCCGCCGCTGAAGGTCACGCTCCGCGCGGTCATGCGCGTGTCGTCGTCCTCGAAGCGGTCGTCCATGCAGCACCCGGCGCTGTCCGGCATCACGGCCGCGTCGAGCGTGTAGCTGTTCTCGTCACCGCCGTAGCCGAAGACGCGCGCGTAGAGCGTGGTCGAGGCGTCGGCGTTGCAGTACTCGACCCGCTCGGTGTCGGTCACGCCCGCGCTCGTGTCGACGATGGTCCCGGCCCCGTCGCTCAGCTCGAGATCCAGGTCGCCGTCCAGCGTCGCGAACTCCGCGCTGACGATCACCCGCTCGCCGCGCCCCACCGAGAACGAGAAGTAGTCGGAGTCGCCCGCGCAGATCTGTCCGTCGGTGATCCGGGAGCTGTACGGAGTGGCGGTGCCGGTCGAGTCGTCGGGCTCGCGCGAGTCGTCGGTGCAGGTGCCGCCGCCGCCGCCGCAGATCTCTCGCGAGGGACCGCAGCCCGCGCGGGTGCCGCCTTCGGTCGTCACGGTCGCGCCGCACGTGCCCATGTCGCACGCGCCTCCGCCCGAGCACGAGTCGACGCAGCGCCCGCCGGACGCCGTCGCCGCGCAGATGCCGGAGTCACACTCCGTCGAGCCCGTGCAGTACGCGCACTCCGCGAGGCTCCCGTCGGGGGGCGTGCCGCCCACCGCGAAGAAGGACGTGACCGTGGTGTCGGTGCGGTGATCACAGATGCTGCCGGACGGGTCGTCGTTGTCGGTCGCGCTGACGAGGAAGAAGACCTCCTCCATCTCGCCCTCCGCGAGGCCGAGGCTCGGGATGCGCGCGACGTAGTCGTCGCCCTCGGTCGGCTCGAACGTGACCTGCTCGAAGGCGGTCACGTCGGGCTTGGTCGGGTCGTCCGGCGCGGTGAGGCTGTAGTAGAGCAGCGGCGGATCGCGCAGCCCCATGTCGTCGGTGACGGTGACCTCCACCGGATAGGTCGTCCCGCTCGTGATGGCCTCCATGGCGCGCGGCGAGGTCACCGAGACCACGGGGGCGGCGCCCGGGCAGCCGTCCTTCGGGCCCGAGCGGAGCACGATGATGTAGTCGTGCTCGACCTGCGGGTGGTCGCCGTCGTCGGCGAAGAGCTGCACGGTCCAGCGCTCGGAGCTCGCCACCTGGTCGGGCGTGGGGCACCAGTCGAACGTGGCCCGCTTCGCGCCGGAGTTCGCCAGCGTGGCGCGCTCGGGAAGGCTCCCGCGGTTGCCGATGTCGACGGTGGTGGAGTCGTCGTCGCGCACCTCGACGTCGAAGGTCACGCACGGCTCGCGCTCGAGGTCGTAGGTGCCGCCCGCGCCCGGTCGCACGAACACGGGCGCCGCGTCCTCCGACGGCAGGACCTCGATGGAGACCGTCTCGCGGTCGTACTCCCCCGAGCCGCCGTCCGTGAGCACGAAGACCAGCTCGTGGCGGCCGGCCTGGCTGGAGAGCGGCGCCCAGCGGAAGAGCGCGCCGCCCGGCTCGGTGCTCAGCGAGTGCACGCGATCGAAGCTCGGCAGCATCGGGTCCTCGATGCGCACCGCGACCGCCCTCCCCTCCGGGTTGTCGATCCCGAGGGTCAGCCGGAGCTCCTCGTTCACCCGCACCGTCTGGTCGCTGACCGGCTGCAACGTGGGCGCGCTGCCGCTGGCGCAGGCCGCGAGGAGGCAAGGCGCGAGGAGGCAGGCGGCGAGAGAGGAGCGCGAAGAAGCAAGGCTCGGGAGCTGAAGGCGTGGCATGCGGGGGCCAGGATACCGCGGCCGGCGCTCGGGCTCCATGCGGCCCCCATGCGGCGGCTTCCGCTTCGCCGTAGAATGCCGGCGTGACTGCTTGGATTCGCGCGTGCGCCTGCGCGCTGGTGATGCTGGCCTGCGACAACACCCTGCCGAGCTCCGACGGGGGCACGGCGGAGCGCCCGGAGATCCTGGAGCTGCGCGCGCCCGACCCGGCCGTCGAAGGATCGCTCGTCGAGGTGCGCGGCCTGGGCTTCGACGATCTCGGGAGCGACCCACACCTCAGCGTGGACAGCGGCGGGTCGAGCGCAGGAGTCCTCTTCGGCATGCCCGACGACGTCGACGGCCGGCTCCTCTTCGAGCTGACGGGCGAGGTCGTGAGCGCGCTCGGCAGCGGCGACCACACCGTGTCGGTGCGCCTGATGGGCAACGGCCTCAGCTCCGATCCCTACATCGCCGATCTGAGCGTGCGCACCGCGCTGCCCGTCGATCTCTTCGAGGTCCCGCGCGGCGAGGCCCACCGCAACGACGTCGCCGTCGTGGTCGGCGCGGGCATCGTGGGGCCCACCGAAGGCGAGCTCACGGCGCGCTTCGAGGGCACCTACACCTTCGACGCGGGCGGCGATCGACCCGTGGCCGTCTCGCTCCCGGTGGCGCCCCTCGAGCGCTTCGACCGCGAGCGCGGCGTGATCGTGCTGACGACCGACATCGGGGCGCTGGCGCCCGGCACCTTCGACGGCACCGTCACCCTCGAGTCCCGGCTGGTGTCCGGGGAGCGGAGCGAGTCGGCGCCGCAGTCGACGAGCCTGCACTTCAACCCGCCGGAGCTGTTCAGCCTCGATCCGCCGAACGGTCACCTCGGCCAGCTCCTCAGCGTGCGCGGCGCCGGGTTCCTGGGCGGGCCGGACCGGCCCGACGAGACCACGCTGATCCGGCTCAGCGGCCGCTTCGTCCCCGAGGGCGGCAGCCCGGAGCCCTTCTCGGGCGAGATCGTCCCGGAGTTCGTCTCCGGCGACGAGGTGCTCTTCTTCATCGAGCCCGAGGTCCGGAGCGACGCGCTGGTGGCCTCGCTCTTCGGCCACGCGCGCGGCGCGTTCGAGGGCACGGCCACGCCGATCACCATCGACGGCACCGAGGAGCTCGAGGGCAGCACCATCCCCTTCCGCTTCGAGCTGGTCGGCGCGCGCCAGGTGGTGTTCGTCCGCTTCCTCCCCGGCTTCTACGACAGCCTCCGCCGCTTCGGGCTCCACCGCGTCGCCGACGAGGTCGAGATGGTGGTGCAGGACCGCATGACCGAGATCTACGGCGACTGGGCGGTCGAGATCCGCTTCGAGGAGCCGGAGGACCAGTCCCGGGTCGCCTACTCGATCCTCGAGGTCGGCGGCCCCGATCCCAACGGCGTCGGCCTCTTCGGGTACGACAACACCCCTGGCAAAGATGTGGGCAACCTCCGCCTCTTCGACGCGATCGGGGGCGCGAACGCCGAGACGCAGATGGACGGCTATCCGGGCTACGGCGGCGTCTTCGTGGAGTCGTTCCTGTACTGGTCCGAGAACCCTGGCCTCGGCGCGGAGCGACCGCCCGGCTCGCCGGACCCGGATCCGCTCTTCGACGAGGTCTTCGCGGAGGTCCGCGCGCGGCCGGCGACCCGCTCGGAGGGCGTCGGCGACGGAGATCCCGATCGGGTCGCCGCGGTGCGCCGCGCGATCGACGCGCTGGGCTCGATCGTGGGCGAGACGTCGTCGCACGAGCTCGGCCACAGCCTCGGGATGGCGCAGCCCTTCGGACCGCCGACCGTCTACCACAACGACTTCGACGGCGACGGCTGCCTGATGGACTCGGGCGGCGACCGCCCCCTCGGCGAGCGCATGGATCTGCCCGGCTTCAGCCGCACGCACTTCTGCTACGACCACCCGAGCTACCTCGACGAGATCTTGTAGCTGGCGCGTTCGGGCCGAGAGACCCAGCGTGCTCGTAACGTCGGCGCACGGAGTCGACTCTTGGAGAGAGACATGACGCGCTGGCTATTGGTGTTCGGCAGCTTGCTCTGGGCGGTCCCCGTGTGGGCACAGCCCGAGGTGGACACGCCCCCCGCGGGGGTGGATGAGGACGCGACGGGCGAGCCCGTGGCCGAGGCGGCAGCGGATCCGGAGCCCGCGCCCGAGGCGGAGCCAACCTCGGAGCCGGCGCCAGAGCCAGTCTCGGAGTCATTGCCGGAGCCGGTCACCGCAGACCCCGCGGAGGACGCGGCTCCATCGAGCGCCCCGACCTGCGCCGAGGCCGCCTACGCGCGCGCCGCCGCCGCCGTCGTTCGGGTGCGCGCCGGCACACAGTGGGGCGCGGGCTTCGTCTATCACTCTCCCCGGCACGTCGTGACCGCCTTCAGCCTCCTCGGCCTCGGGCGCGGCGCGACCGTCGTGACCCAGGACGGCACCGAGATCGGCACCCGGCTGCTCGCGCGGGACGAGGACTACGACCTCGCGGTGCTCGAGCTGGCGGCGCCGATCGACGGCGTCGAGCCGCTGGCTCCCGCCCCGGAGACGAGCGCCCGACGCGGCGCGCCCGTCGTCGCGCTCGGCCACCCGTTCGCGGAGGTGAACCGCCTGCTGGGCGAGCGAGGCGAGGGTCTCTTGCGATGGTCCACCTCCACCGGCACCGTCGGCGCGGCCAACGAGGTCGGCCTCCAGGCCGACGTCGCGCTCGCGGTGGGGCACGCGGGCGCGCCGCTCCTCGACTGCGAGGGCCGGGTGCTGGGCATGATCACGGGCGCGGGCCTCGTCAGCGCCGACCTCGGCCTGGTGGCCCGCATCGGTCAGGCGGACGTGCTCATCGCCCAGAGCGGCGAAGCGAGCGACTTCCTCGGTGACCTCCAGCTCCGCCTGGGCATCGGCGCCGCGCTCATCATCGACGAGCAGGGCCGCGTGGCCGGCGGCGGCTACCTGACGCTGGGCGCCACCCTCTTCGACCGCATCAGCTGGATGAACCGGGTGGGCCTCTTCACGGGCGGCATCGACGACCCGGTGGGCGACGTGCTGACCCACTCGCGCGACCTCGTGCGCGTCGAGAGCATGCTCGGCTACCGCTTCTTCGTGGACGTCGGCGGCTTCTTCACCTTCTACGTCGTCCCGAGCGGTGGCGTGAGCGTGATGAACGAGCGCTTCAGTGAGCGCCGCGCGGCCGTCACCCCGATGTGCACGCCGTCCGACACCGAGAGCTGCATCAGCTTCCAGGAGACGGTCTCGGATGCGTGGGTCGTGCGGCCCGCCGCCTCGCTCAGCATCCTGCTCGGCGGCAACTTCGAGATCGGCTACACGATCGAGATCGGCTTCGACACCGACCCGGTCCAGACGTACCACGTCCTCCGGGCCGGCTTCCTGTTCTGACGCGCCCTCACTCCACGAGGGAGCGCGGCACCGGCATGATGTTCCAGGTCATCATGCTGCGCGGGTTCTCGCGGGACCGGATGACCTCGCGGCGCGGTCGGCCGTTGACCCAGACGTAGCGTCGGAGCTCCCCCTGGTTGTCGGCCGCGACGTAGAGCTCGTCCTGTCCGTTGGCGTCGAGATCCGCGACCAGCGCCGCGTGCTCGAAGCCCCCCGAGTCGCGGTCGATGTTCTCCATCGCCCACTCCGCGCGCGGGTCTCGGCCCGGGCGCAGCAGCCAGAGGCCGCTCGAGAACGCGGCCGCGATCATCTCGTCCTTGCCGTCTCCGTCGAGGTCCCCGACGGTGAGGAAGCGCGTGAGCCGGTCCTGGATGCGCGCGATGACCACGCCCTCCGTCGGCGCGGTGTCGTGGTCGTAGCGACGGATCTCGACCGGATCGACGATCTGCACGTTCGGGTCCTGCCCGGTCGTGTGCGCCTCGACGGCCACGTACAGCTCGTCGCGTCCGTCTCCGTCCACGTCCCCGACCCAGATCTCCTTGGCGTGGCGGTCTCCGAGATCGGCCACCACCGTCGGCTCGCCGCCGCCGTTCGGCACGTAGCGCACGACGCTCCCGCGCTGCTCGCCGCCGTCGAGGTCGTTCGGGTCGCTCGGCGTCGCGTAGACCTCGAGGGTGCCGTCGCCGTTCAGGTCCCCGATCTCGACCTCGTGGATCCACGTGTTGGGCGTCCGGCTCAGCTCGGTGACCGCGAAGCCACCGCTCTCCTGGGGCCGGATGATGCCGAGCACGCCCATGTCGTGCGTGCCGACCGCGATCGCGGGGCGGCCGTCGCCATAGAGGTCGGCGACCTCGGCGTCACGCATGCGATCGCGGGTCCCGCCGAACTCCGCCTCCCAGAGGGTCTCGCTCGACCACTGCCCGCCCGACCGGCGCCAGAGCTTCACCGCGGCGCCGGTCGCGCCGATGGTGGCGATGCCGGGCGCGGCGCCCGGCGGCGTGTACACGAACGCCTTGTGGAAGACGTTGCTCGAGTCGTCCTCGACCACCTCCGTGTGCCACTGCCCCCCGCTGCGCGTGAGGATCTCCATGCGCGCCGCGCCGGGCTGCATGCCGTTGGGGCCGGTCACGAACTGCGAGAACACCAGCAGCAGCCCGTTCGGGAGCGAGTCGGGCAGCGCCGCGGTCTGCGCCGGCCGCGGCGCCTCGGTCTCCGCCTCGCTCGGGGTCTCCGCCGGGGCCTCCGTCTCGGGGGTCGGCGTCTCGGTGGAGCGTTCGTCCTCGTCGTCACCGCACCCGGTCAGGGGGAGTCCGAGGAGGGCCAGGATGCACAGCCATCGCGTCATGCTCCGGCCATATCAGCCGCCGATCCGGCGGGCAAACTCTCGAGCAGCCAGCTGGCTAGTTAGATCGATCGATAGACCTGGACGGCGAACGGGCCCGCGCCCGTCACGACCCGGACCTCGATGCGGAAGGTGCCCGAGCTCCCCGGGCAGATCGGCCGCATCTGCCCCAGATAGGGCTGCGCGTCGCGCGTGGTGTCGCGCTGGATGAGCACCTGGTTCGGGTCATAGACCCGCAAGTCCAGATCCTCGACGCCCTCGCCCCCGAGCCCGACCACCTTGTAGCACCAGCCCGGGTGCATGGCGTGGCTGTAGTCGCGCGCCCCGCCCTCGTCGGCCTCTCCGCGGAGCGCCTCGCCGTCCCGG
>SHBB01000046.1 GCA_004213565.1 Sandaracinaceae bacterium
AGGCGTGGAGTCGGCGGAGAGCGGCGGCGCGGCCGCGCCGGCGCGCGGAGGCCCGGCGGGCGGAGAAGCGCCCGATGCGGTCGTCGGGCTGCGCGACGGCCGCGGCCACCAGGTGCTCGCCGGCCACGCGCGCCGGCTGATCGGTCCAGGGCAGCGCGAACGCGTCTTGCGCTCCTGCGGTCGTCGCGAGCGCCGCGACGGCGAGGACCGAGGCGACGGAGAGCGCTCTCACTCCCACTCGATCACTCCCACTCGATCGTCGCGGGGGGCTTGGAGGAGACGTCGTAGACCACGCGGTTGACGCCGCGGACCTCGTTGATGATGCGGTTGCTCGCGCGGGCGAGCAGGCTGTCGGGCAGGCGCGACCAGTCGGCGGTCATGCCGTCGCGCGAGCTGACCGCGCGGAGCGCCACCACGTACTCGTACGTGCGGAAGTCGCCCATCACGCCCACCGACTTCACCGGGAGCAGCACCGCGAAGGCCTGCCAGATCTGGTCGTACATCTCGGCGCGACGGATCTCGTCGATCCAGATGTGGTCGGCCTCGCGCAGGATGCGGAGCTTCTCCTCGTCGATGGCGCCGAGGCAGCGGATCGCGAGCCCGGGCCCGGGGAACGGGTGACGCCAGAGGATGTGATGCGGCATGCCGAGCGCGGCGCCGACCTCGCGGACCTCGTCCTTGAACAGCTCGCGCAGCGGCTCGATGAGCGAGAGCTCCATGCGCTCCGGGAGCCCGCCCACGTTGTGGTGCGTCTTGATGAGCGCGCTCGGGCCCTTGAAGGAGACGCTCTCGATGACGTCCGGGTAGAGCGTCCCCTGGACGAGGTGGCCGGCGTTCTCGACCTTCTTCGCCTCCTCCTCGAAGACCTCGATGAAGACGCGGCCGATGATCTTCCGCTTCTCCTCGGGGTCCGTCACGCCCTCGAGCGCGGTCAGGAACTGCTCGGCCGCGTCGACGTGGATGAGCTTCAGGTGGAAGTGGTCGCGGAAGGTCTTGACCACCTCGGTGGCCTCGCCCTTCCGGAGCACCCCGTTGTCGACGAAGATGCAGGTGAGCCGCTCGCCGATCGCGCGCTGCACGAGGATGGCGGCGACCGAGGAGTCGACGCCGCCGCTGAGCCCGCAGATGGCCTGGCCGTCGCCGACGGCGGCGCGGATCTTCTCGATGGACTCCTCGATGAAGGAGCCCGGGGTCCAGTCGGCCTTCAGGCCGCAGATGTGGAACAGGAAGGCGCCGAGCAGCTCCGGGCCCTGGGGCGTGTGCGCGACCTCGGGGTGGAACTGGAGGCCGTAGATCTTCCGCTCGGCGTTGCCGACGGCGGCGAACGGCGCGTTGTCGGTGCTGGCCAGGGTCTCGAAGCCCTCGGGGAGCTTCGCGACGCGGTCGCCGTGGCTCATCCAGACGTCGAGCGTGGCGCCTGGATCGAACGGCTCGAAGACGCCCTCGGCCTGCGCGACGGTGATGGTGGCCGCGCCGTACTCGCGCTCGCTCGCGGGCTCGACCTGGCCGCCCAGCAGGTGGCAGAAGAGCTGCATCCCGTAGCAGATGCCGAGCACGGGCACGCCGAGCTCGAACACGCCGTCGTCGACCCGCGGCGCGCCCTCCTCGAACACGCTCGCCGGCCCGCCGCTGAGCACGACCGCGCTCGGCGAGAGGCGGCGGATCTCCGCGATGTCCAGGGTGCAGGGCTGAATCTCGCAGTAGACGTGCTGCTCGCGGATGCGCCGCGCGATCAGCTGCGTGTACTGAGACCCGAAATCCAGGATGAGGACGAAGCTCCGTTCCATGCGCCCGCTAGGTACCACGGGCCTGGTGGGCGGTCGACGCGCCGCTATCAGCAGGGGCCTGATCTGCTATGGTCCAAGCCATGCTTGGGAGAGGGTGCTCACACTTCGCGCGCGCGGCGCTCGTCGGCCTGTTGGTCTGCGCCTCCGCGGCGCCCGCGCTGGCGCAGGGAGAGGACGAGTCGGAGGCGCGCATGCACTTCCGGGTCGGCCGCGCGTACTACGACAGCGGGCGTTTCCTGGAGGCCGCGCACGAGTTCGAGGAGGCCTACCGACAGAGCGACCGGCCGCAGCTCCTCTACAACATCTTCGTGGCCTACCGGGACGCCGGCCGGCTCCAGGAGGCGATGGAGGCGCTGCGCCGCTACCTCGAGCTGGTGCCGGACGCGGAGAACCGAGACCAGCTGACGGCGCGGCTCGCGGCGATGGAGCGGGTGGCGGCGCGCCAGGCGACGGCCCCGTCCGAGACCACGCCCTCCGAGACCGCGCCCTCCGCGCCCTCCGAGACGACGCCGGCCGAGACCACGGACACCGCAGAGGCGACGGCGACGACCGAGGCCACCGCCACCAGCGAGGCCGGGGCGGCGACCGAGACGTCGGAGGGCGCGACCGGAGGCGGCGGGCTCTGGGTGCCCGGCTTCATCATCGGTGGCGTCGGCGCCGCGGCGGCGATCGCGGGCGTCATCACCGGGGTGCTCGCGCTCGACGCGCAGGCCAGCCTCGAGAGTGACTACAACTGCGACGCCGAGGGTCGGTGCGACCCGGGCTTCGAGGGCGCGCGGGACAGCGGCGCCACGCTCGCCGGGCTGACCGACGGGCTCCTGATCGGCGGCCTCGTGGTCGCCGCCACGGGCGTGGTGCTCGCCTTCGTGCTCGCCGACGACGGCGGGGACGAAGACACCGCGCGCTTCGACTTCTCTTGCGGCCCGACCGGATGCATGGCGGGCCTTCGGGGGCAGCTGCCATGAGCAGTCAGAGGACCACGCTCTTCATCCTGGTCGCGGCCCTGGCGGTCGGCGGCTGCACCGCCATCACCGGCTTCGGCGGGTACACGCCGCGCGGCGACACGGACGGCGGCCAGGGCATGGACGCCGACACTCCCGACTCCGGGAACGACGGCGGCGTCGACCGGGACGGCGCCGTGGACGAAGACGGCGGCATGGGCGGGTGCGACCCCGCCTGCGAGGCGGGCGAGGAGTGCGTCGAGGGCAGCTGCATGTGCGGCGTCGGCCCGTCTTGCGCGTCCGGCAACGCCTGCTGCGACGGCTCGTGCACCGACGTCGGCACCATCTCCAACTGCGGCGCCTGCGGCAACGAGTGCCCGATGGGGCCGAACTTCACCGCGACCTGCAACGCCGGCACGTGCGACGGGAGCTGCAACGCCGGCTTCGACAACTGCGACGGCGCGACGGCCAACGGCTGCGAGCAGTCGCTCATCGACCCCGAGCACTGCGGCGCGTGCGAGAACGCCTGCGCGGGGACGGAGCTCTGCGCGGCGCCCGGAGGGGGCCCGCCGAGCTGCGTGTCCAGCTGCGGCGCCGACGAGACGGAGTGCTCGGGCGCATGCGTCGACACCAACAGCAGCCCCGTCCACTGCGGCGGCTGCGGCAACGCGTGCCCGTCCTCGCCTCCGGGCGCGACCGGCTCCACGTGCAGCGGGGGCACCTGCCGCCCCATCTGTCGCGCGGGCTTCGACGACTGCGACGGCAACCCGATGAACGGCTGCGAGATGCTGCGCCAGTTCTGGCCCGACGGCGATCGTGACGGCTACGGCAACCCGACCGGCGCGCCGATGACGGCGTGTACGGCGCCCGCGAACTTCGCCGACAACAATCGCGACTGCGACGACACCCAGCCGGGGATCAACCCCGGCGCGAGCGAGGTCTGCAACGGGCTCGACGACAACTGCGACACGGCGGTGGACGAGACCTTCACGTGCGCGCTGGGCGACTCCCGGACCTGCACGATGACCATCTCCGGCTGCACGGGCATGGGCGTACAGGATTGCACCACGACCTGCGGCGGCTTCGGCAGCTGCGTGCTCACCGAGTCCTGCGACCGCACGGACACCGACTGCGACGGGTTCGTCGACGAGGCGATGCTCGGCATGGGCACGTCGCGCGTCGTGGTGACGGCAGGGGTCCGCGCGCCCCGGGCGGCGTGGGGCGTCTCGGCGGGCGCCGATCACATCGGCCTGGTCTACGAGAGCGCGGGCTCTGCGTACTTCCAGGCGCTCCTCCCCGACGGGTCCACGGTCGGCGGGGCGACGCGCGTGGGAAGCGGCCCGACGAGCTGGGACGTGGCGTACACGGGGAGCCACTTCCTGGTCGCCATCGCGGATCGCAGCGCCAACCGGATCGAGCTGGCTGCGTTCAGCCCCACGGGCGTCGCGGGGGCGACCTCGGCCGTCTCCACCGACCTGAGCCCCAACTACGTCCGCCTGGACCGCATCGGCACGACCGATCAGCTCGCCTTGCTGCACACGGGCGGCGACACCTCCGCGGGGCACGAGGCCATCATGACCCGGCTCCGCACCGGGAGCTCGCACACCACCGCGCCAGCCTTCGACGGCACCTTCCGCCTCGAGAGCTCCGGAGGACCGCGGATCATGTCGGACCCGGCCGTGGTTCGCACGACCGCGGGCGCCTTCCTGGTGTTCGCGCACTACAACAGCTCTGGCGGCGTCGACGAGGTCCCCCTGTACCGCGTCGTCCCCGGATCGAGCCCGAACCTGGTCGGTCGACTGGGCGCGGGCGACGGCTTCGCCGAGCGCGATCTCGAGCTCGCGTACGACCCGAACGGGGATCTCGTCGCCCTGCTCTATCGACGCTACAGCGCGAGCGGCGCGCCGATGGACTGGACCCTCGAGACGCTCCAGCCCTCCGGGGGCCGCCTCGGGGACGTCGGCATCGTGAGCGGCGGCTGGGTCTCGCTCGCCTCCGCCGGCGACGGCAACTTCGCGGTCGTGCGCGACGTCTCGGGGGGCCCGCAGTTCGAGCGCTACCGCGCGTCGGACCTCATGGCCGTGCGCGGGTCGCTGACCGCGGCGGTCGGACACGAGCGCCACCTCGTCGGGATCGGCGGGGCCGGCAGCAGCTCGAGCCGCTACGTCGCCTTCAGCGAAGCGGGGACGCTCTCGGCGCAGCCGGTGGTCTGCCGCTGAGGGCGGCCGCCCCCGCGGTCTCCCTCAGACCCGGTAGTTCGGGGCCTCTTCGGTGACCACGACGTCGTGCACGTGGCTCTCGCGGAGGCCCTGCGGGCTCTGCTTGACGAACTTCGCCTTGCTGCGGAGCGCCGGGATGTCCTTGCAGCCGGTGTAGCCCATGCCCGCGCGCAGCCCGCCCACCATCTGGTAGATGACGCTCGAGAGCGCGCCGCGGTACGGCACGCGCCCCTCGATGCCCTCCGGCACGAGCTTGCCGACGTCCTGCACCTCGGCCTGGCCGTAGCGGTCCTTGCTGCCCTTGCGCATGGCGCTCAGCGAGCCCATGCCGCGGTAGCTCTTGTAGGTGCGGCCCTGGTAGAGCACGAGCTGGCCCGGGCTCTCGTCGGTGCCCGCAAAGAGGCTGCCGATCATCACCACGTCGGCGCCCGACGCGATGGCCTTGACCACGTCGCCCGAGAACTTGATGCCGCCGTCGGCGATGACGGGCACGTCGTGCTTCTTCGCCGCCTGCGCGCACTTCGTGATGGCGGTGATCTGCGGCACGCCGACGCCCGCGACGATGCGCGTCGTGCAGATGCTGCCAGGGCCGATGCCGACCTTGATCGCGTCCGCGCCGGCCTCGATGAGCGCCTCGGTCGCCTCCGCGGTGGCGATGTTGCCCGCCACGAGCTGCACGTCCGGGTGCGCCTGCTTCACGTCGCGCACCGCGTCGAGCACGCCCTTGCTGTGCCCGTGCGCGGTGTCGATGACGATCACGTCGACCCCCGCGCCGACCAGGGCCGCCGCGCGCTCCACGCGGTCGGGCCCGACGCCGATCGCCGCGCCGCAGCGCAGCCGGCCGTGCTCGTCCTTGATGGCGCCGGGGAAGCGCTCCGCCTGGAGCAGATCCTTGATGGTGATCAGGCCCGCGAGGCTTCCGTCCTCCTCGACCACGAGCAGCTTCTCGATGCGGTGGGAGTGGAGCAGCTCCTTCGCGCGCGCCTGCGCCACGCCCGGCGGCACCGTGACCAGCTCGCGCGTCATGAGCTGATCGACCGGCTGGGCGAGGTTCTGCTCGAAGCGGATGTCGCGGCTCGTGAGGATGCCGACCGGCTTGCCGTTCTCCACCACCGGCAGGCCCGAGATGTCGTTCTCCCGCATGATCGAGAGCGCCTGGTCGAGCGTGTGCTTCGGCCCGATCGTGACCGGGTTCAAGATCATGCCGCTCTCGGCGCGCTTGACCTTCTTGACCTCGAGGGCCTGCTCCTCGGGGGTGAGGTTCTTGTGAATGATGCCGAGGCCGCCTTCGCGCGCCATCGTCACCGCGGTCCGCCACTCGGTGACGGTGTCCATCGCGCTGGAGAGGATGGGGATGTTGAGCGACAGCTCCCGGGTGACGCGTGTGCGCACGTCGGCCTCCGAGGGGAGAAAGTCCGCGTAGCCGGGGACGAGCAAGACGTCATCGAACGTCAGGGCTGATTCGAGCCGTTCTTCGAGCACTACCGCCTCCTCTGGGTCGCGGGAGGCGCGGAGTATAGCGGGGCCACCGCTCATCGGCACCACGGGCTCAGATGAGCCAGCTGTGAGACCTGAAGACTCCAGCTGAAGATGAGACGCGCGCTGTGTGTGAACCTGCTGCTCTCTGTCCTCGGCTGCGACGTCCTCGGCTGCGACGGCGGCGTCGCGCGGCTCGACGCAGGTGAGCCGAGCGACGCCTGGGAGACGCTCGACGCCGACGGAGACTCCGTGTCGGACGCGGACGAGCTCCGGGCGGAGCACCTCGACACCGACCGCGACGGGATCGAGGACTGGCGCGACGAGGACTCGGACGGCGACGGGCTCCCCGATCGCGACGAAGCGGGGGACGACCGGCTCGACACGCCGCCCGTCGACGCAGACCGGGACGGTCGCCCGGACCTGCGCGACACCGACTCGGACGACAACGGCTACCCGGACGCGGTGGACGGCCCGGGGGACCTCGACGGCGACGGCGAGGCGGACTACCGCGACCTCGACGACGACGCGGACTTCGTGCGCGACCGGGACGAGCTCGCGGGGTTGCTCTACCCGCCCATCGACTCGGACGGAGACGGGGCGCCGAACTTCCGCGACCCGGACAGCGACGGCGACGGGATCCTCGACGGCGACGAGTTCGGGCTCGACACCGACGGCGACGCGCTCTTCGACCACGAGGACCACGACAGCGACGACGACGGCTACCCGGACGCCGAGGAGGCGGGCGACGCCGATCTGTACAGCCCACCC
Source organism: Sandaracinaceae bacterium (assembly GCA_004213565.1). Lineage (GTDB taxonomy): Bacteria > Myxococcota_A > Polyangia > Polyangiales > Sandaracinaceae > JAVJQK01. Next base: position 7,195 of record SHBB01000046.1, read on the forward strand.
GTCGACACCGACGGGGACGGGCTCGCCGACTTCCGCGACCTGGACAGCGACGGCGACGGCCTGAGCGACGCCCGCGAGCGCGCGCTGGGGTTCGATCCCCGCAGCCCGGACACGGACGGCGACGGCCTGCCGGACCTGCTCGAGGTCGACCGGGAGGACCCGGGCCCAGACCGCGAGGCGATCTTCTTCGTCGTCCCGTTCGAGGAGGCGCCGACGCCGCCGCGCGCGACCCTGTCGTTCCGCAGCGTGCTCCAGCGCGTCGACGTCTACTTCCTGTTCGACGCTTCGGACTCTCTGGACCCGGAGATCGACGCCCTGCGCGGCGCGGTCGCGTCGGTGATCGGGGACCTGACCTGCTCGGGCTCCGGCGCCGTGTGCAGCCTGGACTCGGACTGCGCGGGGGGAGAGGTCTGCAGCCTCGACGACGAGTGCATCGAGAACCCGGCCGAGAGCCGCTGCGTGGCCTCGCTCTGGACCGGGGTGGGCGCGTACGGCTACCGGCTAGAGAACCGGCTCTCCATCCAGCCCGACCCGGATCGCACGGCGGGCGCGCTGGTGTTCGGCCCGGGTGGCAGCCAGGAGCACCTGAACGGCGCGGTGTGGGGGGTGGCCGACCCGCTGGGCGCGCCGGCCGAGGAGCTGGGCTGCGCCGCGCCTCGCGCGGGCTTCCTCGGCTGCCCCGCCTTCCGCGCGGACGCGGCGCGGGTGCTGGTCACGCTCACCGACGAGGACAACGACGGCCCCGAGACCACCGCCGACGCGGCGAACGCGCTGCGCGTGGCCGGCATCACCTTCCTCGGGCTCTGGTCGGAATTCCCGACCTCACCCGAGCGCGAGGACCTGGTGGCGCTCGCCCGCGAGAGCGGCTCGCTCGACCGACACGGGGCGCCGCTGGTCTTCGACGCGGACCGCGCGGGCGTGGTGCCGGCCGTGACCCGCGCCATCGAGGAGCGCGTGGGGGGCGTCTCCTTCCGCGTCACGGTCGAGGCGTCCGACGAGCCCGGGGACGCGGGCGACGCGCTCGCCTTCCTCGACCACGTCGAGGTGAACACCACGGGCGACGGATGCAGCCTCGTGCGCCCGGTCCAGGACACCGACGCCGACGGCCACCCGGACGCGTTCCCGCGCGTGCTGCCGGGCACGCCGCTCTGCTGGGACGTGGTGCCGCGCGAGAACCGCAGCGTGTCGCCGACCGACGCGCCGCAGCTCTTCCACGCGCGGATCACCATCTCCGGGGACGGCTCCCCGCTCGACGCGCGCGACGTGTACTTCCTGGTGCCCGCGCGACCTGACGGCCCCGGCGGACCCATGTGACTCGTACTCGCGGCCCGAGATCCGTTCCGTCTTCGCCGAGACCCGGAACGCACTCCGGGTCGCCGGTGCCTCGCGGGCTACTGCGGGGCGGAGTCGGTGACCGTGAAGTCCTGGTCCGACTCGGCGCTGCCCTGGAGGCGCACGGTCACCCGGAGGCGGCCCGTCGCGGCCTGCGAGGGGATGACGACGCGGAGCGCCGTGCCGCTCGCGCTGACGACCTGCGCGTTGCGGTCGCCGATCTGCACGCGCACCAGGCCGGTGCGGGTGCCGAAGTTTCGGCCCTCGATCGTCACCGCGGTGCCGGCGGGCCCCTGCGCGGGCGAGAAGCTGGTGATGACGGGGACGCGCGTGACCACGAAGGGCTGCTGCGTGCGGTCCTCTCCCGCGTTCGCGACCGCGACCACCAGGGCGCCGCTCGCGGCCTCCGGGACGCGCACGACCAGCTCCTCCGCGCTCGCGCGCACCACCTCGGCGCGCTGGCCCGAGAGCGTCACCGTGTTGCGCTCCGCCTCGGCCGAGAAGCCGCGGCCCGTGATGGTCACCTCGGTCCCCGCCCCGCCGCTCCGCGGGGAGAAGGCCGTGACCGACACCGGCTGCACGACGTCGAAGTCCTCGGGTGCCCGGGCCGGGCCGAGGCCGGCGACGGTGATCGCGATGCGGCCGTCGGTCGCGCCCTGCGGCACCTCGACGACCAGGCGCTGCGCGCTGAGGTCGCGCACGACCAGGTTGGTCTCGCCCAGCGTGGCGGTGATCTGCCGCACGTCGCTGCCGAAGTGATCGCCGATGAGGGTGACCCGGGTGCCGGGCGCGCCGAAGCTCGGGCTCATCTCCCGCACCACCGGCTCGTAGCGGACCTGGAACTCGCGCTCGGAGTACGCGCGCCCGGCGCCGCGCACGTCGACCAGCCAGCGGCCGGACTGCGGGTCGCGGCGCGGCACCTCCACGACGAGCTCGGTCTCGGACGCCCGCAGGACCCGCGCGCGCTGCTCCCCGAGATAGACCCGGTTGCGGGCGCGGCTGCGGTGGAAGCCCGTGCCCGTGAGGGTCACCCGGGTGCGGGGCGGCCCCAGCGCGGGCTCGAAGCCGCTGACCGACGTGCCCGTGCCGATGGTGAAGCTCGCCTCGCTCGTGACGGAGCCGGCTCCGTCGACGTGGACGGAGAAGGCGCCCGACGCGGCGCCGCTCGGGATGATCACCCGGAGCGCGTTGGGGTTGGCGCTGCGCACGACGACGGGCCGGTCCCCGAGCCGCACCTGGTTCTCGGCGAGCCGCGGCGAGAAGTGCTCGCCTTCGATCACCACCTCGGTCCCGGCCGCCCCCGTCTCGGGCTCGAAGCCGCTGATGACCGGCGCGGGCGCGGCCTGGGTCACCCGGAAGCGGGGGCCACGCACGTTGCCGCGGGGCGTCCGGATCTCGAGGTTCCCGCTGCGGGCGCCCTCGGGCACCGTCGCCGTCCACCGGTTCGGCAGCCGGCTCTGGACCTCGAGCTGCGCGTCGCCCAGCCAGATCGTCTGCTCCGCGCCGAAGTAGCGACCGATCAGGCTGATCAGCGTGCCCGGCGGGCCCGACGTCGGCTCGATGCGCTGCACCACGGGCATGGGGCGGCGGACCTGGGCGCCCGCGAGGGTGGGCGCGAAGAGGGGCGACAAGAGCGCGCCCAGCACGAGGAGGAGGGGGAGTCGGGTCATGGCTCGGGATTTTCCGGGGGGAGCGTCGCCGAAGGCGGGGGACGGGTCAAACGTGACGCGGCGGGCCGCGTCGATATTCGCCGTGAGGTCGCGCGATGCGGGGAGCGCCCGTCCGCGGTAGGCATGGGGCATGACCGACAAGCGAGTCGTCCGGGCCCCGCGCGGCACCACCCTCCGCTGCAAGAGCTGGCTGACCGAGGCCCCGCTCCGCATGCTGATGAACAACCTCGATCCGGAGGTCGCCGAGCGGCCCGAGGACCTCGTGGTCTATGGCGGCACCGGCAAGGCGGCGCGCTCCTGGGCCGACTTCGACGTCATCGTGCGGGAGCTGGAGGCGCTCGAGCCCAACGAGACCCTGCTCGTCCAGTCCGGGCGCGCGGTCGGCAAGTTCCGCACGCACGAGGACGCGCCGCGCGTGCTCATCGCCAACAGCCTGCTCGTGCCCGCGTGGGCCAACTGGGACGAGTTCCGACGCCTCGAGGCCGAGGGGCTGACCATGTACGGGCAGATGACCGCCGGCTCGTGGATCTACATCGGCACGCAAGGAATCTTGCAGGGCACCTACGAGACGTTCGTCGCGGCGGGGGAGAAGCACTTCGGCGGCGAGTGGGCGGGGCGCTGGATCCTGAGCGCGGGCCTGGGCGGCATGGGCGGCGCGCAGCCGCTCGCGGCGACGATGGCGGGCGCGGCGTTCCTCGGCGTCGAGATCGACGAGGCGCGGGCCAAGCGCCGGCTCGAGACGCGCTACGTCGACGCGCTCACCCACGACCTCGACGAGGCCCTCGCGATGGTCACGAAGTGGGCCGACGAGAAGCAGGCCAAGAGCGTGGCCCTCGTCGGGAACGCGGCCGACGTCTACCCGGAGCTGGTCCGGCGCGGGGTCACCCCCGACTTCGTGACCGAGCAGACCGCGGCGCACGACCCGCTGGTGGGCTACGTGCCGACGGATCTGAGCCTCGAGGCGGCGACGGAGCTGCGGGCGCGCGACCCGGAGGCCTACGTGCGGCGCGCGCGCGAGGGCATGGCGAAGGAGGTCCGCGCCATGCTCACGATGGTCGAGCGCGGCGCCTTCGGCTGCGACTACGGCAACAACATCCGCGAGCAGGCGAAGATCGCGGGCGTCGAGGACGCGTTCGACATCCCGGGCTTCGTGCCCGCGTACGTCCGGCCGCTCTTCTGCGAGGGCAAGGGGCCCTTCCGCTGGGTCGCGCTGAGCGGCGACCCGGAGGACATCGCGGTGACCGACGCGGCGGTCAAGGAGGTGGTACCGGACGACGCGCACCTGCACCGCTGGCTCGACATGGCCAAGGAGCGGGTCGAGTTCCAGGGGCTGCCCTCGCGCATCTGCTGGCTCGGTTACGGCGACCGCCACCGCGTGGGGCTGAAGTTCAACGAGCTGGTCCGGGAGGGGAAGGTGAAGGCGCCGCTCGTCATCGGCCGCGATCACCTCGACTGCGGCAGCGTCGCGAGCCCCTACCGCGAGACCGAGGGCATGAAGGACGGGAGCGACGCCATCGCGGACTGGCCCATCCTCAACGCGCTCATCAACGCGAGCGGGGGCGCCACCTGGATCAGCGTGCACCATGGCGGCGGCGTGGGGATCGGCTACTCGATCCACGCCGGCATGGTCATCGTCGCGGACGGGACCGAGGCGGCCGACACGCGCCTCGAGCGCGTGCTCACCAGCGACCCGGGCATGGGCGTCATCCGCCACGCCGACGCGGGCTACGACGAGGCCATCGCTTGCGCGAAGGACAAGGGCGTACACGTGCCGGAACGATCATGAGCGACTTCGATCTGGTGGTGACGGGGGGCCGCGTCGTCACGTGCGACGGCCCGGAGAGCGATCCGCTCGGCATCGTCGAGGACGGCTGCGTGGCCGTGCGCCGCGGCCGGATCGCGTGGGTGGGCCCGAGCGCCGAGCTGGGCGTGGCGAAGGCGACGCGCGTGCTGGACGCGGGCGGCCGGATCGTGATGCCCGGCCTCGTCGACCCGCACACCCACCTCGTCTTCGCCGGCTCGCGCGTGGACGAGTTCGCGCGCCGCATGGCGGGGGAGGACTACCGCGCCATCGCGGCCGCGGGCGGCGGCATCAAGGCCACCGTGCGCTGGAGCCGCGAGGCGTCGGACGCGCAGCTCTTCGACGCCGCCGCCGCGCGCGCCCGGCGCCTCCGCGCGTTCGGCGTGACGAGCGCGGAGGTCAAGAGCGGCTACGGCCTCTCGACCGAGCACGAGCTGCGGCACCTGCGCGTGGCGCGACGCCTGGGCGCGGAGGGCATCTTGCACGTGACCAACTCTCTCCTCGGCGCGCACGCGGTCCCCCCCGACGTGGAGCGGGGCGCGTACGTCGACGAGATCGTCGAGCGCATGATCCCGGAGGCGAAGCGCGAGGGCCTCGCGGACGCGTGCGACGTCTACCTCGACGACGGCGCCTTCACGCGCGACGAGGCGGAGCGGATCCTGCGCGCGGCCAAGGACGCGGGGCTGCGGGTGCGGGCGCACGTGGGGCAGTTCGCCGACCTGGGCGGCGCGGAGCTCATGGCGGAGCTCGGCGCGCTGAGCGCGGACCACCTCGAGGCGGTGAGCGACGCGGGGCTGCAGGCGATGGCGCGGTGCAGCGTGGTCGCGGTGCTCCTGCCCGGCGCGTGGCGGACGCTGCGGCAGGAGGCGCCCGACGTGGAGCGCATGCGCGCCGCGGGGGTGCGCATGGCGGTCGGGACCGACTGCAACCCGGGCACGAGCCCGAGCGTCGATCTCCCGATGATGGCCGCGCTCGCCGTGCGCGACGCGGGCCTGACCCTCGAGGAGGCGGTCCTCGCGATCACGCGGAACGCGGCCGAGGCGGCGGGGCTCGAGGAGTGCGGTCGGATCGTCCCGGGCCTCCGCGCGGACCTCGCGCTCTACGACGAGGAGGATCCGCGGGCCCTGGCCTACGGGCTGGGCGGCATCGACGCGCGCGCCGTGGTGCTCGGCGGTGAAGTCGCGCTAGAACGGGTGCCGTCGCCCTCCCCGCTCTGGTAGGCTCACAGCCCCAGCGAGACCGCCGTGAAGATCGACTACGACGCCGCTTTCGACAAGTACAACGCGCGCTACGAGAAGACCGTGGGCGACAAGCCGCTCGGCAGCTACGCGAAGTTCCACAACCACATGATCAAGCGGCTGGAGCGCGGGGAGTTCGAGCAGCGGCTCGACACCTACGTGCAGCTCCACTCGGCCTGCAAGCGCATGCTGGACGGCGGCTCCACCATCAGCGACGCGCTGGTCCACGACTTCGAAGAGGCGGCGGCCTGGGTCGCGGTGAAGGCGCCCGACCTCTACACGATGTTCAAGGGCGAGATCGGCGACCCGAAGGACGCCGCGCCCGAGGCCAAGGAATAGGGCTCAGTATGGCCGCGGTCAGTACGGCCGCGGCAGGCCGTCGAGGTCGGCCGTGTCGAGCGCGTACCGGATCAGCGCGCTGCGGCTCATCTTGCGGTGCCCCGAGTCCTTGAGGAGCTTCACCTTCTGGTCGAGCCGCTCGAGGTCCTCGGTGTAGAGGGAGATGCAGATCACCTGGTAGTGGTCCGGCTTCTCCTCCTCCTTCTTTTTCCTGGAGCGCGTGCGCGGCGCCTTGACCACGCTCGGCGCGGCGGCGTCTCGGTAGAAGGTCCCGCTCAGGACCTCCCGCACCTCGTCGCCATCGAGCACGTCCTTGATGTCGCTCATCGTTCCTCCCTCGGTCTCTCAGCCCGCCATCGCCGGCGCGCGATCCAGGGCGCCTGCGTCGCCCCGCAGCGCCACGATGCGCTCGACGAGCGCCAGATAGTCGAGCGCGCCGTGGCTTTCCGGGGCGTACTCGAAGATGGTCTGCTTGGCGCTCGGCGCCTCGCGCAGCTTGGTGTTGACGCGGATCGGCGGCAGGCAGCGCTCGCCGAAGTGGTCCGTCAGCGCCTCGATCGCCTCGCGGCTGATCTTGTTGCGCACGTCGAAGAAGGTCGGGAGCACGCCGAGCAGCTTCACCTCGTGCTTGAGCAGCTGCCGCACGTTCTTGAGCGTCCGGAGCACCTGCCGCACGCCAACGAGCGAGAGGTAATCGCAGCTGACGGGGACCACGACGCTGTCGGCGTAGACGAGCGCGTTCTGGTTCATCAGCGACAGCGCGGGCGCGCAGTCGAGGACCACGACGTCGTAGCCGGTCACCCGGTCGCTCAGCCGCTCGCGCATGATGCGGTGCCGGTTCTGGCGCTCGGCGAGGTAGAGCTCCGCCGCCGCGAGCAGCTCGTTGCTCGTCAGCACGTCGAGGTTGTTGCGCACCGGCACCGACGCCTCGTCCGCGGGCGCGCCCGCCACGAGCACGTGATAGAGGGTGCGCTCTCCGCGGATGCCGAGCGACGCCCCGACGTTGCCCTGCCCGTCCGCGTCGACGAGGAGCACCCGGTTGCCGCGCTCGGCGAGCCCCGCCGCGAGGTTGACCGCGGTGGTCGTCTTCCCGGTGCCGCCCTTGTGGTTGAACACCGCGATGCGACGCGGCCCGTCCGAGGCGCGTCCGCCCGCCTTGTTGAGACCGAAGACCCCGGCCTTCGCCGCGGTCTTGCACTGCGTCGTGCAGAAGTAGCGCGGCTCGCCGTCACCGACCTCGGCCTGGAAGGGGAACTCGAGCTCGAAGCTCTTGGCGCAGACCGAGCACTGAGGCCCCTCCGAGCGGAGCCCTCGCTGATGACACATCTGCGAGCAGAAGTGGACGAACTGACCGGCCTCTTCGCGGACCTGGTAGCGGAACCGGACCTCGAAGGCGCGCGAGCACACGCTGCAAGTCGACTGAACCACGGTTTCCTCCACGCGCGCCCCGCCTCGGGCGCACGGCGCAGGTCGGCGACCGCGGATCCACCGGGACCCGGATCACACCGACCTCCTCCCTGCGCGCTTCCATGTTCACTTCATGAAGCGCTTCGAGACCCACCGATGCCCGATGCAGATCGCGGCGTCAAAAAAGTGGGTAAGCTCGCGAGCGATGAACGACTTCTCGAAGAAACACGTCGTGGTCACGGGCGGCAGCGGCGCGCTCGGCACCGCGGTGGTCACCGAGCTGCTCGGACGGGGCGCGACGATCCACGTCCCCGTCTACTCGCCGAAGGAGCTCGACGCGTTCCCCTACCGCGACCACGAGCGCGTCCACGTGCGCGCGGGCCTCGACTTCACCGTGGAGAAGACGGTCGAGCGCTACTACGGCGAGCTGCCCTCGCTCTGGGCCTCGGTCCAGGTGGCGGGCGGCTTCGCGATGAGCCCCATCGCCGAGACCTCGCTCGAGGGCTTCCTCGGGATGATGAACATGAACGCGGTGACCTGCTTCCTCGCGTGCCGGGAGGCGATCAAGAAGATCCGCGCGAGCGAGGGGACCGGTCGGCTCGTCAACGTCGCGGCCCGCCCTGCCCTCGTCCCCACGGGCGGTCTCGCCGCCTACGCCGCCTCGAAGGCCGTCGTCGCCTCGCTCACCCGGTCGCTCTCGGAGGAGCTCGCCGGGGAGGGCATCTGGGTCAACGCCGTCGCGCCCTCCACCATCGACACGCCCGACAACCGCGAGGCCATGCCGAAGGCGAGCTTCGACGCGTGGCCGAAGCCGGCCGAGATCGCCAAGACCCTCGTCCACCTCGCCTCCCCCGACAACGCGGTCGGTCGCGGCGCCATCGTGCCCGTCTACGGCAGGAGCTGAGCCATGGGCGACGACGACGACGCGCTCGAGACGACCGAGCGCCAGCTGGACAAGTGGGAGAAGCGCTTCTTCTTCTGCGTGTTCGCGGCCTTCGCGACGCTGGCCATCCAGCTCGTCTTCGAGGCCGACTGGCTCGACCTGCTCGACTGGCTCCGCGGCGCGGCCTGGATCGGCGCAGGCCTGAGCTCGATCCAGCTCGGCCGCATCCTGCGCAGCATCGGCCGGGACGGATCGGGGATGCTCCTGCGCGGCCTCGGCTGCTTCTGCATCGCCATCATCGCGGTCGTCTAGCGGGCCCACTCTTGGATCTGAACGAAAGATGAGACTTCCCGAACGGCTCGCGCGACCGCGGGAGATCCGGCGCTACGACGGGCTGACGGCGCTGTCGTGCGCGACTCCGCAGGGGCGGCGCCTGGTGCTCGTCGCGGAGCCCGAGGCGACCGAGCGCCTCGCGAGGATCGAGGACGCGCACGCGCGGATCACGTCCCCGCACATCCCGCCGGTGGAGGACGCGGGCGAGCGCTTCCTGGTCTTCGCCTGCGACGCGCGGGGGGACCTCGAGGTCGCGGCGGACGCGGCGCTCGCGTCCGATCTGCGCGCCCCCTACGCGGCCGCCGTCGCCTTCAACGAGCTGCTCATGGACGCGGTGGAGGCCGCCCACGCGGCCCCGGGCGGCGCCGTGTGCTTCGGCGCGCTGGGCGCGCGCAACGTGCTGCTCGGGGAAGATGGCCACGCGTGCCTCTTCGGCGCCGGCGACAACTTTCCTCTCCGACTCGCGAACGGGCGGTTCGTGAGCAGCAGCTTCCGCGCCGTCGCCCCCGAGGTCCTGCTGGGCGTGGCGCCGACCCCCGCCTCGGACGTCTACGCGCTGCACGGCATCCTGCCCACGCTGGTGCCGCTGGTCGACATGTACCCCGTGTTCGAGGAAGCCGCGCGCGGTGGGGCGACCGAGACGCTGGCCGCGGTGCGCGCCGCGCTGGTGGAGATGCAGCGGGACGCGCTCGCGCCCGCGCCCGAGGAGCGAGTGCAGAGCGTGGACGCGCTCCGCCAGCGCTACCGCGCGATCCGCGCGCTCACCCCCGCGATCCCGGCGCCCGACACGTCCGGTCTTCAAGCCCTGCTGCGGACCTGGATCCGGGCGCAGCGCGCGCCGAGGGAGTCGGCCGAGTCCGAGGCGCTGAGCGTCTTCGTCGATCGAGCGAAGCGCAGCGTGCGCGTCGGCTCACGAGAGGCGGAGCTCGCCCGTCGGGGCAGCCTGTGGCGGATCTGGGAGCGCCTCGTCGACGCGCACCTGGCGGGCGGGCCAGGCATCACCCGCGACGGCCTGGTGGAGGCGGGCTGGCCCGACGAGTCCGTGTTGCCAGAGTCCGCGAGCGCCCGGGTGCACGTCGCGCTCTCGACGCTCCGCAAGCTGGGCCTGCGAGACTGCTTCGTCCGCCACGGGGAGCGCTACCGCATCGCGCCAGGTGTGGAGCTGCGGACGACCGACTGACCACGCGTCCTCGGGAAGCCTGCGCGTTCAGGGAAGGACTGCGCTTTCAGGGAAGAACTGCGCCTTCAGGGAAGAACAGTGCGGTGGATCACCACCGGGCCGCCCGCGCCGTCGTCCACCACCACCGTCGTCTCCGTCGTGTCGAAGCGGACCGTGCTGACCTCGCCTCGGTAGCGGATCGGGACGCCGAGGGCGACCGCGTCGCCGGGGCTGACCACGTCGAGCACGCGGCGCGACACGTCGGTGCGGGAGTCGGCCCAGAAGAAGCCCGTCCCGGTGACGACCTGGAACGTGCCTCGGTTGCTGCCCGCGCCGTCGAAGACGACGATGACGCCGCCCGTCTGCAGGAACGTGGTCAGCGAGCGCGCGAGGCCCTGGGACAGGCGCTGGAGCTCTCCGTCCGCCGCGTCGGTCTGCGCGTAGACGACCAGCACGTCGGCGTCGAGCAGCATCAGGGGGATCTCCTCGGGGCGCGGCGCCGCGGTGCGAGCCCAGCTGCGCCCGTAGAGGGCGGCGACCTGGTCGATGGCCGCGTCGGTGCCGGCGATGGCCGCGGGGCGCGCGTCGCCTTCGTAGACGAGCACACGCGGAGGGTTCTGCCGGGCGAGGAAGACCGCGTTGCCCGCGATCCGGTTCATGTCGGCCCGGCTCTCGCGGTAGTCGTGACCGACGACCACGAGGTGACCCGCGAGCGGTCCGCTGCACTCGCCCGCCATGCACACGCCCGACGGGCAGGCGTTGCCGCAGCCGCCGCAGTGATCGGGGTCGCTGCGCGTGTCGATGCAGCGATCGTCACAGGTCATGCGCGGCAGGCGACACGCGTCGGTGCATTCGCCGCCGGCGCAGACGTCACCCATCGCGCAGGCGATCCCGCATCCGCCGCAGTTCGCGGGGTCCGAGTCGGGGCGCACGCAGATCGCGCCGCACTCGAGCTCGCCCACGTCGCAGCCCTCGGGCGGGGCGCCACCGTCTCCGCCGTCGCGCGGTCCGCCGTCGCGCGGCGTGACGTCGGCGTCCGCGAACGACCCGTCGCCGATCACGCCCGCGTCGCCGCCGCTGGCGTCGCCGCCGCCGCCGTCGAGGGCGAGGCCGACGCACGCGCCCAGCACGCAGGACTGGTCGCTGGCGCACTGGGTCCCGCACGCGCCGCAGTGCTGCGGGTCGCGCTCGAGGTCGACGCAGAGGCCGTCACAGAGCGCGAGGTCGCCGCGACAGGCCGCGCCGACGACCGGGCTCTGGCAGCCCGCGGCGAGCATCAACACGCTCAGCGTGGACAGTACGGTGGCTCTCACGACTCGCCTCCTTGCGCGAGCTCCGCGACGAGCCCGTCCGAGACATGCTCCTCCGCGGCCCGCTCCTCGGCGCCTTCGTCCGACGCGGGCGGGGGTGAATCCCCGCGACGCTGCTGCGCCGCGTCGCGCTCTCGCTCCGCCGCCGCCTCCTCGGCCGCCAGCTCACCGGGGGTCAGCTCGCGGCGCCGCATGACGACGAACTCCACGCGACGGTTCGTCTGGTGGACCTCCTCCGACTCGCCCCAGGCGGCCGGTTGCGTCTCGCCGTGGCCCACCGCGTCGATGATCTCGGCGGAGACGCCGTAGTCGACGAGGAGCTCGCGGACGCGCTGGGCGCGCAGCTCGCTCAGGCGCTGGTTGAACGCCCGCCCGCCGCGCAGATCCGTGTGCCCCTCGATGCGCAGCTGGACCCACTCGGGGTGCTGCCGGCACAGCTCGACGATGGCGTGCAGGACGGGGCGAGCGCGGGACTTGACCCGGGCCCGGGCGAAGTCGAAGAGCACCTGCTCCTCGAGCACGATCCGGTCGTCGCGCATCACGATGAGGCCCTCGTCGGGGCAGCCGTCGCGGTCCTCGATGCCGTTGACGACCTCGGCCTCGTTCGGGCACGCGTCGCGCTCGTCGAGGAAGCCGTCGCCGTCGTTGTCGCGGTCCGGGCAGCCGTCCTCGTCCTGCCAGCCGTCGAGGTCCTCGGGCTCCATGGGGCACGCGTCGTCGACGTCCGGGATCCCGTCGGCGTCGTTGTCCGCCTCGGGGCAGCCGTCCTCGTCCTCGAAGCCGTCGAAGTCCTCGGGGATCTCCGTGCAGGCGTCCACGTCGTCGGTGATTCCGTCGCCGTCCCGGTCGCCCGGGGGGCGCGGCGGGGCGGGCTCGGGCGGCGCGGGGCGCGCGTCGAAGAGGGTCAGCTCGACCCCGAAGAGCAGCACGTGGGCCGGTCGATCCTCGAGCTGGTTGTCGACCTCGAAGACCGTGCTCCAGCGCACGACGGGCCCGATGTCCACGTCATCCCACGCGAAGCCCCAGCCGATGGCGGCCTCGGCCATCGGGCGCACGAGGCCTCCCGTCAGCGCGCCGCCGCCGCCCAGCTCCACGAAGAGCCCCGTGCCGCGGGACGCGGAGGGCATGGCGGGCGCGAGCGGCCGGAAGCGGAGCGAGAGCCCCAGCGTGAACAGGTCCCCGACGCCGGGGTCCGCGAGCGTGGCGTCGCCAGGCGCGGGTCCGTCGCTGAGGAACCCGGCACGCAGCCGCGCCCCGAGGAGGAAGACGTCGCCGAAGGGGCGGTGCACCGCGACGGACGCAGCCGCCCCCGGCTCGAATCGATCCGCGGTCGGCGCGAGCGCCGGGACCGTCAGATCGCCCTCGAACGAGAGGAGCCAGGGTTCGTCGGCCGCCGCGACCCCGGGCAGGGCCAGGACCACGATGGCGACACACAGAGAGTGAAGATGCCCATGCATCACCCTGGCGTTACGGTCGATCAGGGAGGGTCTTTAGCCATGTCATCTCTCTCGGAGACACGTGAGTCACCCGTGAAGCTCCGGCCCGGGCTCCGCCTGACGGTCGCGGCGGTGCTCGCGCTCGTGCTGGTGGGGGCCGGCGTCGCGTTCCTCGTGCCCTGGTCGGCACCCTGCGAGGACGAGCTGCTGCGGGCCGAGCACGCCTGGAACGGCTACGTGGCGCACCTCGCGCCGGGCAGCCCGCGGCAGGCGGCCGGCGCGGTGAGAGACACGATCGCCGGCGATCCCGACCTCGCGCTCGAGCGGGCGGAGTCGATGGCCTCGGCCCCGCCGCCGGACGATCGGCGCGCGGGCGCGCTCTACCGCGAGGCGATGGAGAGCCTCGTGCTCGCCCAGGGCGCCTGCGAGCACCGCTGACGCGCCGCGCGTGCGCTACAGCACGCTGGTGTCGGTGGGCAGCCCGAGCAGGACGCGGCCCACGGGCTTGAGGGTCTGCTCGCCCACCATCACGTGCTGCGTCATCACGTGCACGTCGCGGAAGTGGCGCTGGAACGGGCTCGTGTCCCAGATCGCGGCCCCGCCCGCGAGGTGATAGACGGTGTCCACGACCTTCGCCGACGCGCGCGCCGCGTGGGTCGCCGCGAGCCGGAGCCGCGCCCGGTCGAGGTCCGAGAGCGCGTCGCCGCGGGCCGCCGTCTCCCACACCTCGTCCAGCGTCGCGTGCACGAGCGCGCGGGCCGCGCGGAGCTCTCCCTCGGCCCCCGCGAGCGTGACCTGCACCAGCTCGCCGTCCGCCATGGTCTTCTTCCCGCCCCGCGAGCGCTTGGTCCGGGCCATCTCCATGACGCGATCGAGCGCGGCCCGCGCGATGCCGAGGCCGACCGCGGTCACCCCCGTGCTCAACAGGCCGAAGACCGGGAAGCGATAGAGCGCGCCCTCGTGCTTCGGCGCGTCCGCGAGCACGCAGCAGCTGTGCGCCACGGAGACGTCCTCGACCACCAGATCGTGGCTGCCCGTGCCCCGCAGGCCGCTGACGCTCCAGGTGTCGACCACGCGCGACTCGTCGGCGCGGAAGAAGCAGGAGCGGATCTCGGGCGCCCCGTTCGGGAGCGTGCGCGGCGCGCCTCCGTCGAACACGAGGCAGCCGCCCATGCGCCACTCCGCGTTCTCGCAGCCGCTCCCGTACGCCCAGCGCCCGGTCACGCGGTAGCCCTGCCCGTCCGGCGTCGCGCGGCCGGTCGGGGCGAAGACCCCAGCCAGCGCCGCGCCGGGGCGGGTCTCGAGGATCTCCCGCGCCGCGGCCTCCTCCAGGTACGCGAGCAAGAGCCCGGTGGTGGAGCCGGTCATCACGACCCACGCCGCCGCCGCGTCTCCGCGCGCGAGCTCCTCGAGCGCGGAGGCGAAGACCCGCGGGTGGACCTCGCCGCCGCCGAGCTTCGCCGGGACGAGCATGCGGTAGAAGCCGTGCCCGCCGAGCTCGTCGCTCACGTCCGCCGGCACCCGGCGCGCCGCCTCGATCTCCGCGCTCCGCTCCGCGAGCTTGGGCGCCAGGGTCCGCGCGCGCTCCACCAGGTCGGTCATCCTCGCTCCTTCTTCCGTGCTTTGGCCCGGGCGCGCGCCAGCTCCCTCAGCGAGGGCGGCCGCGCGCCGTCGACGTCCGTGAAACCGTACTCCGATGCGAGCTCCGCGACGACGAGGACCTCGCCGCTCTTGCCCATCACGTGCGGATCGGCCGAGAGCGCGGCCACGGCCCGCCCGGTGAATTCGGCCGACTCGCTCACCTCGGTGGAGAAGGGCAGCTCGTCCTGGCCCATCACCCACTCGGTGCGCACGATGCCCGGCCAGAGGCTCACGCTCGCCACGCCGTGCGGCGAGAGATCGTGCGCCATGTCCGCGGCGAGGCGGTCCACGCCCGCCTTGCCCACGCCGTAGGCCACGTTGAGCTGGAAGCCGGCCCCCGCGAAGGAGGAGACGTTGGCGATCAGCCCGCGCCCCGCCTCGACCATCAGCGGCGCGGCGAAGACGCTCGCCACGTAGTGCGAGCGCAGGCCGATGGTGTGCATCTGATCCCACATGTGGATGGGCTGCTCCCAGAACGGGACGCCCCACATGCGCTCCTTCGGGATCGTG
The DNA here is from genome assembly GCA_004213565.1 of Sandaracinaceae bacterium. Classification (GTDB taxonomy): domain Bacteria; phylum Myxococcota_A; class Polyangia; order Polyangiales; family Sandaracinaceae; genus JAVJQK01. Next base: position 22,254 of record SHBB01000046.1, read on the forward strand.
AAGACGTTGTTCACGAGCACGTCGAGCCGCCCCGCTTCGTCCCGCACCCGCCCGAACAGCGTCTCGACCGCCGCGTCGTCCGCGTGGTCGACCTGCACGGCGACGCCCTGGCCGCCGCGCCGGTCGATCTCCTCCGCGGTCGCGCGCAGGGACAGCTCCCCCTCGAGGGTCCGCCCGGTCACGTACACCCGCATGCCCGCGTCGCCGAGGGCGAGGGCGACGCCCTTGCCCACGCCGCGGCTCGCCCCGGTGACGACCGCCACCTTCCGCTCTTCGCTCATGGGCGCCGTCTTACCGCGTTTGCGGCGCCCACTCACGCTCGGTCCGCCCTGGGTCCCCTCGGAAAAGGAAGGAGCGCCATGGCAGCCCCTCCCGCCACGGCGCCCGATGATTCGGCGGCCCGACGACCGCCCGGTCTACCCCAACCCGCACCCCATCAGGGCGGAGCCAAACACCAGCGCAGCCGCGAGCACGCGGCGCGTCCATCTCATCGCCATGATCCCCCCAATCCGGCGTTCGTCCCGTGTGCCTATGGGCGAGGTACGCGCCAGGGTCGGGGATGCACCGGCCCACGACGGGCCGACGCCGTTCGGGGGCGCAGGCTCAGACGTCGAGCGCTTCGGCTTCGGCCTTCGGCGCGTGCTCCATGATCAGCTCGTAGCGGGGCGCCGCGTCCTTGCCCATCAGGTCGTTGATGGTCTGGTCGGTCAGCAGCTCCTCGTCGATCACCACGCGCAGCGCCCGGCGGCGCTTCTTGTCGAGCGTGGTCTCCTTCAGCTCGTCCGGGTTCATCTCGCCCAGCCCCTTGAAGCGGCTGATCTTGGGCTTCACGTTCCCGGGCAGCTCCGCGAGGATCCGGTCGCGATCGTCCTCGTCGAGCGCCCAGTGGGTGTCCTTGCCCGCGTCGATCCGGAAGAGCGGCGGCAGCGCGAGGAAGATGTGCCCCTCGCGGATGAGCTCCGGCAGCATCCGGTAGAAGAAGGTCAGGAGCAGCGTGGCGATGTGATGGCCGTCGCTGTCGGCGTCCATCAGCAGGAAGATCTTCCCGTAGCGGAGCTTCTTGACGTCGAAGGCCTTGCCCATGCCGCAGCCGAGCGCGCTGACGATGTCGCTCAGCTCCTTGTTGCTCAGGACCTGCTTCGCGCTCGCGCGCTCGGCGTTGAGCACCTTGCCGCGGAGCGGCAGGATGGCCTGCGTCTTCCGGTCGCGCGCGCGCTTGGCGTTGCCGCCCGCGGAGTCACCCTCGACCAGGAACAGCTCGCTGTCCTCGGGGCTCGTGCTCGAGCAGTCGGCGAGCTTGCCGGGCAGGTTCAGCCGGTGGCTGACCGCGGTCTTGCGCTTGACCTGCTGGATGGCCGCGCGGCTCGCCTCGCGGGCGCGCGCCGCGGTGACGATGCGCGCGACGATGGCCTCGCCGACGCTGGAGTTGTCGAGCAGCCAGTGCTCGAGCGCGTTGCGGATGGCGGTCTCGACCGGGGAGGCGACCTCGGGGTTGTTGAGCCGGTCCTTCGTCTGCCCCTGGAACTGCGGGTCGCGGACGTAGACGCTCAGCAGCGCGATCACGCCCTCGCGGATGTCCTCCGCGGAGATGGTCACGCCCTTCGGGTTGATGCCCTTCGTCTTCATGAAGCCGCGGACGGCGCGGTTCAGCGCCGACTTCAGCCCCGCCTCGTGCGTGCCGCCCGAGCCCGTCGGGATGCCGTTGGCGTAGGTGAGCAGCCGCTCCTCGGGCGCCTCGGTCCACGTCAGCGCCAGCTCGATGCGCGGGTGGTCGTCGTCCTTGTCGAGCACGAACGCCTCGGGCGCGATGGCCCGCTTGCCGCGCTCCTCCACCAGGTGACCGAGGTACTCGACGATGCCGCCGGGGTGATGGAACTCGATGCGCTCGCCGGACTTCTCGTCCTTGAAGACGACCTTGAGCCCCTTGTGCAGGTAGCTCTTGGCCTCGAGCCGCTTCTTCACGACGTCGACGTCGTAGGTGAGCTTCTTGCCGAAGATCTCGGGGTCCGGCCGGAAGTGGATGGTGGTGCCGCGCTTGCCACGCGTCGCGCCAATCTTCTTGACCTTGCCCTTGGGCTTCCCGCGCGAGTAGACCTGCTGGTAGTGCTGCTGGTCGCGGAAGATGTCGGCCGTCATCTCCACGCTGAGCGCGTTGACGACCGAGGAGCCGACGCCGTGCAGGCCGCCGCTCACCGCGTAGTTCTTGTGGCCGAATTTCCCGCCCGCGTGCAGCGTGGTGAGGATCAGCTCGAGGGCCGACTTCTTGTACTTCTTGTGGACGTCGACCGGGATGCCGCGGCCGTTGTCGATGACGGTCGCGCCCCTGTGGTCCTTGTCGAGGTGGACCTCGATGGTGTTGGCGTGCCCGTTGATGGCCTCGTCGACCGAGTTGTCGACGACCTCCCAGAGCAGGTGGTGATAGCCGTTCTTCGCCGTGTCCCCGATGTACATCGCGGGGCGCTGACGCACCGGCTCGAGGCCCTCGAGGACGGTGATCTCTTGCGACGTGTAACCAGCCATCGCCTCACTCCCCTCCGCTCAGCTCGGGCACGACCGGCTCGCGTGGGACCTGTCGCTCGAGCGTCCCGCGCTTGAAGAGCTGCTGGCCCTTGCCGCCGCGCGCGACGACCGTGCGCCACACCGTGATCTCGAACTGCTTGCCGTTGGCGTTCTCGACGATGAGCGGCTCGGTCGAGTCGCTCATCACCGCCGCGCCGACGACCTCGTCGCCCTTGGCCAGCTTGATGAGCTTGACGCCCTTGCCGGGCCCGTTGAGCACCGGCACCTCGTCATCGGTGGTGAGCAGCGCGTGGCCCTTCTTGGTCGCGCACGCCACCTTCATCGTGTCGTCCGACAGGTCCACCATCACGATCTCGTCACCCTTGTTGAGGCGCATGTACTTCCGCCCGTTGCGGGTGCTCGGATCCCGATGCGCGCGCAGCGAGAAGCGCGACGTCATCCCGCCGCGCGTGACCGCGATGGCGTAGGGCGGATCCGGCTCGAGCGAGTCCGGGTCCAGCTCCGGCACCTCGAGGAGCCGCGGATCGAAGCCCACCATCTTCACGATGCGCTCGCCGTCCGCGAGCTTGAAGAGCTTCTGGATCGGGTCGCCGTAGCCGGTGGTCGCCGGGATGTCGACGATGCGGCAGACGTAGCAGCTGCCGAGGCTGCTGAAGAACGCCACCGACGCCTTGGTCGAGCCCGCGGTCGCGTCCATCACCGCGTCGCCCTCGCGCGTCCGGGTCGAGGAGATGTCCGTCACCCTCCCCTGGCGCTTGATCCAGCCCTGGTGCGTGATGAGGACCACCTGATCCTCGTCGACGATGAAGGCCTCCGCGTCGTACTCGGGCTCGTCCACCGAGCCGCTGACCTTGGTCTGGCGGCGATCGGCGAAGTCGTTCTTGAGCTCGAGCAGCTCCGCGCGGATGAGCTTCCAGCGCGCGCCGCGGTCGCTGAGCAGCTTCTCGATGCGCTCCGCCTCGGCCCGCTTCTCCTCGAGCTCCTGCCGGATGACGAGGATCTCGAGCTTCGCGAGCTTGTAGAGCCGCAGCTCGAGGATGGCGCTCGTCTGGAGCTCGCTCAGCTCGAAGCGCTCGATGATCTTCTTGGCCGCGTCGGCGCGACCGTCGCTGCGCCGGATGATGCGGATGGTCTCGTCGAGCGCGTCGAAGACCGTGATGAAGCCCTCGAGGATGTGGATGCGCTCGAGGAGCTTGTTCAGCTCGAACTCGAGCCGCTTGGTCACGACCTCCATGCGGAAGTCGAGGAAGACCCGGAGCAGCTCCTTCAGGCCGAGCTTCGCCGGCGCGGCGATCTCGGGCTGATCGGTCGGGACGAGGCAGGTGAAGTTGAGGGTGACGTTCGTCTGCAGCGGGGTGTGCTTGTAGAGGTACGCCATGACGAGCGCGGGGTCGGCGCCCTTCTTGATCTCCAGCACCACGCGCGTCTCTTCGGTGCTCTCGTCGCGCACGTCGAGCAGGTGCGGCAGCTGCTTGTTGATGATGATCTCGGCGATCTTCTCGACGAGCGTGCTGCGGACCACGGAGTACGGGATCGACGTGATGATGAGGCGCGGGTTCTCGCGCTTCTTCTTCGACGTCTCCTCTTTCCACTCGCCGCGCAGCTTCAGCGAGCCGCTGCCCGCCTCGTAGACCTCGCGGAGCTCGACCTTGGTGCTCACGACCTGCCCGCCCGTCGGGAAGTCCGGCCCGCGGATGTGCTTCATCAGCTGCACGATGCCGAGGCTGTCGTCGTCGATGAGCGCGACCAGCGCGTCGATCACCTCGCCGAGGTTGTGCGGCGGGATCGACGTGGCCATGCCGACCGCGATGCCCTGGCTGCCGTTGACCAGCAGGTTCGGGAAGCGCGCGGGCAGGACGACCGGCTCGAAGAGCTGGCCGTCGTAGGTGGGCCGGAACGGGACGGTCTGCTGGCCGATCTCGCGCAGCAGCTCCTCGCTCATCGGCGCGAGCTTGCACTCCGTGTAACGCATCGCGGCCGGCGAGTCGCCGTCGGGCGAGCCGAAGTTGCCGCGGCCGTCGACGAGCGGCGCGCGCATGGTGAAGTCCTGCGCCATGCGGGCGAGCGCGTCGTAGATCGCGGTGTCGCCGTGCGGGTGGTACTTGCCCATCACCTCACCGACCACG
>SHBB01000460.1 GCA_004213565.1 Sandaracinaceae bacterium
GAGCCAGCTCGAGCCGCCGTTCGTCGAGCGGTTGAAATACACGCGCGCGTCCCCGAGCCGCAGATCCATCCACGACACCCAGACCCGGCTGCCGCCGTCGCCGAGGATGAAGGGCGCGAGCGAGTTGTACTGCGAGGCGGTGTCGCCGAGATCGAGCCTCGTGTCGCTGCCCACCGGCCCCAGGCAGCCCTCGTCCGCGGTGCCGTCGCAGTCGTTGTCCAGGCCGTCACAGATCGTCTCGGTCGCCTGATGGCTGGCCGGGAGATCACAGCCCCAGCCGCCCGCTCCGCGACAGGTGGGCGTGCGACCCGCGCACACGCCGCGGGTCTCCGCGCAGCTGGGCACGCTCGCGCGCGGCGGCGGCGTGAGCCCGTCGTCGGTCGCGCCGTTGCAGTCGTCGTCGGCCCCGTTGCACGTCTCGGCCGCCGGGCCCACGAAGCCTCCGCCGCAGCTCAGGCTCCCGCTCGTGCACGCCACGGTCCCGAAGGCGCAGCGCCCCACGTTCGTCGCGCCGCACCGATCGCCGACGCCGGGGAGGGCGCCCTCGTCGGTGCGCCCGTCGCAGTCCTGGTCGACGCCGTCGCAGGTCTCGGCCTGCGGTCCGCCCCCGCCGACGCACACGATCGCGCCGCGCTGGCAGCTGTTCACCCCCGGGGAGCACGCGCCGGTCGAGGTCCCGCAGCTCGAGCCCACCGTCGGGTCGGCCTCGTCGATGCGGCCGTCGCAGTCGTCGTCGACGCCGTCGCATGCGTCCGCGCGCCCCGTGGCCGTGCACGGGTACTCGCAGCCCGTCGCCGGATCTCCGTCGATGTCGTGGAAGCCCGCCGCGCAGCCGCCGATCCCGCAGACCGAGCCGCCGCCGCCCGGCACGCACGCCCCGGTGGCGTTCGCGAAGACGCAGCGCCGACCGCAGACGCCGCAGTTCATCGGGTCGGTGCTCAGGTCGAAGCCCTCGTCGATGCGGCCGTCGCAGTCGTCGTCGACCGCGTTGCAGCTCTCCGCGCCGGCGGCCACGCACGCGTACTCGCAGCCATCGCCCGGGTCGCCGTTGAGGTCGACGAAGCCGGTGTTGCAGCCACCCATCACGCACGCGCTCGCCTCGCACGTCGCCGCCGCGTTCGCGAACCCGCAGGTGTTGCCGCAGGCCCCGCAGTGCTCGAGGTCGGTCGTGACGTCGAAGTCCTCGTCGACCGCGCCGTCGCAGTCGTTGTCCAGCCCGTCGCACAGCTCCGCGCCCGAGGGCGGGCACTCGTACTCGCAGCCGTTCGCGGGGGTGTCGTCGAGGTCGTGGTGGCCGATCTCGCAGCGCTCGATGACGCAGCCGCCTTCCATGCAGCCGGGGAACGCGAACGGGAGCACGCACTCGCTGCCGCACGCGCCGCAGTTTCCCGGGTCGGTCTGCGTGTCGAAGCCCTCGTCCACGAGCCCGTCGCAGTCGTCGTCGGTCTCGTTGCAGGTCTCCTCGCCGGTCGGGACGCAGCCGTCCGCGGGGCGCGCGTCCGGGCGGCCCGCGTCGCGCGGCCCGGCGTCCGTCTCGCCCTCGCAGTCGTCGAAGCAGAAGGGCTCCACGTCGCAGCCGCCGAGGAAGAGCACGAGCGCCCCCGCGAGCGCGCGCCCGGCGCCGCGAGGTGCGCTCCGAGGCACGCGGACCCGTCGCAGGAAGAGCAGCGACAGGAGGAGCAGGCCGAGCGCCGCGCCCCCGAGGCCGCTTGGGCCCCCGCTCCCCGTCGCGCTGCACTGGCAGCCGCCGCCCGTCGCGATGCCGTAGTCCGGATCACGCGGCGGCACGATCTCGTCCAGCACGCACCACCCGCCGGGCTGGCAGCTCGCCCCGGTCGGGCAGCGCACGCCACGGCAGAGGTCGTCCACGCACGCGTCGCCCTCGCAGACGCGCCCGCGCCCGCAGGTAGGCGCGCAGGCGTCGGGGGCGCAGGCGTCGTCCACGCAGCTCTCGCCGCTCGCGCAGCCGCCGCAGGGCGCGTCGACGCAGGTGTCGTCCTCGCAGACCTGACCCTCGCCGCAGGTGCGGGTGCAGACCGCGGCGCAGGCCCCCTCGCGGCAGTAGCTGCCCGCGTCACAGCTCACGCCGACGCACGGATCCGCCTCGCACGCGCCCATGCGGCAGCGCTCTCCGGTCGGGCAGCCGCGCCCGTAGCAGCTGTCCTCCACGCAGGTGCCGCGCACGCACGCGAAGCCGGCTCCACACTCCACGCCTGCGCAGAGGTCCTCGCACGCGCCGGTCGTGGGATTGCAAATCTCCTCGTCGCTGCACTCCACGTCGGCGCACATGCCCGCGACGCAGTAGCCGATGATGCCCATCGACGGATCCGCGAAGCTGCGGTCGCACTCGCGCCCCGGCGGGCAGGGGAACTCGTCGTCCTCGCAGGGAGAGACGCAGCGGCAGTCCACGCACGCGCCGCCCGGACAGAGGTCGCCGCCCGCGTTCTCGTCGACCACGCCGTCGCAGTCGTCGTCCATGCAGTTGCAGATCTCGCGCGTGGTGCCCGACGCGCCGCGGCACGACAGCTCTCCCCCCACGCAGACCACGCGCCCGGCGAGGCAGAAGTCGGCGCCGCCGTCCGGCACGCCGCCGTCGGTCTCGGAGAAGCCGCCGTCGTCGAGCGGGAGACACGCCGCGCCGCCGCCCGGGTTGCCGTCGTCGATGATCCCGTTGCAGTCGTCGTCGACGTTGTTGCAGACCTCGGGCGTGGCGGTCGGCGCGTCGCAGCCGACGAAGGCGCCGGCCACGCAGGTCTCCGTGCCCACGCCGCAGCTCGTCGAGCACGCGCGTGTGACGCCCTCGTCGATGGCCCCGTCGCAGTCGTCGTCGACGCCGTTGCAGCTCTCCACGCTGCCGCTCGGCGCCGTGCACCCCACGAAGCTGCCCGAGATGCAGACCTCGGTGCCCGTGCCGCACATGCTCGAGCACGCGCGCGTCAGCCCCTCGTCGGTGCGTCCGTCGCAGTCCTCGTCGGTGTTGTCGCACGTCTCCGCGCCCGGGCTCGGGGCGGTGCAGCCGCCGAAGCTGCCGGCCACGCAGGTCTCCGTGCCGCTGCCGCAGGCGCTGCCGCAGGCGCGGGTGAGCCCCTCGTCGGTGCGTCCGTCGCAGTCGTCGTCGCCCCCGTTGCAGCTCTCGAGCGTGGGCGCCCTGGCCGAGCAGTCCGCGAACATGCCAGCCCGGCAGACCTCGGTGCCCGCACCGCACATGTTCGAGCACGCGCGGGTCAGCCCCTCGTCGATGGCGCCGTCGCAGTCATCGTCGCCGCCGTCGCAGCGGGTCTCGGTCGGGTCGGGGACGCGCGCCGAGCAGCTCCCGTAGCTGCCCGCCGAGCAGGTCTCGGTGCCCGCGCCGCACGCCGTCGCGCAGCCGCGGGTGAGGCCCTCGTCGATGGCGCCATCACAGTCCTGGTCGACGTTGTCGCAGGTCTCGGGCTGCGGATCGCAGATCGGCACCAGCCCGGTGGCCCGGCCCAGGAAGTCCTCGAAGTCGTTGTCGCCGCCGCGGAACAGGTCCTCGAAGCCGAAGTAGAACGTGTCGGTCCGCGTGATGCTCCGGTAGACGAGGAAGTGCACGTAGTCGCCGTCGTCGTTGAGGGCGGAGCTCGTGAAGTAGATGCGGTTGTTCGTGTCGAGTCTCGAGCCGCATGAATCGTTGATGTTCGTGCCCGTCGGCTGGCAGCCGGCGTCGAACGGGCAGCCGCTCGGGAAGGTCCCGCCCTCACGCGAGCCGTCGAGGCGCTCGGGGGTCCGCAGCCAGAAGCCGATCGGCCGGCCCGGGGAGAAGCCGGGCTGGGTGTCGAAGTCGACCGTGATCGTGCGGGTGGTGCTGCACGAGCCGCAGGCGCAAGAGCCGTACGTCCGGCAGCCGAAGATGGTGCGCAGGTTCGCCGGATCGCTGACGTCGTCACCGACCCAGAACCAGCCGAACGAGTTGCGGAAGCCGGCGCCCTCCGCGATGTCGACGAAGGTCACGCGGTAGCGCCCGCTCACCGCGTCGAAGACGGGGCGATAGGCCTCCGGGATCACCGCGGCGTCCGCGATCGCGTCGACCGCGCCGGTCATACCTTCGCCGTTGCCCGAGTCGAGGCAGAGCTGCAGGCGGTTGGTCACGGGGAGCACCGTGCCGTCGACCTGGTTGATGTAGGCGCGCCCGTGACCGGGGAGGAGGGCGCACGTGAGGATGACGGCGAGTGTCACCCCGAAGATGAAGCGACTGCGGAACATCGCAGTGAGGTTACATCGCGCCGCGCCGCCTTCAATGGGGATCCGCCCGACCCCCGACGTAGTGACGCCCCCCTCGGAGATCCGAGGGGGGCGCCTGTCGAGCGTGGTTGGTGTTTGGAGGAGTCAGTCCAAGATCGTCTCAGCGGCGGTTGCGACAGACGGCGTCGAGGCAGTCCTCGGCCGCACCGCAGTCGTCCGCGACCCGGCACTCGGGCATCAACTCGTTGGTCGCGTTGCAGAGGTACTCACCGCTGCCGGTGTCCTCGCGGCACTCCGGCACCTGGGAGTCGAAGCGGCGGCACTCTTCGTTGGTCATCGTCGGGCAGGGCGTCCGGCAGACGCCGTCCCGGCAGACGCGGCCGGAGCGGCAGTCCGAGTCCATCGTGCAGAAGGGCTCCGGCTCCCAGTCGGGGCGGCAGAACCGGTCGGCCGCGCAGTACTCGTCCATCCCGCAGACCGACGCCGTGGCGCAGTCGTCGAGGCAGCGGCCGCCGACGCAGTGCTCACCCACACCGCACTGGGTGGAGCGGGTGCACTCGGTCGGGTTGGCGCGGCAGAAGCCGCCCTGGCAGCTCTGTCCGTCGCCGCAGTCGGTGTCCGCGGTGCAGACCCCCGTGCAGTGGTTGTTCAGGCAGACCGTGCCCGGCGCGCACTCGCGGTCGAACTGGCACGTGTCGTCCCGGTTCGTGCAAGCGCCTTCGATGCAGACCTGGTCTGCGCTGCAGTCCGCCTCGGTGCGGCAGGCGCCGTCATCGCGCGGGACGCAGGTGTCGCGGAAGTCGCACCAGAAGCCGGTGTCGCAGTCGCCGTCGGCGGCGCAGGTCCCCGACGGGGCGCACTCACCGGCCATGCAGTAGTCGCCGGCCGCGCAGTCGCCGTGGGTGCGGCAGGAGCGGTCGGGCGGGGTGACGCAGAGGCCTCCTTCGCACAGCATGCCCGCGCGGCATTCGCTGGCGTCGGCGCAGCGCTCGCCGGACTGGCAGCTGCCGCCCTCACAGATCTCGCCCGGATCGCAGTCGGCGTCCTCGGCGCACGTGGGGCCAGGGGGAAGACAACGGCCGCGGACGCACGACTCGGACGACGGACAGTCCCCGTCGTCGTCGCACATGAGCGGCGGGTCGTCGCCTCCGGTGTAGATGGGACAGCCGTAGAGAAGGGCTGACATCGGGATCGCGACTGCGAGGGCGCGCAGAATGTTCTTCATCGGGCTCGACTCCTCCATGCGGATGGCCGCACCAAGACTACTGCCAGGACCATGCCAGGGGACGCTAGGCGGGTACGGAGAGGGATCACGTTCGAGATCGCCCCGATTGTAAACGCGTGTTCACGCCGCGACCGGGACGGAGCGAGGACGCGCTTTCACGCGTCGATCAGCGGGCCGCCACCGCCGCGGCCTCTTCGCGGCCCACGAAGTGGGGCAGAGGATCCCGCGGTCGTCCGTCGCGCCGCCACTCGAAGTGGAGGTGGTCGCCGTGCGCGAGCCCCGTGTGGCCGACCTCGCCGATGACCTGTCCGCGCCGCACGCGCTGGCCGGCGAAGACGTGGGTCGCCTGGCAGTGGGCGTAGAGCGACACGCTGCCGTCGGGGTGGAGGAGCACGACCGAGTTCCCGTAGCCGCGCATGCCGTTGTAGCTGTAGAGCACGAGCCCGTCGTTGACCGCGCGGATGGCGCTGCCCGCCTCGGCCCCGATGTCGACGCCGCGATGCAGCCGCCGACGACGCCCGCGTCGGAGCCGCCCACGGCGCCCTCGGCGGAGCTCGCGGTGGCGTCCGAAGCCTCGCCAGAGCCGACCGTCGGGCACGGGCCAGAGCAGGCCGGGGCCCATCTCGCCCTCCACCGCCTCGGCCCATTCGTCCTCGGGCGGCCCGTTCAGCGCCAGCCGGCCGACGCGGCGCTCGTCGTCGAGCCCGAGCCGGAGGGCGCGCGCGGCGGCGGGGCCGAAGGCCTCGGGGACGCGCCTCGGCCCGTCACACACCACGCGGCCGTGGTAGCGCTGGCACTGTCGCCCGCGGCTCTCGCGCCACCGCGTCGGGAGCGGCGTCTCGATGGTGCGGTCCTCGGGCTCCGCCGCGACCAGCTCCTCCACGTCGCCGCCGGCGGAGGCGTCGCACTCGGAGGCGCTCGCTTCGGTCTCCGGATCCTCTCGCGTCACCTCGGCCTGGTCGGCCCCCGCGGGAGGGGAGTCGATCGCCAGGGTGGCGGACGCCACACAGAGCGCGAGGAGCGCGCGGAGCGGGAGAGAGCGGGGCACGAGCAGCCAACGAGGCTGCCACGACGCTGGACGCGTGACCAGCCGGTCAGCGGATCTCGGTCTTCGCGAGCGCGCCGCTCTGGCGCAGCGCCTCGTAGAGCACGACCGTCACCGCGTTGGACAGGTTGAGCGAGCGGACCCCGCCCGCGGTCGGGATGCCCCACACCCGCGGCTCGCGCTCGAGCAGGCTCGGCGGCAGGCCCACCGACTCCTTGCCGAACACCAGCGCGTCTCCGGGGCGGAAGTCGGCCTCGAGGTAGCTCCGCTCCGCGTTCGCGCTGAAGAGGTGCAGCCGTGCGTCCGGGTGGTCGGCGCGAAACGCGGGGAGGTCCGCGTGTCGGTGCAGATCGAGGAGCGGCCAGTAGTCCAGCCCCGCGCGCCGCACCGCGTGCTCCGAGATGTCGAAGCCCAGCTCGCCCACCAGGTGCAGCGCGCTGCCCGTCCCGACGCAGGTCCGCGCCACCGCGCCCGTGTTCGGGGGGATCTCCGGCTCGACGAGGACCACCCGGAAGGGCACCTCGAGCGGCGGGAACCTGAGCTTGGGTCCTTCCGGCACGGCGGGACCATGCCGCGCGCGTTCGTCCTCGCCAAGCCGCCGACTCCTTGACGGAAATCAGCGCCGAGCGGTAGCGTCGGGGTCGGAGACGCTTGCCTTGAACCGCCTACCGCCGAGCGCGCTCGTTTTCGCGGCCGCACTGTCGACCGCCACGCTGACGATGATCCCGGCGACGGCCGCGGCGCAGGACATGAACATCGCCGCCTCGCGCCTGCGGGCCTCCGGCGTCGACACGGGCTCCGGCTGCACCACCCAGACGGACCCGATGGACGGGCGCTTCGCCATGGATCGCGCGGCGTGGTGTCGGGTCATGACGCAGTTCGCGGGCTCGATGATCCCGCCGATGCTCACCCCCGCCGGCACCCGCGGCGTGCGCGGCATCTACGTCGGCTTCGAGAGCTGGCTGACGGGCATCGACAACGACGACGGCAACGCGGTGGGCGACGCCTGGTTCCGCGCCGTCGAGGGCGACGGCATGGGCTCCACCGACCGCAGCCGCTTCGCCGACTCCGTGCTCGCGTGGGGCCGGATGAACGTGCGCAAGGGGCTCCCCTTCGGGTTCGAGCTGGGCACCAACGTGGGCTACCTCGCCAACACGAGCTACTGGACGCTCGGCCTCGAGATCCGCTGGGCCCTCTGGGAGGGCTTCCGGGAAGAGGTGGGCTGGATCCCGGACCTCGCGGTGCGCGGCTCGGTGCAGACCTTGATGGGCGACGGCGAGTTCAACGTGACCGTGCCGAGCATCGACCTCGTGCTCAGCGAGCCCTTCGTGGTCGGCAACTCGGTCGAGATCACCCCCTCGCTCTACGGCCAGGTGGCGTTCGTGTTCGTCGACAGCGAGCTGGTCGACATCACGCCCGAGACCGACACGTTCACCGACTGCATGCCGAACCCGGCGACCCCTCCGCGCGACGACCCGAGCTTCGGGGTGCCGCCTTATTGCACCGCGGGCGGCGCGCAGCTGAACGACAACGTCGTCTTCCCGTCGCTCCGCTCCACTCGGGTGCGCGTCGGCGGCGGCCTCCAGATCCGCTACGAGTGGTTCACCCTGCTCGGCTCGTTCATGTTCGACGCGGCCAAGCCCGGCGACCTCGACGGCGACCTGCCGAGCGACCTCCCGCGCCAGTGGTCGGTGGCCTTCGGCGCCGGCCTCACGCTCTGAGCGGCCCCGCCGAGCGCGCCTCGTAGACGCGGCGCATGTGTTGCCGCGGGGGGCCGCGTCCCGCATCCGAGCCCCCACATTCGCGACCGCAGCGTGTGCTCGCGCGACCGCCAGGCGACCGAGCCCGCCTCGGCGACCGAGCCCGCCCCCGCGAACCAGTCC
>SHBB01000461.1 GCA_004213565.1 Sandaracinaceae bacterium
GAGCTGCGCCGTCGCCAGGACCTCGAGGGCGGCGTTGCGCTCCGCCGCCTTGAGATCCGATCGCTCGAGGAGCGCGTTGGCCTGCTGCACCGCGGCCTCGAAGCGCGCCTGGAAGATGAGCTCGCGGATCGCCGACAGCTCCTCCTCCTGGGCCGAGGCGGCCCCCGGGAGAAGCGGCAGGGCGATCACGAGGCACGCCAGCACGAGCACCGATCGAAGCATGCCGCGAGCCTACTCTGCGCGGACCGCACGGCCAAGGCGCGCCACCGGCCGTCGAGGTGGCGTCAGGCTCGGTTGTGCGCGTGGAGGTCAGCCCGTGAGCGCGGCGAGGCCGTCGGCGAGCGCGTCGAGCAGCGCCTCCCCGCGCGCCTTGGCCGCGTCCACGGTCTCGCCGTCCTGCATGTCCACGCGGACGTCGAAGTAGTACTTGATCTTGGGCTCGGTGCCGCTCGGGCGGAGCATCACGCGGTGGCCTCCGGCGAGCTCGAACGCGAGCACGTTGCCCTTCGGCAGATCGATGGCGCTCGTGGCGCCGTCCTTCGTCGTGCGCTCGGCGGTGAGGATGTCGAGCCGCGCGGTCACCTCGTGGCCCCCGATCGCGGCGGGCGGCGCCTTGCGCACCGTCTCCATGGCGGCGCGGATCTTCTCGGCCCCCTCCACGCCCGGGTGCACCTCGGAGACCTGGCGGCTGAGGTACATGCCGTAGCGGCGCCAGGCCTGCTCCAGCTCGTCGAGCAGGGTGCGCTCGCGGCTCTTGCACCAGGCGGCCATGTCCGCGAAGACCACCGCGGTGCCGATGCCGTCTTTGTCCCGGACGAGGCGGCCCACCGTGTAGCCGAGCGCCTCCTCGTAGCCGAAGACGAAGCGGGCCTCGCCCTTCTTGTTCAGCTCCATCGCGCGGTTGGCGATCCACTTGAAGCCGGTGAGGGTCTGCTCCCATCGCGCGCCGTGCTGCTCCGCGATCGCGCCGAGCATCGGCGAGCTGACGATGGTGTTGATGACCACGCGCCCGTCTCCGGCCGGGCCCTGGTCCAGCAGGTAGTGGCCGAGCAGCGCGCCGACCTCGTTCCCGGTGAGCTGGACGTAGCCGCCGTCGCGGCTCCGCACCGCCACCGCGAGGCGATCCGCGTCGGGATCGTTCGCCATCACGAGATCGGTGCCCCGCTGCTCGGCGAGCGCGAGCACGAGATCCATTGCGCCGGCTTCCTCCGGGTTGGGGAACTCGACGGTGGGGAACGCGCCGTCTGGCTCGGCCTGCTCGGGGACCGAGTGCACGTTCGTGAAGCCGGCGTCCGCCAGCGCCGCGAGCGCGAGCGCGTTGCCCACCCCGTGCAGCGCCGTGTAGGCGATCGACACGTCGCGCGGCAGGCCCGGGTGCACCTGGAGCGCGCGCACCCCGTCGAGGTACCGCCGCTCGAGCTGGTCGGAGGGGATCGTGTAGAGGCCCTCGTCTTCGGCCTCGCCCAGATCCATCTGCGGGATGGACGCCACCCCGCCCACGGCCGCGATCGCCTTCGCGATGCCGCCGTCGATCGGCGGGATGATCTGCGCGCCGTTCTCCCAGTAGACCTTGTAGCCGTTGTAGGCCGGCGGGTTGTGGCTCGCGGTGACCATGATGCCGGCCGCCGCGCGCTTGTCGAGGCAGCTGAAGGCGAGCACCGGCGTCGGCACCACGCGATCGAACGCGTAGACCCGGATGCCGAAGCCGGCGACCACGCGCGCCGCGTCGTCCGCGAAGACCTGGCTGTTCTTGCGGCCATCGAAGCCGATGCAGACCCCGCGCTCCTTCGCGTCCGGCACCGTCTCGAGGAGGTGCGCGCAGAGCCCCGCCGTCGCCCGCAGCACGACCTTGCGGTTCATGCGGTTGGGGCCCGCGCCGAGCAGGCCGCGCAGCCCCGCCGTGCCGAACTGGAGCGACCCCCGGAAGCGATCCTCCAGCCCGTCCGCGTCGCCGGCCTGGAGCAGGGCGCCGAGCTCGGACACGGTCTCCGCGTCCGGGTCGTCCGCCTTCCAGGCCTCGATGCTGCGCTTCAGCTCCTCGGTGATGCTCATCTCGGGGGATTCTTTCACGTGGTCGCAGGCGGAGGAAAGGGGGGCTTTCCCTCGCGGCGATGGGTCAGCGGACGACGATCGCGCCGTCGTACATGTCCATGCCGCAGGTGAAGCGGAGCTCGCCCGCCTCGGTGGGCGTGATCGTCACCTCGACCGGCTCGTCGAGGGGGAGGCGGCGACGGATGTCGTGGGCCGGGATCGCCAGCTCCTGGCCGCAGCCCTCGTCGGTGGTGCGGGTGAAGACCAGGGTCAGGGGCTGGCCGGCGGTGGCCTGCACCTGCGCGGGCTCGTAGCCGCTGGCGTTCACCTCGATGTGCACCCGTCCGTCATCGGACGAGGCCTCTTCGCCGCCGCAGGCGGAGAGGAAGCAGGCCGAGAGGGAGAGGAGCGCGATCGCCATCAGTGTGTGCTTCATGTCGGGGTCTCTTCTTCGGTTTCGGGTTGGCTCCCGCGCGAGCGCCGCGCGAGAGGAAATAGGACGCCGAGCCGGTCTGCCAAGCCAGGATCCGAGGGCAGGGCGTCGCGGCGGACGCGGAGCTCCTCGACCCAGCAGTACAGCACGGGCACGACGAAGAGGGTGACGAGCTCGAACGCCATGCCGCCCACGCTCGGGAGCGCCATGGGGACCATCACGTCGGCTCCTCTGCCTTGTGAGGTCAGGACGGGGACGAGCGCGAGGATGGTGGTCGCGGTGGTCATGAGGCAGGGCCGCACGCGGCGCAGCCCCGCCTCGAGCACGCGCGCGCGCACGGCGTCTTCGTCGGGGGCGGGGCTCTCGTCGAAGCGCTGCTTCAGGTAGGTGCTCATCACCACGCCGTCATCGGTGGCGACGCCGATCAGCGCGATGACCCCGACCCAGACCGCCATCGAGAGGTTCACCGTGCCCACCTGGAAGAGCTCGCGGAGCGAGATCTCGAAGAGGGTCAGGTCCAGGAACCAGGGCTGGTCGTAGAGCCAGAGCAGGATGAACCCGCCGCTCACCGCCACCGCGACGCCCGTGTAGATGATGAGCGTCGTGCTGACGCGACGGAACTGCAGATACAGGAGCAGGAGGACCAGGCTGAGGGCCACCGGGATGAGCACCGAGAGCTGCTCCTCGCTCCGCAGCTGCGCCTGATAGGTGCCCGCGAACGCGTAGCTCACGCCGGTGGGGCGCTCGAGCCGACCCTCGGCCTCCAGCCGCGCGAGGTGCGCCTGGGCGGCCTCCACCGCGTCGACCTCGGCCACGTCCGCGCGGCGATCGAAGAGCACGTAGCTGGTCGGGAAGGTGTCCTCGCTCCGGATCATCTGCGGGCCCTGGGTCAGCCGGATCTCGGCCAGCTGCTCGAGCGGGATCTGCGCGCCCCCGGGCGCGGCCACCATCACGCGGCGCAGCGCCTCGATGGAGTCGCGCTCCTCGCGCATGTAGCGGACGCGCACCGCGAAGCGCTCGCGCCCCTCCACGGTGCGGGTCAGCGGCATGCCGCCCACCGCGATGCTCAATACGCGTTGCACATCCTCGACCCGCAGGCCGAAGCGGCCGATCGCCTCGCGATCCAGCACGACCTCGAGGTAGGGCTTGCCGACGACGCGCTCGGCGAAGACGGTCTCGCCGCGGATCTCGGGCACGTCCCGGAGCGCCTCCTCGAGCCGCCGGCCGAAGGTCTCGAGGCTCTCGAGGTCGGGACCCTGGACCTT
The DNA here is from genome assembly GCA_004213565.1 of Sandaracinaceae bacterium. GTDB lineage: Bacteria > Myxococcota_A > Polyangia > Polyangiales > Sandaracinaceae > JAVJQK01. The sequence continues at coordinate 3,730 of SHBB01000461.1, forward strand.
GACGCCCATCGGCGCGCGCATGCCGCTCTGGAGCATGACGATGCGCGCGTTGATCGGCATGAGCACGGGCGCGCTGGTGAACCCGGGGCTCTCGGCCGCGCGCACGATCTCGTCCCAGATGTCCCGCGGGTCGCGGACGTGGTCGCGCCACTGTCGGACGCGGTGGCCGTCCGCGTCGATTCGATACTCGGGCACGTAGGTGATGACCGTCTCGATCATCGAGACGGGCGCCGGGTCGAGCGCGCTGTCCACGCGGCCCCACTTGCCGACCACCCGATCGACCTCGGGGATGGCGGCGATGGCGGCGTCCATCTGGGAGATTCGCTCGCGCACCTCTCCCACCGACGCGTGCGGCATCGTCGTCGGCATGTAGAGGTACGCGCCCTCGTCGAAGGGGGGCATGTACTCGCGCCCGAAGCCCGGGAGATCCCCGGCGAGCCTCGCGACCGGGCGGCTCTCGCGGGTCCCCTCGGGGAGCCAGCCGAAGACGCGGTCGAAGCCGAGCCACGCCGTCACCCCGAAGAGCACGATCAGCGCGGGGAGCGAGAGGAAGGCGAGCTTGTGGCGCAGGCACCAGGCGAGCAGCGTCGGGTAGGCGCGCTCGAACAGGAGGAAGGTCCCGAGCACGCCGACCACCAGCGCGGCGACGACGACCGTGTTGAGGAGGAGGCCGCGGCCCGGCCCGAGCGGCATCCACGCGTCCGCGAGCACGAGGGTGACGACGATGACCCCGACGACGATCTCCACGCGGTCGACCCACCGCGCCGCGCGCGCCTCGAGCTGCGGCTTGGCGAGCCGCACCGCGCCGAGCGCGATCACGAAGAGCCCCGCCGGGAGGTGCCACGCGGCTAGGAGGGCGCCGAGCACGATCAGCGCCCAGTCGCGCAGGTGCACGAACCGGAGCAGCGCGCCGAGGCCCCGCGCGCGGCCGGGGCGCTCCCGCATCGCGAAGTGCGCGAACGCGGGCAAGACGAAGAGGGCGAGGAGCAGCGCGCCGACCATCGCGAAGGTCTTCGTGAAGGCGAGGGGCACGAAGAGGCGCGCCTCGGCCGCGGTCAGCCCGAACACGGGCAGGAAGCTGACGACGGTCGTCAGGGTCGAGGTGAGCACGGCGGGGGCCACCTCGGCCGCGGCCTCGGCGACGATCGGTCCGCGGTCGGCGCCGGCGGGGGCGGCGTCGAGGTGCTGCCCGATGTTCTCGGTCAACACGATGCCCATGTCGACCATCGTGCCGATCGCGATCGCGATCCCTCCCAGCGCCATGATGTTCGCGTCGACCCCGGTGAGCTTCATCGCGACGAGCGCGAGCAGCACGCCGAGGGGGAGCACGGCGCTGATCACCAGCGAGCTGCGCATGTTCCGCAGCATCACGAGGACCACCAGCACGGTGATCAGGATCTCGTGGAAGAGCGCGGTCGACAGCGTGTCGATGGTCTCGTGCACGAGCTGCGAGCGCTCGTAGAACGGGACGACCGTGACGCGGCTGACCGTGCCGTCCTCGAGCGTGCGGGACGGAAGGCTCGGGGCCAGCTCCGCGATGCGCGCGTTCACCGCCTCGATGACCGCGAGCGGGTTCTCCCGGTAGCGCGCCACCACCACGCCGCCCACGACCTCCGCGCCCGCGTCGTCGAGCCCGCCGCGCCGCGGGGCCGGCCCGAGGTGCACGTGGGCCACGTCGGAGAGCCGGATGGGCGTGTGATCGCGCGACGCGACGACCACCTGCGCGAGGTCCTCGAGATCCTCGAGGAAGCCGACGCCGCGGACCAGGTACTCGACCCGGTTGATCTCCATCGTGCGCGCGCCGACGTCGAGGTTGGACTGGCGCACCGCGTCCGCCACCTGCGCGAGCGTGACGTCGTGGGCCCTCAGCGCGTCGGGGTCGAGGTCGACCTGGTACTCGCGCACCATGCCGCCCACCGAGGCGACCTCGCTGACGCCGTCGACGGCCTGCAGCGCGTAGCGGACCGTGAAGTCCTGGATCGCGCGGAGCTCGTGCAGGTCCCAGCCGCCGACGGTGCGGCCCTCCGCGTCCCGACCCTCGAGCGTGTACCAGTAGACCTGCCCGAGCGCGGTCGCGTCGGGGCCGAGGGTGGGTGAGACGTCCTCCGGGAGCAGCTCCGGGGGCAGGGCGGCGAGCTTCTCCAGGACCCGCGAGCGCGACCAGTAGAAGTCGACGTCGTCGTCGAAGATCACGTAGACGGTCGAGAAGCCGAAGGCGCTCGCGCTGCGCACGGTCTCGACGTGCGGGATGCCCAGCAGCGCGGTGGTGAGCGGGTAGGTGATCTGATCTTCGACGTCGCGCGGAGAGCGGCCCGTCCACTCCGTGAAGACGATCTGCTGGTTCTCTCCCACGTCGGGGATGGCGTCGACCGGCACGGGATCGCGCCCCGCGACCTCCACGCCGGGCAGCTCGAACGGCGCGTAGCGCAGCCCGAAGGCGATCAACAGCCCGACGAGCAGGCCCACCACCGGCTTGGCGTCGACGAAGAAGCCGAGGAGCCGCCGCCAGAGCGCGCTGCCCTCTCCGAGCGGCGCGCTCACCGGGTCGCCTCCGCAGGAAGGAAGCCGCCTGGCGGGACGGTCTCCAGCAGAGAGCCGCAGGTCAGCATGGACGCGCCGAAGTAGGCGTTGTCGATGGTCTCGCCGTCCTGCACCCACTCGGCGCCGCGGTTGTCGAAGGCCATGGGGCAGCGCGCGAGGTGCAGCGGCGTCTCGAGCGGGTTGCCGAAGGCGCGGAGGAGGTCGGCCACCGCGGCGCTCGCGGGCTCGAACGGGCCACGCGCCGCCTCCAGGGAGGCTGCGGCGGTGACGCGCTGGGCCTCGATCCGGAGCCGCGCCGCGATGGGCGCGTAGCGGGCCGCGAGCGGCTCGGGCTCGCTCGGGCTGAAGGCGGCCACGGCGCGCTCGAGCGAGGTCGCGGCCTCGATGGTGGTCTCGAGCTGGTCGTCGGCGAGCGCCCGCTGGAGCGCGAGGTAGGCCTCGAGGATCGGCCGCAGCCCCGCGCGGAACGTCTCGGGCACGTCCGCCTCGGCGGCGCCGAACGCGTCGTGCTCGGAGCTGTTCATGAGGCTCTCGCCGCCTCGGATCTGCAGATCCGCGTCGATGGCGAACGCGCCGTGGGTGACCACGCGATCGCCCTCGGCGAGGCCGGCCACGACGGGATAGACGTCGCCCACCCGGGCGCCGAGGCGCACCGGCCGCGCGCGGTAGGTCGGCCGATCGGCGCCGGGCTGCGCCACGTACACCATCGCGCGCTGCCCCGTGAAGAGCGGCGCGCTGGCCGGGATCACCAGCGGCTGCGGCGCGTCGGCGTCGCCCGCGACCTCGAGGGCGGCCTCCACGAACATGCCGGGCCGCAGCGCGCCCTCCGGGTTCGAGACCTCCACCCGCACCTGCGCGGTCCGCGTGCGCGCGTCCACCACGGGATCGATGAAGGCGATGCGGCCCGTGAGGGGCTCGCCCGGCAGGCCCTGCACCTCGAGGCGCACGGTCTGCCCCACCGAGAGCTGCGGCAGATCGGGCTCGTACGCGTCCAGCTGCACCCACAGGCGGTCGAGGTCCGCGACCCGGTAGAGCGCCGCGCCGGTCTCGACGTAGGCGCCCTCGGTCGCGAGCCGCTCGATCACCGTGCCGCCGAAGGGGCTTCGGATGGTGATGCGCAGCGACGGCGCGTCCTGCCCTTCGAGCCGGCGCAGCTCCGCGTCGGGCAGCCCCAGCAGGCGCAGCCGCTGGCGCGCCGAGTCCAGCGTGGCCTGCGCGCCCGCCCGGGCGAGCTCGCTCGCGCCCGCGAGCCGATCGAGCTGACGCCTCGCGGTGATCAGATCTTGCTGCGCGGCGTAGACCTCCGGGCTGTAGAGGGTGGCGATGGTCTGGCCTCGTCGGATCCGCTGACCGGTGACGCGCACGTGCAGGCGGTCGATGCGCCCGCCGACCCACGTGGTGACGGTGTCCAGCGTGGTCTCGTCGAGCTCCACCCGGCCGAGCAGCCGCATCGACGCGCCCGACGCGGGCAGGCGGCGCACGGGGGTGGTCCGGATCTCGGCCAGCGCGGCCGCGCGCGGGCTGAGCGCCACCTCGTCGGAGGCGAGCGCGCTGCTCTCGGTGAGGGGGATCAGATCCATCCCGCAGATCTGGCAGAGACCAGCCTCGGGCTGACGCACCTGCGGGTGCATGGAGCAGGTCCAGACGGTGTCGTCGGTGGCGTGCTCGTGCGCCGTGTCTTCGGGCGCGGAGCAGCGGCCGATGGCGAAGGCCGCGAAGGCGACGAGGGAGAGGCCCACCAAGAAAGGCAGGGCATGCAGGGCTCGGTCCTTCATCGGGCTGCCTCCCGCTCCGCTGCCGTGTCCGCGACCGCTGCGGCATCCGCAACTGTGACTGCAACCGCATCCGCGCCCGCTGCCGCATCCGCAACCGCTGCCGCATCCGCGCCCGCTGCCGCATCCGCGCCCGCCGCCGCATCCGCGCCCGCTGCCGCATCCGCGCCCGCTGCCGCATCCGCATCCGCGCCCGCTGCCGCATCCGCTGCCGCAACCGCATCCGCGCCCGCTGCCGCATCCGCGCCCGCTGCCGCATCCGCGCCCGCTGCCGCATCCGCATCCGCGCCCGCTGCCGCATCCGCATCCGC
>SHBB01000462.1 GCA_004213565.1 Sandaracinaceae bacterium
GCACGGCCGGCTCGGCGCCGAAGCGATCGTAGAGATCGAGCGCCATCTCGAGCGTCCGGTTCACCTCCGCCGCGGTCTCGCCGGGCATACCGATGATCCAGTGCACCATCAGCGGCACGCCCTCGGCGTGCGCGTCCTCGGCCACGCGGGCGATGTCCTCGAGGTCGAGCTGCTTGCCCACGATCTCGTCGAGCACCCGCTGGTCGCCGCTCTCCGCGCTGACGCTCACGGTGGTGACGCGCCCCTTCATGCGCGCGAGGTGCGCGCGGCCCAGGTAGTCCGCGCGGTATCCGTTCGGGACCTCGAAGGCGAGATCGTGCGCCTCGACGGCGTCGAGCACCGCGTCGAAGTGGGACGCGCGCACGTTGATCAGCTCGTCGAGGAAGGCGACGCGGGTGGCGCCGAGCTCCGCGAGCTGGGCGACGCGCGCCCGCAGCGAGGCCTCGGAGAAGCGGCGCTGGGTCTTGGGCTCGTCGCCGACGCGGTCGGGGTTGGACGAGCAGTGCGCGCACCGGAAGGGGCAGCCGCGCGAGGTGACGGCGGGCAGGGTGCGGCCGTCGATGGGGAACTGGAACGCGGCGCGGCCGGAGCGCTCCACCACGCGGGCGCGGAAGCGGTCGTGGGCGTCGAGGTCCACGAGATCCCAGGCCGGCAGCGGCAAGGCGTCGAGCTCGGGCCGAGCCCCGCGGTGCACGCCGACGGCGCGCGCCTCGATGACCGCGGGCACGGTCCGCTCGCCCTCGTACTTCACCCACGCGTCCGCCTCGGGGTAGGCGTCGAGCACCGCGTCGCTCTCCACGTAGTGCTGGCCGGACTGGTACGCGTCGGCCAGCACGAGGAAGGCCTCGGGCGCGATCGCGCGCAGCCCGCGCAGGACCGCGGCGAGCACGTCGTCGCGGTGCGGCGGGCGGTGAAACGGCGTGACGCAGACCACCACGGCGTCGAAGGGGGCCGCCTCGCTCGCCGCCTGGAGCACGTCGTCCACGGGCGCGCCGAGGTGGCCGCGCTCGTCGCGTCGCCAGAAGAGCGTGCTCCGCGGCATCGCGTAGGCGTCGATCAGGGTCACGTCGGAGCCCGCGCGCAGGGCGCCCGCGAGCTGCACCGCGCCCAGATCCGCGAAGTACGGATAGTCGATGAAGGCCCGCGCGATGGTCACGGGCGGATGCACGACGAGCACGTGACTCATTCGCGAGCATGGTAGTGCCTATCGAGGCGCGATACGATCCGCGCGATGCTCACCGAAGAAGTGCACGCGAGCGGCGTGGCCGACGCGAGGGCCGGTGACGCGGCCGCCGACGGGACGGCCGCTGAGGGGAAGGTCGCCCAACACGAGGCGGCGGCGCACGAGAAGCGAAACTGGGTGCGCCTCACCTACGATTGCAACAACAAGTGCATCTTCTGCCTCGACATGGACGTGCACGACGGCGAGAACCGCGCGGCCGAGGAGGTCAAGCAACAGATCCTCGACGGAAGGCGCAAGGGCGCCACGCGCCTGATCCTCTCGGGCGGCGAGCCCACCATCCACCCGCGCTACCTGGATTTCATCAAGCTCGGGCGCCTCGCGGGCTACCGCCGGATCCAGACGGTCACCAACGGGCGGCTCTTCGCCTATCAGGAGTTCCTCGACCGATGCCTCGAGGCCGGCCTGCAGGAGATCACCTTCTCGCTCCACGGCCCGAACGCGCGGATCCACGACGCGCTCGTCGGCGTGAAGGGCGCGTTCGAGCAGGAGAGCGCGGGGCTCCGGCGCGCGCTCGACGACGGCCGGCCGATCGTGAACGTCGACATCGTGATCAACCGGGGCAACGTCAAGGTGCTGCCCGAGATGCTCGAGACCTTCTATGGCTGGGGCGTGCGCGAGTTCGATCTCCTTCAGGTGGTCCCCTTCGGCAACGCCTTCCGGGACGGGCGCGACGTGCTCTTCTACGACCTCGAGGAGGCGGCGCCCTACGTGCGGCAGGCGCTCGAGTTCTCGACGCGCCCCGACGTGCACGTCTGGCTGAACCGCTTCCCGCCGCCGCACCTCGAGGGCTTCGAGCACCTCATCCAGGATCCGTACAAGCTCAACGACGAGGTCCGCGGCCGCAAAGAAGAGTTCGAGCGTCAGCTCGAGCGCGGCGAGCCGCTGGACTGTCGAGACCCGGACCGCTGCCAGTACTGCTACCTGGAGCAGCTCTGCGACGTGCTCGAGGACGCGCAGCACACCCAGCACGCGCACGCGTTCTCGCGGCTGCGGCTCGACACCCGCTGGGAGGCGAGCCTCGGGCCGGTCTACGGCGGCGACCCGGCGTCTGCGAAGAAGGCGCGCGAGCGCCCGAGCGATGGCAAGGCCCGCTTGCCCGTGCTCGGGGGCGTCGGCGCCACGCTCGAGCACCTGCCGCTCACGGAGCGCGCGGCGCGCGCCGGGGTGGAGCGCTTCTGGGTGATCGCGGCAGACGTGGAGGACGCGCGCGCGGCGCTCGAGGGCTACGACGCGCCTGCGCTGGAGCTCGAGCTGGACGACTACGCGGGCCTCGCGGAGAGCGCGCTCCCCGTGGTGAAGGCCACCGCGAAGAATGTCGCCCAGGCCGAGGCGCTGCTCGCGATCGACGCGCCCTTCGAGGTCGAGGTGCTGCTCACCCGCGAGACCGGGGCGTGGCTCGAGGCGCTCGACGCGGTGCCCGCCCGGCTCGCGCTCCGGCAGCCGACGTACGAGCGGCTCACGGAGGCGAGCGACCACGACCTCGATCTGCCGGCCTTCTTCGCGCGCTTCACCGCGCGCTTCACGGGCGAGGTCCCGGTCGAGGGGGTGCCGGCCTGCGTGCTCGGTCGCGCGCCGCGCCTGCCGCCGAAGACGTTCGACGCGGCGATGACCCGGCCGGACGGACGCCTCGAGATCTTCCGCTACGCGAAGCGCTACATCCTCGCGCACTACCGCAGCAAGTCGCTCCGCTGTCGCCAGTGCGTGCACGACGCGACCTGCGAGGGCGCGCACATCAACCAGGTGCGGGCGCACGGCTACGCGATGCTCGAGCCGGTCCTGCCCGCGGAGCTCACGGCATCCGGTACGTGACGCCGGCGGTGAGGCTCCAGCCGTCCACCCCGACTTCGCCCGTCCCGGAGGGCCCGTTGCCGGGCAGGTCGAAGTACCAGTGGTGCAGGACGCGCGCCTCGATCACCACGCCCGCGCCGACCTCGTAGCCGAGCCCTCCGCCCGCGCTCACGCCCCAGGCGTCCACGCGCCCGTCCGCGACTGGCAGCGTCACCCGGCTCCCCGACCCCTCCAGGTAGGGCACGAACCCGAAGAGCGCGGTGTCGGGACGGAGCTGCACGAAGAGGCCGCCGCCGAACGAGGCCATCTCCATGGGGAACCCGAGCGTCGTCAGCTGCAGGAAGCCGCCCAGCTCGAACGGGCCCCAGAGCCGGAACCCGATCTCGGTGCGCGCGTGCGGCCGCCACTGCGTCTCGCCCGACTCGTCGACGACCGCGACGCCGCCGAGCATGCCGACGTGCCCCGTGTCGGCGCGGGTCGAGGCCGGCGCCGCGATGACGAGGAGCCCGAAGGCGGTGAGGGCGAAGAGGAGGCGGCGCACCATGCGCGAGAGCACAGCGAACGCCGTGCCACGACGCCCTGGCGGGAGCTGGCGGCGCTGCGGGCTCGCGGCGACGTGAACCCGCGGTCACGGCGCGCACCGTGGTTCTCGGGCGTCTCGGAGGCCGGGGCGCTCGATCAAGGGCTGTCGTAGACGCCGTTGCTGAGCTCGATCGTGTAGCTCTCGCAGCTGAGCGTGGAGCCGGCGCGACGGCGGACGCGCATGTAGTAGTCGGCGCTGTCGTCGGTGCAGACGCTCACGTCCGTCGCGGGCGTCGAGCCGGCGGCCGCGCAGGGGCACTGGCCGGTGAGCGTCCCGGCCAGCGTCTGGCGGAAGTCGGTGGCCCAGTTGTAGTCGGTGAAGCCCATGTCACCGCACTCGATGGTCGCGCAGTCGCCCCTCGCCACCGTCAGCTCGAAGGTGTCGGTCGGGTTGGTCAGGAAGTGCGCGCGGACATGGTAGTTGTCGCAGGCGGTGTCGGTGTTGTCGACGCCGCGGAAGCGATACCAGACCTCGCGATCGTCGGGCATGACGTTGCCGCTGACCGTGATCATCTGGCCGCTGTCGTCGAGCGTGCCGAGGTCGACGGCCGCCTCGCACGAGGTCCCCTGCTCCAGCGGAGGCGCGGCCACGCACTCGCAGCCGGGCACGCTGCGGTCGAGGTCGTAGGTGCCCGCGGGGCAGCCGCACGAGCCGTCGATGCAGATGCCGCCGCCCGGGTTGCTCTCGCAGAGCACCGCGGGATCGCCGTCGTCGACCATCTCGTTGCAGTCGTCGTCGACCATGTTGCAGGTCTCGGTGTTGCCGGGGTAGCGCTCGGGGTCCGTCTCGTCGCAGTCCTCCGAGGCGGGCGAGCCGTCCCCGTCGACGTCCACGGTGCCGGGGACGCAGCGCCGGTTGTGACACACGTCGCCGGGGCGATCGCAGCTGCCGTCGCCGCGGCACGCCGGGTAGTCGCGGCACGAGCCGCTGTCGCAGTACTGGAAGGGCTCGCATTCCACGCCCGAGCAGAACTCGTCGCCGCCGTCGTCCATCGGCATCGCGTCGCCCGGCGGCGTCACCCCGGTGTCGCCGACGCCGGTGTCGCGCACGGTGCCGGTGTCCATGCCACCGGTGCCGCCGTCTTCGTCCCCCGTGCCCGTGGCGCATGCCGCGAGCATCGAGGCTGCGATCATCGCCGCTATGTTCGCGCGTACGCCCATCCCGTCGCGCGCCAGCATATCACCACCTGACCGAAGCGTGCACACTCCGGGGGCGAAGAGGCTCAGCGGCCGCCCCGGGGCCACCCCGGCGGCGGCCCTCCGGGAGGCGGGGGACCCCAGCCGGGCGGGGGCGGGCCGCGCCTCCCGTCGTCGCGTCCGCCCTCGCGGCGCGGGTACTCGCCGCCGTCCCGCTCGTGCCGCCCGTAGCGCTCGTCGCGCTCCATGCGCTCGTCCATCGCCGCGATCACTCGCTCGGCGGTGAGCCCGACGATGAGATCCACGATCCGCTGCTCTTCCTGCTGGAAGAAGCAGGTGCGCTCTGGGGCGCTCGGCTCCGGCGTCTCGGGGTGCTCCGGCGGCTCCCCGCCAAGCTCCGCCACCCTCCGCTCGAGCGCCGCGAGGCGCGCGAGGATCTCGTCCATGCGCTCGTCCATGGACGCAGCGTAGATCAGCCGCGCGCCCAGCACGCGTCCGCGGAATGGGTCAGGAGGGCGGCAGCTCGCTCGACCAGATGGCCACGCCGCGCGCCTCGAGCGCTTCCGCCAGCTGCTCCAATCGTTCTCGCTGCCACGCCTCCTCACGGGCGTCGGGGAACGCGTCGAAGAGCGCGCCGGCGTCCTCCTCGCCGCGGAGCACGTCGAGGCTGGCGCTGTCGACGGCCGCGGCGAGCGCGTCGGCCAGCGCGTCGAGCGGGCCGGGGAGCATGGGCTGTACGATCGCGAAGGTCCGTACGCCTCGCCGTCGCATGGCGCGGAGGACCTCGAGGCGGGCGTCGATCGACGCGGCCCGCGGCTCGAAGTGCGCGCGCACCGCGTCGTCCGCGGTGGGGATGGAGAAGCCCGCGTGCGCGCCCGGCATCGCCTCGAGCACGTCCACGTCTCGTTCGATCAGCCGCGCGCGCGTCAGGACCAGCACCGTCCGGGGCTGCGCGTCCCGCAGCACCTCGAGGCATCCGCGCGTCAGCCGGAGCTTCGCCTCGATCGCGTGATAGGGGTCGCTGACGATCGGGCAGAGCTTGATCGGATAGGGCGGGCGCGTGGCCAGCTCCTCGCGCAGCCGCTCGGGCGCGTCGACCCGCGCGTCCACGTAGCTTCCCCAGGGCGCGGGCGGCAGCCCACGCAGGCGCCGGGCGAGGCCCACCCGGTCCTGGGCGTAGCAGAAGCGGCAGCCGATCAGACAGCCCACGTAGGGGCTGAGCGTGTAGTGCGGGGCCTCGGGCGGCCCGGCGGGCTCGAGCAGCGTGCCGCCCGTCACCTCTCGCACGCGGCCGTCTCGGGCCTCGACGTCACGCTCGTGCAGCGCGGCGAGGACCTGCGCCTCGTTCTCGCGCGCGAGCGCGGCGACGGCTTCGCACAGCGCCTTGCCCTCGGCCTCGCTCACCGCGCCGTGTCCGCGCCCGAGGCGATAGGCGAAGCGGAGACGCGCGCTGCGGGCGGCGTGCGCGCGACCCTCCTCGTCGGGGAAGACCTCCACGTGGACGCGCCCCTCGCCGCGCTCGAAGGTGAGCCGCAGCCCGAGCTCCGTCGACGCGTGGCTGAGGCGCGCGCCGGCCAGCTCGTCTCCGGGCCTCAGCGGCGCGACCAGAGAGATGAGCGCTTCGCCGAGCTCCACCGTACGAGCATGACACAGTCCCGATGCGTGCGTACGTGGTGCGCAATGACGCCCGATGTCGGTGGCGAGCCTCTGACCTTGCCCACGATCCGCGAGGGCTGGGGGACGAGCGTCCGAGAGGCCCTGCAGGAGAGCTACCCGGAGCCCGGCGCGCTGATCGACGGCGCATACCGGATCCTCGAGCCGCTCGGAGAGGGCGGCATGGGGGTGGTCTTCAAGGCGCGCGACGAGCGGCTCGACCGGCTCGTCGCGCTCAAGCTCATCCACCCGGAGCAGGTCTGTCGGCCGAAGGCCCGCGCCCGCTTCCTGGAGGAGGCGCGGGCGATGGCGCGCGTCGCGCACCCGAACGTGGTCGAGATCCACGCCTTCGGGGAGCTCGAAGGCGCGCCCTACTTCGTGATGGAGTACGTGCCGGGCACCGACCTCGAGCGCTGGCTCGGCCAGCGGGGCAGCCGCCCCTCGCTCGGCGAGGCGTGGACGGTCCTCGATCAGGCCTGCGCGGGCGCGCAAGCGATCCACGACTCCGGCACCGCGCACCGTGATCTGAAGGCGAGCAACCTGCTCATCGGGCCCGACTTCCGGGTGCTGATCGCCGACCTCGGGCTCGCGCGCCTGGTCGAGGAGCACAGCGGGGAGACCATCGTGAGCGGGACGCCGGCCTACATGGCGCCGGAGCTCATCCTCGGCCGCGCCATCCCGCCCGAGCTCGTGCCGCGGGTCGACGTCTACTCGCTCGGCGTGCTCGCGTTCGAGCTCTTCACCGGATCGCTGCCGTTCGCGGCCTCGACGCTGAGCGAGACCTTGCGCCTGCAGGTGAAGGCGCCCCCGCCGCGCTTGATCACCCGGCGGCACGATCTGCCCAAGCCCTTCGAGGACGCGGTGCTCCAGGCGCTGGCCAAGGACCCGCTCGAGCGGACGGCCACGGTGGAGGACTTCCGCGAGGCCCTCGCGGCGGCGTGGGAATGTTCCCGGGACGAGACGGGGAGCCCCTTCGTGCTCATCGTCGACGACGAGCCGGGCTACCGATCGCTGCTCACCAAGCTCCTGACCCGCGCCTTCCCCACCGCGCGGGTCGAGGCGGTGCCCGACGGAACGCGCGCCCTGGCGCTCGCGCGCAGCCACCCGCCGAACCTCGTGCTCAGCGACCTCGACATGCCGGGGATGAACGGCATCGAGCTGACGGCCGAGCTGCGCGCCCACGAGGCGACCCGCGAGGTGCCCATCCTGGTCGCCACCGGCGTGGGCGGCCCGCGCGACTGGCACGTGCTCTCGCAGCTGGGGGCCGACGCCTTCGTGATCAAGCCCTTCGACCCGCTGCAGATCATCGGCATGGCGGAGAGCCTCCTCGCGCGTCGCGCGGCGTGGCGTCCGCCGCCCCGCTCGCGACGCTCCTCTTGATCAGCCGGAGGCCCGCGAGGGGAACGGGTCGCTGGTCCCCGTGCCCTCGATGGCCACGAAGAGCGGCTTCAGATCGGTGCGATGCCGAAGCGGGGAGATCAGCTGCTCGCTCAGCGACGCGAGGCGGCGGGCCAGGTGACGCTGCTCTCGACCGCTCGCCTCGAGGGCGGCCCGGCTGTGCGCGGTGCGGGCCGCGTAGTCGCGCTCGAGCTGTCGCATCTGCTGCCGCAGCGTGCCGAGCTGGTAGTCGAGGTCGCGGACGGACGCGTTGGCCCGCTCGGTCTCCGCGCGGGCGTGCTCGGCCTCCACCGCCGCGCGCGCCCACGCGTCGACCGCCGCCTGCACCGCGTGCCCTGCGTCGACGAGCGGCGCGTCGGGGTGCTCGGGCGGCGCGGCCATCCGGACCGCGAGGCTCGAGACGGCGCGCTCGAAGACGTCGCGGGCGCGCGCCTCCGCGCGGCTCGACTCGTCGGACGCGAGGCCCGCGCCGCGCGCCGCGTCCCGGGCGACCGAGAGGTCGCGACCGAGCACGTGCAGGGCGTGCCCC
>SHBB01000463.1 GCA_004213565.1 Sandaracinaceae bacterium
GCGCGCCGCACGCGCGACGCGCCCGCGCTGAGGCTGGCCCACGCCGACGCCGTCGCGGAGCTGGGCGCCCTGGACGCCGCGCTCGGCCTCCTCGACGGGGAGGCGCCGCGGATGGTCGCGGCGCGCGCGCGCTTGCTCGATCGCGCGGGCCGGGTGGACGACGCGGCCTCGGCCTACGCGGCCCTGGCGGTGGACGCCCCGGGGCTCGACGCCGCCACGCGGGGGCGCGTGCGCGCGGAGCGACAGTGGGCGGACGGCCAGCGCGACGCCGCCATCGCCACCCTGCGCGCGCAGGCCGATCACGCGCCGGAGGACCTCTGGTCGCGTGCGCGGCTCGCTTCGATGCTGCGCGCGGAGGGAGAAGACGGAGCGGCGCGCGAGGTCGCCGCGGCTGCGCTCCCGCTCGCGATCGAGCCCGCCCTCCGCGCGCGCCTGAGCGCGCCGCGCTGACCCCTCAGCCGGTACGCGCCGTCGAGCGGACGGCCTCGCCCACCACCGCCTCGAGCAAGCTCTCGCGCGAGCAGGGCTTCGGGAGCACGCGGACGCCGGCGATGGCGCGCTCGCCCGCCTGGCCGGACAGGAAGACCACGCGCAGCGTCGGCTTCCGCGACAGCAACTGCTGCGCGAACGCCACGCCGCCGCCGCCCGCGAGGTCGAGCGCGCAGAGCAAGACGTCCACGCCCGACGGATCCAGGTCCGCGCTGCGGTCGACCTGCCGGACGCGCGCGCCGACGGCCCCGAGGAGTCGCGCGAGCCCGCGCCGCAGCGCCGCGTCGTCCTCCGCCACCCAGATCGACAGCCCCGTGACGCGGGCCGCGAGGTCGTGCCGCTCGTGCGTGGACTTGTTGGTGCGAGGCGCGCGGGCCATGAGCGGGAGGAAGAGACTCAGCCGCGTCCCCCGGCCGGGCTCGGAGTCGACCTCGACCGCCCCCCGGACCTCGGCCACGAGCGCGGCGACGCTCGCGAGGCCGAGCCCCGTGCCCGTCCGACTCGCCGCCTTGGTGGAGAAGAACGGCTCGAAGATCTTCCCGCGCGTCTCGGCGTCCATGCCGTGTCCATCGTCCACCACGCGGATCCGCGCGTATCGGCCAGGTCGCTCACGCAGCGCCGGTGGAGAGCCCGAGCCGTCCAGGAACACGATGTCGCTCTCGAGCCGGATCGTGCCGCCGTCGGGCATCGCGTCGCGCGCGTTCGAGCAGAGGTTGAGGATGGCCCTATCGAGAGCGCCGGACCCGACGTCGATCCAGCCCCCGGCGACATCGCCGACCTCGAGCTTCACGCTGCGCGGGAGGAGACGCCTCGCGAGCGCGGCCACCCGCGGCAGCGCCCGACCGAGGTCCGTGGGCTCCCCCGTCCGGTCCTCCTCGCGGGCGAGCGCCAGCAGGCCTCCCGTCAGCTCGGCGCCGCGGGTGACCGCCTCGAGGATGTCCTCTCGGGCTTCGAGCTGACTCTCCTGCTCCGGGCGCAGGTACTCGGCGCTCGCGCGGATGACGGCGAGCAGGTTGTTGAGGTCGTGGGCCACCCCGCCCGCGAACCGCCCGAGCGACTCGAGGCGCCGCTCCCGCGCCAGCTCTTGCTCCGTCTCGGCGAGCACGCGCTGGCGGATCTCCAGGTTTCGGATCCCGTACGCCGCCGGGCCGATCAGGATCGCGGCCATGGTGGAGAGGTTGACGAGGGCCAGCAGCTGGGGCGTCTCGACGCGAGGCGGGGTCAGCCCCGCGCGCTCCAGCAGGAAGAGCGAGACCTCGATGGCGACGACGGCCGCGCCCCAGAAGATCCCCGCCTTGCGCAGGCCGAGGAGCAACGCCCCGAAGGGGGGCAGCAGCATCCAGAGCCCGATGAGCAGGAAGAACCCACCCCGGAAGAAGCTGGTCAGCGCGATGGCGCCGATGAGGAGCGAGGCGAAGAACTGGAAGCCGACCTCGACCGAGAAGCGCCGCGTGACCGCGTGCGTGAACGCGATCGGCGCGGCGGCGAGCCCGAGCGCGAGCGCGGCGCCGGGCAGCTCGTAGACGAATTGCTGCGACGCGGCTTGCAGGAGGAGCACCGGGGGCACGCCGACGGAGAGCCAGCGCATCCACCGACGATGGTGCGCATCCAGCCAGATGTCCTGCGGCACCCGCGCGAACGCGGAGGCCGAGGCCTCGTCCCCCCCGACTCCCACCATGGGCGAGAGTACACCCCCACGACCGGTCCGACGAGACGCGCGCGTGACGTTCAGCGCCCCTCGACAGGGACACCGTCGCTGACCTGATCCGAAGGATGCGCGACCAGCCGCGCGCCCTCCTCCAGCCCGCCGATGACCTCCACCTCGAGCCCGTTGCGGCGCCCGGTCTCGACCGAGGTGAGCCTGGCCACGCCGTCGACGATCGCGTACACGGCCCAGCCACCGTCGTGCCGGAAGACGGCGTTGGCCGGCACCTTCAGCGCGTCGTCGGCTTCCCAGATCACGATCTGGGTCTCGACCCGGTAGCCGTCCCCGAGGCGACGCCACTCGTCTCGCGGGCTGTCGAGATCGATCACGACGTTGATGCGCTGCTCCTCGACCCCGAGCGCGCTCGTCCGGGTGAACGCGCTCGGCTCGATCAAGCGCACGTGGCCTTCGAGCGAGTCGCCCCCCCAGCGCTCGACGATCACGCGCTGGCCGGGCGTGATCTGCACCGCGTCGCTCGTCAGCACGTCGACCGCGATCTCCAGGTGCGAGGGATCGCCCAGCTCCACCAGCGGCGTGCCGGCCTGCACGACGCCCGCGCTCTCGTGGAGGAGGCGGAGCACCTGACCCTCGATGGGCGAGGTCACCTCCATCTGCTCGCCCGCGTTGGCTCCGTCGTCGAAGCGCCCGAGCGCGGCGCGCGCCATCTCGAGTTGATGCGCGGCGACGCGAACCCCGAACTCCGCGCTGGTGACCTCCTCGCGTCGGCTCCGATGCTCGAGCTCCGCCCGATCGAGCGCCACCTGCGCGACCGTGCCGCGCGCCATGAGCTGACGCTGACGGCCCACCTGCGTGTCCGCGAACGCGAGGGCCGCGCGCCCTCGCTCGACGGAGGCGCGGGCCTGACGGAGCTGCGCGGCGGCGGCGGCCACGCGAGCCTCGGCCTCCGCGCGCGACTGCGCGTCCATGAGCGGGCGGGCCAGCGGGACGAGCCGCGCGATCACCTCGCCCTCCCCCACGTCGTCGCCCGGGTCGAGCTCGATCCGCCCGAGGTTCCCGGTGAGCGGTGCGCTGAGCACGTAGCGATCGCTCACCCGCGAGCGCCCGTCCTCGTCGACCGTCACCCGCAGCGCGCCGCGCTCGACCTCGACCACGTCGACGAGCACGGGCTTCGGCAGGAACGCCACGACGATCATCGCGAGCAGCCCCAGCGCGGCCGCGATCCAGAGCGAGCGCTTGATCCACTTGAGCAGCGAACGTCGCTTGCTCTTGTTCGATCGCGGCTTCGATGTCTCACTGTCCGACATGGTCACTCCCGGGTCTTGAGGACCCCGATCAGGTCGAGGTGGTCGAGCTTTCGGCGCACCATCAGCGCGCTGACCAGACCCGCGCCGAGGATCACGGCGGTCGCGAACGCGTAGGTCTGACTCGAGACGATCGCGGTCATCCGGTATCGCTCGGGGTCGGCCATGGCCATCATGCCCTCCGCCATCCAGGTGCCGAGCAAGAGCCCGATGGGGATGGCGAGCAAGACCTGCACGGCGAGCTCGCCCAGCAGCACGGCGCTGATCTCGCGCCGCGTGAAGCCGAGGACCCGGAGCGACGCCAGATCGCGGCTCCGCATCGAGAGCGCCACGCGCGCGTTGTTGTAGACGACGCCGATCGCGATGACGACGGCGAAGAGCGTCAGGATGAACGTCATGGCGCCCCAGGTCTCGCCGGTCTGCGCGCGGGTGCGGGCGATGAGCCCGGTCCGCGAGAACAGGCTCTGTACGCCGCTCCGCGCGCGCAGCCGGCGCCGCAAGAGATCCTCGCGCGCGGGGTCGATGTCGAGCAGCACGGTGTTGACGGTGCGCTCCTCGCCTACGAGCGCGGAGAGGCTGTCGATGTGCATGTAGGCCTGCAGACCGAACATCTCGTCGATGGTGCCCGCGATCGGGACGCGATGGGTGCCGCGGTCGCCCTCTCGCACCTGCACCTCGATCGCGTCCCCCACGCCGACCCCGAGCAGCCGCGCGAGCGTGCTCTCGATGAGCAGCCCCTCGCGAGGCAGCTCGATCTCGTCCCCGTGGGTGTCGTACAGCCGGCGCATCTCGAGGCGGTCCGGGCGGCCGAAGATCACCGCGTCCCGGTGCACCGCCCCGTGCACGAAGCGGACGGGCACCGCGCGCATGCCCTCGGCGTACGTCACCCCCGGGAGATGCCCCAGCTCGCCCACCACGCGCTCGGGCATGGGTCGGACGAGCTGCACCGCCAGATCCTCGGTCATCGCGCGCTGGAACGTGAGCGCGACGAGGTGCTCGAACGCGTCCATGCCCGAGCGACCGGCGACCAGGATCGCGAGGGCCATGGAGATCCCCACCGCGCTCAGCGCCGTCCGCATCGGCCGGCGCGTGATCTCGCGGAAGACCATGCGCGCCGAGGTGCCGAAGAGGCTCATCACGCCGAGCCGCTCGAAGATCGAGCGGGTGTAGCGGGCGGGCGGCGGCGGGCGCATCGCCTCGGCCGGCGGGAGTCTCACCACCTGTCGGACGGCGATCGAGGCGCCGACGACCGCGGCGAAGAGGCTGACCCCCACCCCCACCAGCGCCACCTGTGGGTCGAGCTGATAGCGGAGGAGCGGCATCCGGAAGTACGCGGTGTAGAGCTCGGTGAACTTCGAGCCGAGCCACCACCCGAGCAGGATCCCGACGAGCGATCCGAGGAAGACGACCACGCTGACCAGCTTCAGGTAGTGGAGGCCGATCGCGAGGTCCGGGTAGCCCAGCGCCTTGAGCGCCGCGATCTGAGGCCGCTGCAGGTGGATCAGGCGCGCGAGCACGATGTTGAGCAGGAACGCGGCGACGGCGAGGAAGATGAAGGGGACGAAGGTCGCCATCGACTCCAGCTGGAGCAGCTCCTGCGTCAAGAAATAGTTCGACTCCTGCTTCGAGCGAGGCAGGGCGCCGAAGCCGCCGTAGGGCTCGAGCACCCGATCGACGGCGTCGATGACCGCGTCCTCGCTCGCGCCGGGCTGGAGCGTGAGCACGAGATCGTCGAACGCCCCCTCCATCTGGAAGACCGCGCTTGCCGCGTCCTCGAACATCCAGATGACGGCGAACGCGTCCGGCTCGGGCATCGCGTTGCCCGGCTCGAGCGCAAACACGTACTCGGGCGACAGCGCCGTCCCCACCACGCGCAGCTCTCGCCGGGAGCCGTTGAGCAGGGCCACGAGCGTGTCCCCGGGATCGATCTCGCGGGCGGTCGCGAAGTTGTCGAGGAGCAGCACCTCGTCCGCGTGCCCGGGCTCGGGCCAGCGGCCGCGCATCACCTCCAGCCCGTTCATCGGAGGCGGGCTTCCGTCGCTCGGGATGCTCGCGACCAGCCCGCTCGACGGCTCGGGCTCCCCCGGGAAGGGGAGATAGACGAGCTCCGAGACGCGCGGGTAGACGCGCGCCACCCCGTCGAGGCGCTCGATCCGGCGCGCCACGCTCCTCGGCACGCGCTTGGCGGTCGCGAACACGTCCGCCATTCGCTGCCGCTCGTAGTACGCGTCGCGCGACGCGAAGAGGCTCGAGTAGGTCCCCCTCAGCGTGACGTAGGTGGCGATCCCCGCCGCGACCACGAGCGCGATCGTCAGCACCTGCCCGCGCAGGGTGCCGAGGTCGCGGAAGAGCTTGCGGTCGAGGGCGGACAGCATCGGGCGCTACCACTCGATCTCGTTCGGGTGGAGCTTCGTCTCGTTGTGATCGACGGTGGCGATGCGTCCGTCCGCGAGCGTGATGACCCGGTCGGCGAGCTTCGCGATCGGCGCGTTGTGGGTGATCACCGCGGTGGTCGTGCCGAGCTCTCGGTTGATGCGCTCGAGCACCTCCAGCACGAGCTTGCCCGTGCGGAAGTCGAGCGCCCCGGTCGGCTCGTCGCAGAGGAGCACGTCGGGCTGCTTGGCGACCGCGCGCGCGATGGCGACGCGCTGCTGCTCGCCGCCCGAGAGCTGCGCCGGGAAGTGATCGAGCCGCGGGCCGAGCCCGACCAGATCCAGCGCGTCCTCGGGCGCGAGCGGGTGGTCGGAGATCTCGGTCACGAGCGCGACGTTCTCGCGCGCCGTGAGGCTCGGGATGAGGTTGTAGAACTGGAAGACGAAGCCGACGTGCTGCCGGCGGTACGAGGTCAGCTCCGAGTCGTCGGCGTCGGTCAGCTCCCAGTCGCGATAGAAGACGCGCCCCTCCGTCGGCACGTCGAGGCCGCCCAGGATGTTGAGGAGCGTGGACTTGCCGCTGCCGGAGGCGCCGAGCAGCACCATCAGCTCGCCCTCGTAGAGGTCCACGTCGCAGCCGCGCAAGGCCGGCACTTCGACCTCGCCCATCGTGTAGATCTTCGTCACGCCGCGCGCGTGCAGCACCGCGTCCAAGTGCGCCTCCGTGGAGCTGGAGCGAGGTTCGAACCACCGGTTCGACCGGTGGTCTAATCTTCGCCATGCTCCGACGAGAGTCAACCCGGCGCGACAAATACGCCCCGGGCTCGCGCGCGCTCGCGTCGCGCCTCAGGCGCTACAGAAGAGGGTCACGTCGTGGTCGTGGAGATCGACGCCCATGTCCTCGGAGGACGTGATCACGACCCGCTCGCCCGCCGCGATGCGCGCGAAGTGATCCGGCGTCACGACCACGGTGTGCGGGTGCCGCGACTCTCCGGTGATGTCGTAGGTGCGCTCCTCGCCCGCCATCACGTCGGCGATGGGCACGTCGATGGAGTGGCGGTTGCCAGGCGGGTGACGGTTGCCCATCTCCCACCCGATCGTGTTGCACTCGGGCGGGCCCGAGTCGCTGGCCACGCCCGCGTCCTCCGGCGTGGCTCCGGCGTCGCCCTCGACACCCGAGTCTGCGTCGCGCCCTGCGTCCGGGTCGTCGCCGCCGTCGCACGCCGCGAGCCAGGCGGCCCCCGCGATCCCGATCGTCCCGGCGAGCCATTCGCGCCGCGTGCGGCGGTCCTCACGTTCATCCATCCCCGGAGCGTACCTCAGTCCCAGTCGTCGCCGCCGCTGCTCCGCGCTTCGAGCAGCACGGCCTCCGCGGTGTCGCCGCGCGCGTTCTCGGCGCTGGTGTCGGCGCCGGCGCGCTCCAGCTCTCCCATCACGTCGAAGCGCTCCGTCAAGCCGCAGAGACACAGCAGCAGCGTCGCGCTGAGGGCGCGCCTGACCCGGCGGCTCACTGCGGGAGATCGAACGCGTGCCGGAGACCGGGCCGCATCGACTCCCACTGCGCCTGCGTCACGAAGTGCCAGCCGATCACCCGCAGCCCCGCCTCACCGCGATTGCGCGTCATCACCACCAGCATGTGGTTGGTCGCGCACGTGAAGCGGACCAGGTGCACCGCCTGCACCCGCTGCTTCCAGGCCTGGTACGTCGCGTCGTTGTCGGTGATGGACGTGTGGATGTGGCCGAGGATGCCCGCGTCGTAGCTCACGATGACGTCGAACGGCCCGCAGGTCTGCGGCTGACCTCGCTGCAGGCTCACGCTCATCTCTCGCAGCCGCTGCCCATCGTCGTCGCCCACCACGCCGACCATCGCGGCCAGCCCGCCGAGCCCCATCTGATTGAGCCCGCCCTGCGCGATCCGCTGCGCGACCCGCGCGCCCGCCATCGTCATGTCCTGGTCGAGCGCGGCGAGCGGATCCTCCGCGTCGCCCATGATCGCGAGATAGAGCACCCGCGAGAGCCGCTCGACCTGCGCGTCCCCCTGGTTGGACTGCACGCTCATCCCGGCGATCAGCGCCTCCGCGCCACGCCGCCCTTCGAGGTCGACCACCTGCGCGAGCGCGTTCGGGTTCGCCTGCGTCGCGGCCAGCGCGTTCTTCGTCGCGTCGATGTGGCTGCGCTCCACCTGGCTGACCTCGAACTGGTACCAGGTGTGCGAGCAGCCCCCCATCACCAAGGCCCCCAGCGCGAACGCCGCGACCGAGAGCGCACGAGTGGTCCCCCTCATGCCGAGATCGATATCACGCCGCGCAGATGGACGTCATGCGTCGAAGCCGCTCGGGGTCTCGACGTAGTCGGTTCGCCGCCATGTCTCGGTGACATGAGAGGGGACGTCGTCTTGCCTGGGGCGGGGAGTCTCTGGGGCAGATTCGGAAGCGGGGGCGGGGGTCGGGAGCGGGAGCGGCCCGGG
>SHBB01000464.1 GCA_004213565.1 Sandaracinaceae bacterium
GAGTCCAACGCCGAGGTGGGCTACGCGAGCGTGACGCGGCTGTACGTCTACGACAGCGTCGCGGGCGCGCGCGAGTCGTTCCGAACCGCGACCGCGGACCGGGGCTCGGACGACACCCAAGCGGAGGCGGCCGCCATCCACGAGGCCGCCGCCGAGCGACTGGGGGGCGAGGGTCGAGCGGCGCACGGGTCGCTCCGCGCCGCCGTCGAGGGCGCGGCGGACTTCGCGCAGCGCTACGAGCCGGTCGAGGGGATCGGCGACGAAGCGGCCTTCGCTCGGCACGACGGAAGTCTCATCGTCCGGCTCGCCAATGCGCGGTTCGCGGTGACAGCGTATCGCTGCCCTCGCGAGCCCGCGCGGCCGCCGCCCACCCGAGCGCAGCTGCGTGATCTCGGCGCGATGGCGCGCGAGGCCCGCGCGCACACGCAGCGCTGGATCGCCGACACGATCGACACGCGGCGCCGGATGTCGCTCGAGCTCGCCGGCCAGCTCGTCGACGCCCTCGAGGCTTACCGCGCGTCGCTGTGAGCCGGGCCGTGACGTGATCGCGGGGGGCCCGCGCAGCGCGCCACCGCGTGAGGGGAGTGCGGTCGCAACACCAGCCGGTCCGCGCCCACGCTCAGAGGAGCAGGGCGCCGCCGAGCAGCGCGAACCCGAGGCCCGCCAGCGCGCTCAGCCCCAGCACGATGTATCCCACCCACATCGCCCCCCGCGCCAGGTTCCGCCCCCCCCTGACGACTCCCCCCGCTCGATCGCCCCAAGCTCCATGTGCGCCAGGATCACCGCCGGGAAGGCCAGCGGGACGCACCCGCTGAAGGCGAGCAGCGCCATCACCAGCGCGCCCGTCGCGCGGGTCGAGGCCGGCGCGCGGGGGCTGGAGCGACGGTAGCAGTCGGGGCAGTACGTCTCGAAGGTCTCGAAGCTCTCCGGCTCCGTGCAGTCGAGGCAGACGTAGCTCCCGCATCGGCTGCAGAGGTCCACGGCGGCCACGGCCGGGTGGGCCGCGCACTTCGCGCCCTTGGCCAGCACATCTTCCTTCCCCGCGATGGGTTCGAGTCAACGCAAGACACGGTTCGCCGCCTATCTGGCTGGCGCCGCACGCCGTGGCGCGAATCGATGCCGGCAGAGCCGATTCGGCTCCGCACGAGCCACTCGATTCGCCCGCCGCGGCGCGAAGAAGAACACTCCCGCTCGCGGGCAAGGGCGGGCCGCTCTTCAGCGATCCGACGGGCACGGGGCGAAGCCGAGCCGCGGGGTCTCCGCGGGGATGCGATGGAACTCGCGGTCGCGATGCGGCACCGAGACCGGCGCCAGCGAGCGCAGCGCTCCCCTCGCCGCGTCAGCGCCGCCGAGCATCTCCGCGCACTCGGCGCGGAACGGGGCGCCGTCGATCCGGGGCGGGCCCGCGCGCACCTCTTCGTCGGTGAAGGACCAGCACGCGGGGCCGACCCACACGACGCACGCCTCCCGCGTCGGCTCGGTCAGGCGGTCGGGAGTGACCCGCGCCGCGCGCTCGGGGGCGTCGATGAGGTAGTCCGGGAATCCCGATCGAACCTTGCGTTCGTCCGGCATCTCTCGCGGCGGGACGCGGATGAGGGTCGGCGCGGGCGGGGCGTCGAGGCGGACGATGGCGCTCGCCTGTTCGTGCACGTCGGGCTGGCTCACCGACCACAGCCCGGGCGCGGCGGCGATCGCGAGCACCAGGCCCGCGCCGATCGCGAGCGCGCGCGGCCGGGACACCCGCGCTCCCCAGACGAAGGGCGCGAGCCCCGCCAGCAGCACGAACAGGAACAGGTGCGCTTCGGACTGATAGCGGATCGCGTCCGTGCGAGAGGCGCAGACGAACAGCGACGGCGGCGTGAGCACCGCGAAGGCGACCAGCGCGGCGAGCGCGGTGCGCGCGCGGCGAACGCGGAAGAGACCCAGCGCGCCGAGCGCGGCCAGGGGGAGGAGCGCGGCCGAGGTGAGGAGCGGGTCCAGGAGCACATCGCAGTGGGGGTCGAGCAGGCGGTCCAAGAGGCTGACCGGGTGCCGCTCGGCGCCCGACGCGAGCGCCGCCTCGAGCACGCCCCGGTGCGACCAGACGGCCAAGAGCACCAGCGCGCCGCCGCCGAGCGCCGCGAGCCCTTCGCGCCAGGACCAGCGGGGGCCCTCCGTCTCGGTTCGCTCGGGCGCCGCGATCACGAGGAAGAGCGCGCCGGCGACCGGGAGGGCGACGGTGATCACGCGCAGCTCCGCCGCGAGCGCCCAGGCGAGCCCCGCCACCACGAGGCCGAGCGCCCGGGAGAGGCGACGGCTCGCGCGGCGCGCGAGGAGACCGGCGAGCAGGCCCAGCAAGAGCAGCGCGCCCGCGAGCGGCCGCGGATCCTCCGAGAGCGAGAGCCGCACGTGCGTCGGGTGCAGCGCGAGCCCTAGCGCGGCGAGGGTCGGCGCCACCGAGCCGGGCGCCAGCTGCGCGACGACGCGGTGCAGGAGCACGACCGCGAGGGCCCCGAAGACCGCGGCGAGCGCGAGCGCCGCGTCCGCGCCGAGCCCGAGGGGCCGGACGATCGCGCGGACGAGCCACGCGTAGGCGCCGCCGTAGGGCATCGCCTCCACGCCGTAGTCCTCGGTGACGAGCCCGCGCAGCTCCTCGATGCCGTGGTCGTTGGCGTGCAGCGGCGCCCAGCTCGGCAGGGCCAGCCGCAGCCCGAGGGCGAGCGCGAAGAGGGCGAAGAGCACGACACGTTCTTTGCTTTTCTGTGGCCACGCCAGCGCGCGCTCGCGGGCGAGGAGCAGCCCGCCGAGGGCCAGGAGCGAGAGCCACGCGAGGGCCCTGAGCGGGGCCGTCGGGGCGTCGGGCTCCGCCGACCGAGCCTGGCGCGTCGTCGCTCGCGGGACGGCCGCTTCCTCGGCGAGCGCGCCTCGGTCGCGCCCGCGGATCCGCTCGACCAGCGCGTCGGCGGCGGACCGCGTGTCGGCGTCGGCGTCCGGATCGAGCCAGACCGCGAAGCTCGCGGTCTCTCCGATGCGCCGAAGATCGAGCGTCGCGCGCCGATCGGTCAGGAACACGCGCGCGGACTCCCCCACCCGCACCTCGACGCGGTCGGACTCGATCTGCGCCCCGGTCACCTCGAGCGTCGGCGAGAGGGGCGCGTCGTCCCCGCGGAACACCAGCGCGCCCACCTGCGCCTCGAGCCCGGGCGGGTAGACGGGGTTCTGCGCGGCCGCGCTCGCCGCGCCCGAGAGGGCCAGCGCCGACGTCGTCAACGCGAGCGCCCACCGTCGACCACGCAGCACAGCCGAAGGGTACGCGATCGGGCGCGCGCGCGTGGTAGCTTCCGGCGGGTGTCGCGCGTCGTCGTCCTCGCCGCTCTCCTCCTCTCGGTCCCGCTCGTCGCCCGCGCCCAGGACGCGAGCACGGAGCTGGGCGCAGAAGTCGGCACCTGCGACGTCACGCCGAGCGACGCCGAGGTGCGGCAGCGGCTCGCCCTCCTCGACCGCGACGTGCGTCGGGAGGAGCCGCCGGTGCGGCGCTGGTGGACCACCTTCGCCGTGCTCCACGGGACCATGGCGACCGGCGCGGCCATCTTCGCGGGCAGCGCCGAGGACGAGACCTTCCGCAACGAGATGCTCGTGGGCACGACCAGCTCGGTGCTCGCGATCGCCACCTTGCTCATCTTCACGCCCCCGCTGATGGGCGCGGGGGACGCGCTGCGCGGCTACGCGATCGAGACCCCGGCGGAGCGGCTGGCGAAGCTGCGCGCGGCCGAAGACATGATGCGGCGCGCGGCGAGGGGCGTGGATTTCCTGCGAGGCTGGTTCCCGGCCACGCTCACCCTCGTCTATCTGAGCCTCGCGGCGGGCACCCTGCTGCTCGCGTTCGAGCGACCGACGGGGGCCTATTCGCACGTGGTCGGCGGCTCCATCCTCGGCCTCGGCCGCATCCTGACGCACCCCGTCGGCGCGCGGACCGCGTGGCGCGCGTACCTGCGCCGCTACCCCGACGCGGCGTGCGAGGAGCCGGTGGCGACGGGCCCCGGCCTCCGCTTCCGCGCCGGCTCGAGCCACGGCGTGGGCCTGACGCTGTCCTTCTGAGCGGACCGTTCCGCGACAGGAACGTTTCGACAGGCCCGCTCGTGCCTTATTGTACCGGGAGATGAGGGCATCGATCGTCTGGGTCGCCTTGGTGACCGCCTGCGGTGGCGCGCAGGCCCGCTCCGGGCCGCTCGACCCGGGGCAGGTCGACGCCTCCCCCAGCATCGAGTGCCTGCCCGACCCGGACGTGGAGCGCGACTCGCTCACGCGGCGGATGCGCTTCGGCTGGACGCTCGCTGAGGAGTCGTTCTCCGTCCCCCCGCCCGCGCCGCCGAGCGATCGCAGCGCGCTGAACCTCGAGACCTGGTCCGAGCAGGTGCTGAGCCCCTGGCTCGAGCGAAAGACCCACACCATCGAGGCCGCGCGCGAGGAGCTCGACCAGGCGGCCGAAGAGAATCACCGCCAGCGCATCATGGGCGGGGCCATCGTGGGCCTCATGTACGAAGACGTCGCGCGCGTGCTGCGCAACATCCCGCCGCCCGAGGAGCTCCACGACGAGCCGGAGATCCAGGAGCTCTACCAGGAGATCCTGCAGAGCCAGGCGCGCCCCTTCCTGGAGCACGCGCGGCGCGCCTACAGCGCCTGCGCGCAGAACGCCGTACAGCCCGCGAGCATGCGCCACTGGTCGCGGTTCTGCTCCGGCCGCGAGCGCAACCTGCCCGCCCGCTCGGGCATCACGGGGCCGGCGAGCGGCGAGACCGAAGTCGAAGTGATCGTCGATTGATGGGCCATAACTGGCAAACCCGCCCGGGTCCGGGTTAGGGTCAGGCCGAATGCTGGACCGGGAGCTGGTCGAGGCGGTGAAGCTCGCACGCGAGGCGGGCTCTGTCCTGTTGGAGGTTTACGCCACCGATTTCGGCGTGGACTACAAGGACGGATCCGATCCCGTCACCCTGGCGGACGAGCGCGCGAACGAGCTGCTCGTCGCCCGACTCCGCGAGTCCTTCCCCCACGACGGGATCGTCGCGGAGGAGAGCGAGGACAACAGCGACGCCCTCCGCCGAGGCCGGGTCTGGTATGTCGACCCCCTCGACG
Organism: Sandaracinaceae bacterium; assembly: GCA_004213565.1. Taxonomy (GTDB): domain Bacteria; phylum Myxococcota_A; class Polyangia; order Polyangiales; family Sandaracinaceae; genus JAVJQK01. Next base: position 5,113 of record SHBB01000464.1, read on the forward strand.
GCACGAAGGAGTTCGTCGCGAAGAACGGCGAGTTCTCCGTGATGATCGGCCTGGCCATCGACGGCGAGGCCAAGCTCGGCGTCGTGTACAAGCCGGTCGGCGACAAGCTCTACCGCGGCGTCGTCGGCGACAGCGCCTTCCTCGAGGTCGACTCGCGCACCTACGCGCTGAAGGTCACCGACACCGCGAAGCCAGCGGATCTCCGCCTCGTCGTCTCGCGCTCGCACCGCAGCGAGGCCACCGACAAGCTGGTCAAGAAGCTCGGCATCGAGAACGAGACCCGCTCTGGCTCGGTCGGCCTGAAGGTCGGCCTGATCACCGAGCGCGAGGCCGACCTCTACGTGCACCTCTCGGAGCACTCGAGCGCGTGGGACGCCTGCGCTCCCGACGCGATCCTGCGCGCCGCGGGCGGCGAGTTCACCGATCTCGACGGCAAGCCCTTCGAGTACGGCGGCGAGGACCTGAAGAACCGCGCCGGCATCCTCGCCTGCAACAACGCCGAGACCCTCGAGGCCGTGCTCCCCTCGGTGCGCGAGATCGCCACCGAGAAGGGCCTGCTCTCCGGCGAGTAGGTCAGGCGCGCAGCGTCTCCGAGCCAGCGTCGTCCCCGGAGCAGCTCATCCCGCCACGCGTCGGGCTACCCTCCGTGCATGGACATCTTCGACCGCTCCAAGGAGCTGATGGATCAAGTGCAGGAGACCTTGCGAGAGGCGCATCCGCTGATCGAGGGGACGACCGACCTCGTCAAGGACACGCAGACGCTCACGACGAAGGCCGCCGGCACGCTCTCGAACTGCAACTCCGTGCTGTCCGAGCTGTCGGCGCTGCTCGCGGCGCGGACGCGCCTCGCCAAGCTCGAGTGCGAGAAGCTCGAGCTCGAGATCGCGGCCCTGAAGGGCTGACTCCGCGTGTCCGGGCCCTACGTCGGCGCGAGGCCACGCGGCGTCGCTCAGCGGCTCGGATCGCGATGAAAATCCGGCGACAGGTGTAGGCGCTCCGCGAGATCGGGGCGCCCGTCGGCACGCCAACCCTCCAGGAACGCGGCTTCAGCCGCCGCCAGGTCCTCGAGCGAGTCGATCGCGCGCTCGACGGTCTCCACCATCCGCTCCAGCGCCGCCCGCCAGGGCTCGACGCCGTCGCCGCGGCTCATGAGGGCGGCGCGGTACCTCGCCTGGAGGAGCAGGCGACGGGTCTCCTCCGTCCAGGTGCCGTGGAGCTGGTTGCTGAACAGGTGCACGTGCCGATGCCAATGAAAAGCCGGGGTGCGTGGTGGCGTGCCCTCCGCTCTCGAGAGGGCGACCGCCATCTCCGCTCCGACCTGCAGCGCCCGCTCGTGCAGCGGCCACATGTCGGCGCCGAAGTGATCGATCTCGTCCTCGTAGGGCTCGAGGCGGTGGGGAAGGGCCACAGAGCGCATCGCTTCTTTGATCTGACGCTCCCCCGCCTCGCGGTCCGCGTCGCTTCGCCACTTGAAGCGTATCCACAGGTCCGGCTCCCAGAGGAGATGCCAGCTCGACGTCCGTGGCTTCACCGCGTCGAGGAGAGGGGTCAGGGCGCGCAGCAGCTCCTCGTCGGGCGATCGGTCGGTCTCGATGACGAGCTGTGTCCAGGGCGGGTTCGAGGCAGTCATGTCCGCTACGAGCCTCGCGACGACCGAAAGTTCCTTACCTCGGCGTCCACCAGCACGACCGGCGAGTGCGGAGCGCATCGAGGAAGCAGGACGCCTCGCTCCCTCGCTCTGGCGAGCGCGTGAGTCCGATTTCGCGCATCGAGCTTCACGAGGACGCGCTCGAGGTGGGTGCGGACGGTCTCGGTCGCGATGCCCAGGTCTCTTCCGAGCTCCGCGTTGGACCCGCCCGTCGCGTCCAGCCGCTTCAGGACGCGTAGCTCAGCGGGTGTGAGCGCGGGGGCGGCGGACTCGACCTCGTGAACGGTGGCGCACACCGCGACACGGGACGAGGGGCTGGGGGCGCGCTATATGGCGCGCATATGAAGACGCTTCGGTGGGCCGCCGTGTTCGGCCTGTGGTGCGCTGTCTTTGTCTCGGGTTGCGACGACCCTTCCCCTGCCGCCGATGGCGGACCGAGCGACAGCGGCTCGCTGGATGGGGAAGTGGACGCAGCCGATGCCGGTCCGGGCGATCGCGACGCCGCCATGGGTGGCCGCCTCGACGCCTTCGAGGAGACCGTCGCCGCGGCGCAGTGCGCGGCGCTCTTCCGCTGCTGTGACGAGGCGAGCCTCGTGGATTTCTTCGCGCCCTACCGTCCGCTCGACGGATTCGCGCGCCACTTCGACGCGCTCGCGCCTCGCATCCCGCCCGAGGCCACGCTCACCGAGGAGAGCTGCGTCGGGCTGATGCGCGACCTCAACGACATCGCGCCGCTCGGGCCCTGGCTCGCCGAGGCGCGGGCGTTGCGCGTCGGCTTCGACGAGGCCGCCTACGACGCGTGCCTCGAGTCGCTCGCGACCGCGAGCTGCGGGCTGGAGCTCGCCGCGGTGTTCGACGACACGACCTGCTTCGCCTACCAGGACCGCTCCGTGATCGATCCGACGGCGCCCGTCCCGGTCGCGCGCGCCTTCTTCGAGCGCACCCGCGGCGTCGGAGAGACCTGCGTCGGGCTCGAGGATCCTGGCACCGATCCATGGGGGAGCTGTGATCCCACGGTCGCGTTCTGCTGCTTCCGCGCGAGCCCCGACGAGGGCTGCGGCGTGGGGTCGGTCGGCGCGAGCGGGGACTGCGCGCCGATCGCCGGCGAGGGCGACGAGTGCTCGGCGTTCCCGGCCCTCCTCTGCGGTCCCGGGCTGCGGTGCCGCCCGGGCGCGTCGATCGACGACCCATCGATGTGCGTCGTGCCGGCGAGCACGCCGCTCGGGCTCGGGGAGGCGTGCTCCGCGGGGTTCGAGCCGCTCGGCGTCTGCACCGACGGCTTCTGCGCTGCGGCGGGCAGCGAGACCTGCACCGCGCGCAGAGCCGACACGGAGCCCTGCTCCATCGACGACGAGTGCGCGTCGGGCCACTGCGGAGGGAGCTCCGCCGACCGGGTGTGCGCCGCGTTCGACTTCTGCGTGGGGGCGCCGTGATGACCCCCGAGACGCAGAGATGGCTCGGGACCGCGCGCCTCTCGCTCTTCGGGCTGCTCGTGGCCTGCGGCAGCCCGCCGGCGGGG
>SHBB01000465.1 GCA_004213565.1 Sandaracinaceae bacterium
CCGCCGCCCCGCCGCCGCCGCGAGTGGGCGTGGTCTCCTGGCTCCCGCCGCCCGCGCTGGTGGTGCCGCCGCCGCCGTTGCCGCCGGCGCCGCTCTCGGTCTGGCCGCCGCGCGAGGTGCCGCCTCGGCCGCCTCGACCGCCGCCGCCTCGGCCAGCGCGGCGGGTTCCGCCACGCGTGGGAGCCGTCGCGACCTGCTCGGGGGGCTCGGTCTGCTCGGCGTTGCCGCCGCGATCGCGCGCGTCGCGCTGGAGCTGGGTCGCGAGGCCGCGCTGCTCGTTCGTGATCCCGTGCATGTTCAGCACGAACTCGGCGAGCCGGAGCGCCTCGGAGGCGTTGTCGGCGAGGGCCTCCTGGCCTTCGCGGAGCTGCACGCCCGCGTAGCTGCGGACCGCCTGCCGCACCTGAGGGCGGTTCCTGAGCGGGCTGGTCTCCGGGAGGCTGTCGAACTGGAAGTAGGCCTCGGCCAGCTCACCCTGCTCGAGGTGCCGCACGCCGCGGTTGAAGGTCTCTTCCTGCGACTGGACGGCCTGCGCCTGCGTCTGGCAGGCGCGCGCGGCCTCGTCACCGGGGCGCTCCTCGAGCGCGATGCGCGCCTGGTCGAGGGCCCGGGAGATCTCGTTGGCGCCGAGCGCGTCGTTGCAGGCGTCGAGCGCCTCCTGGTAGCGGTCGACGGGCTGGCCGCTCAGCGTGTCCTCGGGGGAGACGTCGTTCAGGTCGGTGACCGTGGTCTCGTCGTCGCCGCCCCAGAACGCGACGACCACCGCGCCGATGACGGCGAGGATCACGATCGCGACGGCCACGAGCAGCGGGATCTTGTTGCCGCCGCTCGAGGGCTCGACCGTGACGGCGTCCATCTGGACGGTGCGGTCGGCGTCGAAGGCGTAGTGCTCGCCGGCGGCGACGAAGCGGAAGCGGACCTGGCCGAGCTCCACCACGTCGCCCGCGCCGAGGAGCGCGTTCTGGACGTCCTGGGCGTTGACCCGGACCCCGTTCGCGCTCCCGAGATCGATGAGGCGGAGGCCGCCGTCGGGCTCCTTCTGGATCTCCGCGTGCTCGCGGGAGATGGAGCGGTGGTTGACCCAGATGTCGAGGTCTTCGGCGCGGCCGATCCGGACCCGGTCGGCGGTCAGCGCGAACTCGGCGCCGGGCGCGGGCGGCGTGATCATCACGAGGCGCGCGGGCGGGCCGGGCGAGGCGATCATCGCCGTGTCGGCGTTGGCCACGGCCGGGGAGACCTGCTCGGGGACCGTCGCGTCGGCGGCCTCGACCTGCAGCGCGAGCTGGTAGTCGCCGATGCCGATCTGGTCGCCGGGCTCGAGCTTCGTCTCGGCCCCGATCTTCTGACCGTTGAGCTTGACGCCGTTGTACGAGTGCAGGTCTTCGATGACGAAGCTGCCGTTGGCCTTGCGCACGCGCGCGTGCCGCCGCGACACGTTCCGCTCGGTCAGGCGAATCGTGTTGCCTTCCTTGCGGCCAATCGTGATTTCGTCTCGAACGAGGGGGACTACCGTCTGTTTCCCCTCATCGTCCGATATGACGAGCTTGAACATCCCACCTCGGCTCTGGTGAGCTTCGCACCTCGAAGCTCAGTGAGGATCAGTTCTACGGCAAGCAAGGATGGTACCCCTCACCCCCCGAGTGTCAATCGTATCGACTCGGAGCTTCGGGAATCCTTGGGTTTGTCGACCCGCCTTCGACGACGGGCCGTCTCGCTGCGAGCCCGCCATGGACGACGGCCTCTCCGGGTGACACCTTGCAGCGGTGGGGTCGAAATTGCCAGTCACATCCGGAGGCCGGTGGCAGTTCTTCCTCGCGGCGGCCGTTTTCTGCGGGGCTTGTGACGATCGCGCCCCACCCCCGCCGCCGCTCCCGGACACGGGCGTGCGAGATCGCGCGGATGGCGCGGTGGTCGCCCCCGACGCGCAGGTGGCGCCCCCGGGCCGGAGCGACGCGGGCCCGCGGCTGCCGAACGCCGATCGGGAGATCGTGCTCCCCTACCTCGGCGACCCACAGGAAGAGGAGCTGGAGGTCGAGGGCGAGGTCGGCACCCTCGACGTGTTCTTCGACATCGACACCACGGGCAGCTTCGGCGGCGAGATCGACAACCTCCAGGCGCAGCTGCGCAGCGTGGTCCTCCCGGAGCTGCGCGCCCGTGTGTCGGACATCGCGTTCGGGGTCGGGCGCTTCGAGGACTTCCCGGTCGAGCCCTTCGGCACGGCGACCGATCGCCCGTTCCGGCTGCTGACGGCCATCACCACGCAGGAGAACCTCGTCACCAGCGCGGTGGCGTCGCTCGACCAGCCCCTCGGCAACGGCGCCGACATCCCGGAGTCCGGCGCGGAGGCGCTCTATCAGATCGCCACCGGGGAGGGCTTTCCCGGCCTCGTGCCGGAGCTGGCCGGCCCGGCGCCGGGGGGCGGCTCCCTCGGGGGCGCGGGCTTCCGGAGTGACGCGCTCCGGGTGGTCGTGCACGTGACCGACGCGCCCAGCCACACCCCCGCGGACTACGGCCGGGCGGTCTCCGGCGCGCACTCGCTCGACGAGGCCATCGAGGCGATGAACGCGCTCGGGATCCGAGGCCTCGGCATCTCGAGCGGCGAGGCGGCGAGGGGCGACCTCGAGCGCGTGGCGATCGGGACGGGCGCGGTCGCCGATCCAGAGGACGGGGTCTGTCGCACGGGCGTGGGCGGGACCTCGCGCGCGCCGGTGTCCGGGCGCTGCCCGCTGGTCTTCGACGTCAACCCGGACGGAACCGGGCTCGCCACCGTGGTGGTGGACGCGATCGCCGACCTGCTCGCCACCGTGCAGTACGAGGAGGTCTGGGGAGAGACGGACGACGCGCTCGGGTTCGTGCGTCACATCGAGGCGATCGACGCCGATCCCATGGCCGACGTGACCCTGGCCGATCTGCGCCCCACGGACGAGGTCGACGACACGTTCCAGGGGGTTCGCCCCGGCACGCGGCTCCGCTTCCGCGCCGTCCTGCGCAACGAGCTGATCCCGCCCGCCGACTACGACCAGTACTTCAACCTGACCCTCCGCGTGGTCGGCGACGGGGTGACCTTGCTGACCCGCACGCTCCGGGTGCTCGTGCCGCGAGGCCGCCTCGAGCGCGACGCGGGCGCCGCGGCCGACGCGGGCGCGATGGAGATGGACGCGGGCCCGAACGACGCGGGCGCTGCCGACGCGGGCGCAGACGGCGGCTGAGCGAATCGCGAGCGGCGCGGCGAATCAGCCGGCTCTCTTCGACCCGATGCCCCGCGTCCGCTATGACTCCGGCCCTCATGCCTGCAGACGACCTCCGACCGATCCTCGAGCTGCTCTGGATCTGGATCGCCGCGCCCCTCACGGCGCTCGCCGCGATCGTCTACACCGTCCGCCTCAAGGCGCCGCAGGTGATGAAGCTCGGCGAGGCCTTCCGCGCGATCCGATCGCACGACGAGGGGGCCGAGGGCAGCGTCCACCCCGCCACGTCCGCCGCCCTCTCGGCCGCCGCGACGTACGGCGCCGCGGGCGCGGTCGGCTCCGCCACCGCGGTCGCCCTCGGCGGCCCGGGCGCGGTCGCGTGGGTGTGGCTCTTCACCCTCCTGCTGATGCCGCTCCGCATGGGCGAGGCCGCGCTGGCCCGCACCGCGCCGGTCGGGCGCGCGGGAGACACGACGGGCTCGCTCGCCGGGCGCCTCATGAACGACGCCGCGGGAGGCCCCCGCGCCATCGGCTGGGCGATCTTCGTGCTCGTCCCGCTCGCGGCCTTCGCCTTCTACGGCGGCAGCCACGGCGAGGCGGTGACCGACGCCGCGGACCAGCTCCTGCCGGGCAGCGCGCTCACCCTCGGCCTCGTCGTCGCGGGCGTGGGCGGCGTCTTCGCGGTGCTGCCGCTGAAGCAGAGCGGCTCGATCCTCGGCTGGATCGCGGCCGTCGCCCTCATCGCCATGTTCGGGGCCGGCCTGGTCGCGTTCATGAGCGATCCCGGGCGCGGCTTCGGGAGCATCAGCCGCGCGTTCGTCGACGCGTTCGATGGCGCGCCCCGCATGGCCGCGTGGAGCGGCGCCCTCGCGGGCGAGATCGCGGTCGCCGCGATGCTGCACCTGCTGCCGCCCGTCGCGGCGGTCGGCGGCGTGGACGGCGCGCTGCACGCCGAGGCGCAGGCGGGCACGACCAAGCAGCAGGCTGCGGTCGCGCTGCTCGGCCCGCTCTTCTACGGCGTGGTCGTCACGGTGGTCGGGCTGAGCCTGGTCGCGACCGGCGCCTTCTCCCGCCCGATCGAGACCAGCCGCTCGCTGGACGAGGTGCGCTTCTACCGGAACGGAATGGGCCCCGAGACCTCGAGCCAGCGCGAAGAGGCCGACCGGGCGTACGAGGGCTTCATCCGGGTGATCGAAGGCGACACGGGCGTGGTCGAGTACGACGTCGGCACCGAGCGAGGGATCATCCGCGCGCCCCGCTACACGGAGGGCGGCGAGCCGGCCGACTTCGCGCTGCACGTCGACGACGGCTACGCGGACGATCTCCAGAAGCCGGGCCACCTCGGCGCGCTCGAGCGGCGCCCGATCGAGGAGCTGCGCGGGGTGACCCTCCATGGCCGGATGCTGCCCGCCGACGGGCACCTGCTCGCGGCCTCCATGACGGCGGGGGGCGGCTCGGTGACCTCTCGGGTCGCGCTCGCGGCGCTCCTGCTGCTCGCCGCGCTCGGCCTCGCCGCGTGGGGTCTGGGCGTCGCCCGCACCCTGTCCGCGCAGCTGCCGAAGAACACGGCGCGCTGGACGGCGCTCCTCCCCGCGGTGGGGCTCGCGCTCGCCGCCGCGGGCGTGGTGCCGAGCTTCGGGGACTACGGCTCCATGGTCGCCGGGCTGCTGGTCTCCGTCACCGCGATCGGGCTCATCGTCCGGGTCAAGGACGCAGCCCGGATCGCGGGATGAGGCGAGGCGGCCCTCTCCTCGCCCTCTCCCTGCTCCTCCTCGCGTGCTGTGATGGCGACGCCCCGGGCGACGCTGGCCCGCCGGACGACGCCCGCCTCCCGGCTGACGCGGCCCCTTACGACACAGGCCCGCCCCCGCCGACCGGCCCGCTGCGGCTCGCGACCTGGAACCTCGAGACCTTCCCGCGGGCGCCCGAGACCGTGGCCGAGGTGGCGCGCGTAGTGGAAGACGAGCGGCTCGATCTGGTCGCCGTCCAGGAGATCACCGACGTCGCCGCCTTCGACGCGCTCGAGGCCGCCCTTCCCGGCTGGGAGGCGATCGCCACCGACGACGACCGCTTCCTCCAGGTCGGGCTGCTGCTCCGGCGCGATCGCTTCGTCGTCGATCGCACCGACGTGCTCTTCGCCACCGACGGCTACGTCTTCCCGCGCTCCGTGCTCTCCGCGCAGCTGACGGTGCGGCGGCCGGCCGGGCTGACGCCCATCGACTTCCGGGTGCTGGTGCTCCACCTCAAGGCGAGCATCGACGAGGAGAGCCGCATGCGGCGGCAGGCCGCGGTGAACCGGCTCGACATCCTCGTGCGCGGTCAGCTCGGCGACGACGCGCTCGAGCACGACATCGTCATCGCGGGCGACTGGAACGACGGCGTGACCGATCCCGCGGACGAGAACGTCTTCGGCGCCATGCTGGACGCGCCCGAGACCTACCGCTTCCTCACCGAGGAGCTCGAGGCGTCGGGCGAGGTCTCGTTCCTCCCCTTCCCCGTCTTCCTCGACCACGTGGCCGTGACCACCGACGCGCTGACCACCCTCGGCGCCCCGACCACCGAGGTCCGCCACCTCGAGCGCGCCGACGCCGACTACCGCGACACGCTGTCGGACCACCTGCCCGTGGTGGTCGAGTTCCCGCTGCCCTGAGTCGAGCGGGCGTCAGTAGGCGCGCGCGTAGACCTGCCGCGCCACGACGTCCGGCAGATCCTCGAACCAGCTCTCCCCCGAGATGAGGGTGACGTGCAGGTTCCGGAACGGCCCGGTGGGCCCGGGCGCGTAGCGCAGCAAGACCACCCAGGGCGCGTCCTCGAGCGCGTCGAGCTTGCGGAGCAGCTGCGCTCCCTCCTCGGACTCGAGGATCTGGTCGATGACCATGAGCGCGGGGCGGTGATGGACGGCGATCTCGTAGGCCACGTCGAAGTCCTGCACGTGCACGCACTCGACGCCCCGCCCCTCCAGCTCGTCGGCGATGTGCGCGCCGACCGCAGGGTCGTCGTCCACCACCACGACCAGCTCGGTCGGCAGCGTGGGGGTCGGGCTCATGACCGAAGCAGGCTCCACGGAGTGTCCATTCCTCCTCGCGTCCTTTCGCGAGGACTCAATTCAGACACAACGTCGGCCGGGAGCCGGCCTTGACCCCCCGAGTCGACGCGGCCCCCATCGACTGCTAGCGTCCCGCGCCGCGCGCGGCGTGCCCCAGGTGCGCTCCAGCGACTCCAGTCGGGGTCGAGAGCGCCCTCAGGGGCGCGGGTGAGAGGGGCCAGTCGGTGGCCGTGGGATGGCTGCGCGGCAGGGATTCGAAGGAGACGGAGCGGATGGACGAGAGGGTCCTGGGAGTCATCGGCGGGAGCGGGCTCTACGCGATGGCGGAGCTCGAAGAGGTCGAGGAGCACGAGGTCGAGACGACCTACGGCGCGCCCTCGGACGCGATCGTGTCCGGTCGCATCGGCGCCACGCGTTTCCTGTTCCTGCCTCGGCATGGTCGGGGTCATCGCTTCGCACCCCACGAGATCAACTACCGCGCCAACGTCCTCGCGCTCAAGCAGCTCGGCGCAGAACAGATCGTCAGCGTCTCCGCGGTCGGCTCCATGAAGGAGAAGATCGCGCCCGGGGACGTGGTGCTGCCCGACCAGTTCGTCGACCGCACCCGGCACCGCCCGAACACCTTCTTCGAGGGCATCGGCGTCGTGGCCCACGTGGAGCTGGCCGACCCGGTCGACGCGGCGCTGCAGCAGGCGCTCTACAAGGCCGCGGTCGCCGTGGGCGCCAAGACGCACCGCGGCGGCAGCTACGTCTGCATCGAGGGCCCGCAGTTCTCGACCCGCGCGGAGTCCAACCTCTTCCGCAGCTGGGGCGTGGACGTCATCGGCATGACCAACCTCCCCGAGGCGCGGCTCGCGCGCGAGGCGGAGCTGCCCTACGCGACGGTCGCGATGGCGACCGACTACGACTGCTGGCACCAGTCCGAAGAGAGCGTGAGCGTGACCGCGGTCATCGCCGTGCTGCAGAAGAACGTGAAGATGGCCCAGGCCATCCTCCGCGAGGTGGCCGCCGCGCTGCCCGACCCGAGCGAGAGCCCCGCGCACCGCGCGATGGAGCACGCGATCATCACCGCGCCCGAGCGCGTCACCCCTGAAGCGAAGAACAAGCTCGCCCCCGTGTGCGGGCGTCTCTGGAAGTAAAGAGGAGCAAATCGAGATGTCGTCCATGCTCGTGGTGGGCTCGGTCGCCCGCGACACCATTCACAACAACCAGGGCACGCACCCGTACGTGCTCGGCGGCTCGGCCGTCTTCGCCGCGCTCGCTGGCGCCCACTTCGTCGAGCCCCGCGTGGTCGGCATCGTCGGCACCGACTTCCCCGACTCGGAGGTGAGCCTCCTGAAGTCGAAGGGCGTCGACGTCAGCGGCCTCGAGATCGTCGACGGCAAGACCTTCCACTGGGAGGGCCGCTACTCCGACGACCTGACGAGCCGCGAGTCGATCAAGACGGAGCTCAACGTCTTCGCGGACTTCCACCCGAAGATCCCCGAGAGCATGCGGGACACCCCGTACGTCATGCTCGGCAACATCCACCCCGACCTGCAGGTCGAGGTGCTCGAGCAGATGCGCGAGCCGAAGCTCGTCATCGCCGACACGATGAACTTCTGGATCGAGGGCACGCCCAACGAGCTCTCGCGCATGCTGAAGCGCATCGACGTGCTCGTGATCAACGAGGAGGAGGCCCGTCAGCTGACGGGGCTGCACAACATCGTGAAGGTGGCCAAGGAGCTGCTGACGATGGGCCCGCGCATCGCGGTCATCAAGCGCGGCGAGTACGGCGCGCTGCTCTTCGAGGGAGACTCGGTCTTCAGCGCGCCCGCCTTCCCGGTGGACAAGGTCCTCGACCCGACCGGCGCCGGCGACACCTTCGCGGGCGGCATGCTCGGCTTCATCGCCCAGCAGGACCGCGTCGACCAGAGCACCCTGCGCCGCGCGATCGTCTACGGATCGGCGCTCGCCTCCTACTGCGTGGAGG
>SHBB01000466.1 GCA_004213565.1 Sandaracinaceae bacterium
CCAGCAGTAGACGCCGTCGGCGTCGCGGAGGCAGCTCGCGTCGAACGCGAGCACGGACTCGAAGCGTCTCTCGGGGAAGAGGCGCTCGGCCCGCTCCCCCAGGCGGAAGAGCTCGCCGCCAGAGGTGATGGCGAAGCAGCGGCTGTCGCATCGGACGCGCTCGACCGGCGGCGCGTCGTAGCGGCGCGCCTCACCGCTGTAGTGCAGCCAGAGCCCGCCCTCTCGGGTCACGAAGAGCGCGTCGGTCCCGAGTACGGCGAGGTCGCGCGCGGCGGGGACGTCGACCATCCGCGCGACCAGGCGCACCCCGCGCGGGTCCCAGCGATAGCTGACACCGCGCGCGTCGATGGCCGCGCCGACCTCGAACCGCGCCACCTGTCGGAGCGGCTGGCCGTTCGTCGTCTCGACCCTGCGCAGGTCGCAGCTGGCCACCGTGGCGCTTCGGGGCCTCTGCGGCCCACCCCAGCACCAGAGCTCGCGGGATTCGAAGAGCACGCACATCGTCGTGCCTTGCGAGGCGATCTCGACGACGGGCTCCGGGAGGGGAACGGGGACGAACAGGTGCGTTGACGTCTCTTCGCAGGCGGGCCCCTGCACGATCACCCCGAAGCAGTGCACCTCTCCCCCTTCGAGCAGGGCACAGCCGTCGGACCCCCCGGTCGACACCTGCAGCACGCGACGCGGGAGGCGCACCCGGTACGGCGGGAAGCGGGGCGAGTGCGCCGTGAAGGCACCCGTCCGCCAGGGAGGGTCCCCCGGGCCAGGTGCGCTCGCGGGCAGGCCCCAGCAGTAGAGCTCCCCCTCCTCGATCACGCATTGGGGGCCGGACCCGGCGAGAGCTCTCGTTCGCGCTCGGATCGAGGGCTTCTCCTCGCGCGGGAGCTTCGTGGGTCGGCGGACCTCCGAGCACCCACACGCGAGCAGCAGCGCGACGAGCACGAGCCTCAGGGGGCGCTCCCTCGATCGGGGCGTCTGCGGCGCGATCGTGCCCAGAGGCGCGGATCGGTGATGAGCTGGTCGCGCCAGACCCGAGGTTCGCCGCCTCGCCGGCTGGCGCGTGGCGGTAGCACGCGAACCTCGGGCACGACCGACGGGTTTCTCTGATTGCCGCTGACCTCGAGATCACCGACGAGAGCTCGGATCGGCACGCGCCAGTAGTAGTGAATCCAGTCGAGAAGAGACCGGCCCCTGCGGGAAGCGCCTACGCCACACGAGTAAAGTTCGATGCGGCCCGGGCGGGGGCGGTTGGACCACACCGAGCCGAGTAGCTCGAACAGCTGCTCCTTTCGATCGAGTCCCCGCGAGCTGTCGGTTCCGTCCTTCACCGCCGCGTAGCCTTGAAAGAACGAGTGGTCCACCCGGAGGATGCCCATGGGTGCCAGGTCGATCCAGGCCTCCCTCCCGGCCGCGTGTCCGTGACCGTACGCCAGCCCGACGGAGCCGCCCCGCGCGTGCTGGGCTGCCAGCCAGAAGGCGCGGGTCATCGCGTTCTCCGCGCGAGTCCACGCCTCGTGTCGGCTCACGAGCCGATCGCTCTGCATGCCAATCGATCCAATATCGATGTGCCTGATTCGCCCTCCCCACGACAAGTCCTCAGGCGACGTAGTGGGCTGGCCGTCCAGGTCATCGAGCCGCTGCGCCCAGCGACGCAGCTGCAGCAGGCCGCCCCGTTCATCGGTGCCGATGGGCGCCCACTGTTCCAAGGCCGTGACGATCACGTAGGGCATGGTGGCTCGAGGGTAGAGCATCGGTCGGCTGTCAATCAAGGTCGCGGCATACGGTCTGTCTCGTCGTGCGTGGCGGGTGCGTGGTGAGTCCGTCCAGTCGCTCCGTCGGGCGTCCATTCAGCGTGATCTCGAGTCGAGGCGGAGGGCGGTCGTCGACCGTCGGGCGCCGAGGCAAGGTAGAATGCGCGGGATGGAACGCGTCGACCGCCCTTCGGGCCGCCGGGTGAGGCACGCCTGGTTGGTGGCCGTGCCTCTCCTCTTCGGCTGCCGCGCGGCGGAGCTGCGGGCCGCCTACCTCCGCACCCACCCGGGCTGCCAGGAGCCGGTCTTCGTGGAGCGGCCGCACCAGCCAGGCGTGTTCGACGCGAGCGGCTGCGGCGACGAGGTGATGTACCGCGCGTGCGTCGACCGGATGGTGAGCGGCTCGGTGGGTCTGCTCGACCACAACCCTGGCGTGCGGGGAGGTCGGCAGGGGTCCAACTGCATGTTCCACCCGCGGAGCGACGCGGTGGAGATCTTCGTGAGCTCGACGCGCTGCCAGCCGTGGACGGTGCGCGCGCGGGAGCTCGGGCCCGCGCACGTCGCGGTGGAGGGCTGCGGCGTCCGCCGGGTCTACGAGGTGTCCGTCGGCGGCTGGCTGCTCGTGGACGAGATGCCCGTGTTCGCGCGCTGACGCCGGACGAGCGCGCTACGTGACGCCGTGGGTGTAGATCGCGTCGGGGAGCTCGTAGCCGTGGCCGCGGATCACCTCGGCCGCCTTGGGGACGAAGCCGGTGGGCTCGAAGCGGCTGAGAATGCCGCCGCGCTCGTCCTGGCCCTCGTACTTGCGCACGAAGACGTTCTCGAGGTGGTAGCCCTTGTCCGGGTCGTAGCCCTGGACCTCGGCGATGTGGGTGACGCAGCGGCTGCCGTCGCGCAGGCGGCTGGTCTGCACGATGAAGTCGATCGCGCTCGCGATCTGCGCGCGCATGGCGCGGAGCGGCATCTGCACGTCGCTCATCATCGCCATGGTCTCGAGCCGGTTCATGGTGTCGGTGGGGTAGGTGGCGTGCACGGTGGCGAGGCAGCCGCCGTGGCCGGAGGTCATGGCCTGCACGAGATCGAGGGACTCCGCGCCGCGGATCTCACCGACGACGATGCGGTCGGGCCGCATGCGCAGGGTCGCCTTGAACAGATCGCGGATGCTCACCGCGCCGCGGCCGCGGCTGTCGGGCGGGCGCGCCTCGAGCTGCACGATGTGCTCCTGCTGGCACTGCACCTCGCGCGTGTCCTCGATGACGACGATGCGCTCGTCGGTGGGGATGAAGCCGGTGAGCGCGTTGAGGAGAGACGTCTTGCCCGAGCCGGTGCCGCCGGCGACGATGATGTTCTGCTTCACCACCACCACGGAGCGGAGCAGGTGGGCCGCGTCCGCGGTGAAGGAGCCGAACTCGAGGAGCTTGTCGATGGTCAGCGTCTCCTTCGCGAAGCGACGGATGGCGACCATGGGGCCGTCGGGCGCGGCCGGCGGGAGCACGGCCTCGACGCGGGAGCCGTCGGGGAGGCGCGCCTCGAGGATCGGGCGGTGCTCGTCGACGTGACGGCCGACGAACTGCGCGAGGTTGCGGAGCGCGGCCGTGAGCGCGTCGCGCGAGGGGAAGGCCGCGTCGACCTTGTGCAGCTTGCCGCGCCGCTCGATGAAGATCTGGTCGGGCCCGTTGATCATCACCTCGCTGACGCTGCTGTCGTCGAGGAGCGGCCGGACGGGCTCGAGGAACTTGAGGAGGGTCTGCTCGAAGACTTCTTTGGGGATCACGGCGCGGCCTCCTCGGGCGTCGTCGCGGCTTCTTCTTCCGCCGGCGCGGCTTCCTCGTCAGCGGCCTCGTCGTCGCCGGTCTCGGGCATGGGCACGCGCCGGGGCACGCCGCGCTCCTCGCTCGTCAGGGCGGCGCGCGCCTCCGCGCGGTGACTGCCTTCGGGGGCGAGCGCGAGGTAGCGGCGGAAGTGCTCGCGCGCGGCGTCCGCGTCGTCGAAGGCGTCCCGGTGCAGGACGCCGAGGAAGTAGTAGGCCTGCGGCTCGTCGGGCGCGTCCTCGAGCACCCGCTCGAGCTCCTCGCGCGCCTCCTGGTGATGGCCGAGCCCCATGCGGATGGAGGCGACCAGCATGCGGAGCGACCACTGCTCGGGGTTGGCCTCGAGGTAGGGCTCGGCGTAGTCGAGCGCGGCCGCGAGGCGCGAGGCCTCCACGCACACCGCGAGCAGCGCCGGGACGACGCGCTCGGCGTCGACGCCGCGATCCATCGACGCGGCGAGGTACTGCTCGGCCCGCGCGTAGTCGCCGCCGCGCGCGAGGAGCATGCCGCGGCGGTAGAGCTCCTCCGCGTCGATCGACTCGAGCGGATCGGCCCGCGCCTGGTCGGCGCCGGTCTGCGCGCCGCCGCACGCGGCCAGCGCGAGCATGAGCAGGGAGACGAGAGTGCGGGTCATCAGGCGCTGTCGATGTGAATCTGGAGCTGACGCGCGAGCTGCCGCAGCCAGGTCAGGTAGGGGTCGCCCTCGCGGTGGCGCAGCAGCTCGATCAGGGCGCGCGCCTCGAGGAGGGAGTCGGGGAGCCGGCCCTGCTCGAGCGAGCGCTCGAGGCGCAGGCGGTGGTGGCGGTAGTCCTCGTCGATGCGCCGCTGCATCGTCGCGGCCTCGCGCCCCATCACGGCGGCCTCGGTGGGGGCGTTGATGGCCGTGTAGCAAGCCTGCGCGCGGAGATAGAGCCGCACCGCGTCGACGCCGTCCTGCGAGTTGAAGGGGTAGCGCTCGGCCTTCGCGATGGCCGCCTCCGCGTCCCGGTCCGCGCGGTGGCGCGCGGGGCCGCCCTGCGAGGCGCACGTGACCGTCTCGTCGAAGAGGGTCGGCGGCGGCGCGGCCGGCGTCATGTCGATGCCCGGGTCGTCTTCGGCCAGGAGCAGCCAGCCGACGAGGGGGATGATGATGAAGAAGGCGATGAGGATCGGCGCGGAGACCTGCTTGTCGTCCGGGTCCTTCTTCTCTTTGGGCAGCTGGTCGGTGACGCGCAGCTTGAGGTTGCCGACCTGCAGCTCCGCGCCCCAGCCGAGCATGCCGTGCTGGAAGGGCTGGCCGCCCGCGAAGACCGGCGTGCCCGCGCCCTGGGCCACCGCGACCCAGCAGCCGTCCGCGCGCGGCGCGAGCATGAGGTGCTCGGGCTCGAGGTCACGCGCGTCGGGGATCGGGATCCCCGCGGCCGGCGAGCGACCCACGGTCACCTGCTCGCCCTCGATGCGTTGCCGCTCGAGGGTGCCGTCTTCGCGGATGATTTCGACCCAGCATTCCATGAGAGCTCAGTACCCGGGCCTCTAGAACCCGCTGTCCATCGACTGCACGATGAACGGGCCGAGGAGGACGAGGATGATAGCGCCGAAGATGAGCATCAGGGGGCCCATCATCAGCACCGCCGCGCGGGCCGCCGACTCCTCCGCCATCACGCTCCGCCGCATGCGCAGCATGTTCGCCTGGATGCGCAGCACCTCGGCCAGCGGGTTGCCCTTCTCCTCGGACTGCACGACCGTGCCCACGAAGTCGCGCACCGCCTCGGTCGGGCAACGATCGGCGAAGTTCTCGAGCGCCTGGCGCCGGGTCCGGCCGAGCTCGATCTCCTGCAGGATGAACGACAGCTCCTCGACCAGCCAGTCACGCCGCCCGGCCTTGTCGACGATCTGACGAATGGAGCCCGGGAAGTCGAGGCCCGCGCCCATGCAGAGCGAGGCGAGGTCGATCGCGCCGGGCAGCGCGCGGTTGACCTCCTTGAAGCGCTGCTGGGTGGCGGAGCTGACCTGCATGTAAGGCAACAGCCCGCCGAGCCCGGCGAAGAAGAAGACGAGCACCGAGGGCAGCTCCGCGAGGCTCACCGCGACGAGGCCGAAGATGGTGAAGCCCACGACGCCGAGCGCGCTCATGGCCACGAACTCGTTGGCGGTCAGCCCGAGCCAGTCGCCCGAGTGCTTGAGCATCTCGTCGATCTGCCGGCGCTTGTCGCCGAGCGGCAGGTGCGCGACCCAGCCCGCGACCATGCGCATGATCGGCTCGAAGCTCTTGAACGAGCCGCCCTCGTCGAGCGCCTTCGCGCGCTTGAGCCCGCGCATGCCGAGCCGCGGCGTGTCGACCGGCTTGTTCCGCGCGAGCGTGAACACACCGAGGAAGACGCCGGAGCAGACGAGGCCGAGGGCCGTGTACGCGTAGACGAGGTACATCCGCTCAGAGGTCCACTAGATGTCCACCGCGAGGATCTTGCGGGCCAGCAGGATGGCGGTGACCCAGAGCACGGCCGCGACCGAGATGATCGCGAAGCCCAGGGTCGAGCTGCCGAGCGGGTCCAGCCAGTGCTCGTCCACCATGTGGATGGCGCCGATGAGCACGAAGGGGATCACGCCGAGCACGTACGCCTGGGTCTTGCCCTCGGCCGTCTTGGTGCGGACCACGCCCTCGAGGCGCGCCATCTCGCGCAGGGTCGCGGCCGACTCCTCCATGATCTTCGGCAGGTCACCGCCCGTCTGGCGGCCGACGAGGATCGTCGCGAGCGCGCTCGAGATGGCGGGGCTGCCGACGCGGGTCGACATGTTCAGGATGGCCTGGTCGAGCGGGGTGCCGAGCTTCATCTCCTTGAGCGCGAGATCGAGCTCCTCGCCCATCGGCGGCCGCATGAGCTTCGCGCTGCTCGCGATGGCCTCGCCGAGCGAGGGCGTCGCCTTCAGCGCGTTCGACAGCAAGAGCAGCCACGAGTCGAGCTGCCCCTCGAGCCGCTGCACCCGCTCGGCCGCCTTTCCCTTGAGGACGTAGTAGGGCGCGAGCGCGATGGGCGGGGCGAGCAGCAGGTAGATGAAGTCGTCGAGCACGAACGCGAGCACCGGCGTGAGCCCCACGCCGATGAGCTGCAGGCGCCCGATGCTCGCCCCCGTCCGATCGAGGAGCAGGAAGCGGCAGAGCTTCTCGAGCTCGTTCTCGTAGCGCCCCCAGGCGAGCCTGAGGCTGCTCGAGGGGTCGGCGGCGAGGAGCGTGACGGTGACCGCGGCGCCGACCACGAGGAGCAACAGCCCCAAGTAGCCCAGCACGTAGGTCATGGTGTCGGCGGTCACAGGTAATCTCCATCCCGCACGAGACCTTGCGCGATGAACTCGTCGAGGAAGCTCGGCAGGTAGCCCGAGGCGCGGAACTCGCCGAGCACCTTGCCGCCCTCGCCCATGCCGGTCCGGTGGAAGGCGAAGATGTCGTGCAGCTCGACCTGGCCGTCGTCGTCGAGGCCGACCACCTCGCTGATCGCGGTGATGCGGCGGCTCCCGTCGCTGAAGCGCGTCTGCTGCACGATGACGTCGATGCTCTGCGCGATCTGCTCGCGGATGGCCTTCGCGGGGAGATCCAGGCCGCTCATCAGGGCCAAGGTCTCGAGCCGGCCGACCGCCTCGCGCGGGCTGTTGGCGTGCGTGGTGGTCATCGAGCCCTCGTGGCCCGTGTTCATGGCCTGCAGCATGTCGAGCGCCTCGCCGCCGCGGCACTCGCCGACGATGATCCGGTCGGGCCGCATCCGCAGCGCGTTCTTCACGAGATCGCGGATGGTGTAGGCGCCTTTGCCCTCCATGTTGGCCGGGCGCGACTCGAGGCTGACCACGTGCGGCTGCACCAGCTGCAGCTCCGCCGCGTCCTCCACCGTGACCACGCGCTCGTCGTCGGGCACGTGGCTGCTCAGCACGTTGAGCAGCGTGGTCTTGCCGCTGCCCGTGCCGCCGCTGATCACGATGTTCTTCCGCGCCTTGACCGAGCGCTCGATGAACTTCGCCATCGCCGCGCTCATCGAGCCGAACTTGATGAGGTCGGAGACGCGGAGCGGCTCCTTGGCGAACTTCCGGATGGTGATGCACGAGCCGCGGATGGCGAGCGGGCGGATGATGGCGTTGACCCGCGAGCCGTCCCGGAGGCGCGCGTCGACGAGCGGGGTCGACTCGTCGATGCGCCGGCCGAGCGGGGTGACGATGCGCTCGATGACCGCGCGCACCGCCTCGTCGTCGGTGAAGCGCAGCGCCGTCGGCTCGATGCGGCCGTTGCGCTCGACGAAGATCGTCTCCGGGTCGACGACCATGATCTCGCTGACCGAGTCGTCGGCGAGCAGCCGCTCGAGCGGGCCGAGGCCGAGCGCCTCGTCGGTGATCTCGTCGATGAGCTGCGCGGTGTTGGTGCTCGGCGGCAGGTCCCCGCCCACCTCGCGCATGATGAGCCGCAGGGCCTGACGCACCTTGGGGCGCATCGCGCTGTCGCTCATCTTGTTGCGGTCGAGGCTCGCGAGATCGAGGTTGTCGAGCAGCATCCGGTGGATGCGCTTGCGGGCCTGGACCGAGACGTCGGCCGTGCCGGTCACGTCGTAAGGGCTCGCGCCCTCGGACTTCTTCGGCTTCTTCTTCGGCGGCGGAGGCGGGGCCTGGCTCTTCTCGGGCGGCGCG
>SHBB01000467.1 GCA_004213565.1 Sandaracinaceae bacterium
GGAGTAGCCGCTCGTCAGCACGATGGGGAGCGCGGAGTTCTCCTCGCGGACCTTGGCGTGAACCTCGAGCCCGCTCATCCCCGGCATGGTCACGTCGAGCACCATCAGGCCGACGCGGTCCTCGTGCTCCGCCATGAGCGCGAGCGCGTCGGCCCCGTTCTCCGCCTCGATGACGCCGATCCCGCGCCGCTTCAGCACGCGCGCCGCGAGGCGACGGACGGAGGCCTCGTCGTCCACCACGAGCGCGAGCATCCGCGTCTCCTTCGGCTGCGGGGCGGTCCCGTCGGGCGACGCCAGCTCGTGGCTCGGCGCGACGGCCGGGAAATACATCGAGAAGCGCGTGCCCTGGCCCACCTTCGAGCGGCACACCGGGAAACCGCCATGCCCGCGCACGATCCCGTCGACCGCGGCCAGCCCGAGCCCGCGCCCCTCCTTCCTGGTGGTGAAGAACGGCTCGAAGATCCGGGTGCGCACGTCGGGCGCGATGCCCGGGCCGTCGTCCTCGACCTCGAGCACCGCGAACGGGCCGGGCTGCACGCGAGCCTCTCCGAGCAGATCGAGGTCGTGTCGGCTCAGCTCGCTGGCGTAGGTCCGCACCGTGATGTGCCCGCCGTCCCCCTCGATCGCCTGGGCCGCGTTGCCGACCAGGTTGAGCAAGATCTGCCGCGTCTGGCGCGCGTCGAGCCGGGCCCGGCAGCCCTCCGTCTTCAGATCGAGCTCCAGGCTCGCCTTCTCGCGCGTGGTGAGCCCGAGCAGGCGGCTCATCGACTGCACGATGTCGGCCAGCTCCGCCACCTCGACCACGAACTTGCCGCGCCCCGCGTACGCGAGCAGCTGCTCGGCCAGCTCCTGCGCGCGGTGGCTGGCCTCGACGATCTCGTCGAGCGACTCGCGGGTCTCCTCCGCCGACGACGACTCTCGCGCCAGCGACGCGTTGCCCAGGATGGCCACGAGCAGGTTGTTGAAGTCATGGGCCACGCCGCCCGCGAGCAGGCCGAGGCTCTCGCGCTGCTGACTCGTCTGCAGGTCCTCGATCTCCCCCCGCGCGAGCTGCGCCTCGATGAGCACGAAGAGCCCCGTCACCCGATCGCGCGAGTCGGTGCGAGGCACGTAGCGGACGCGCGCCGGCACCGAGCGCCCCTCCACCTGCACGGTCACGTGGAACTCGACCGCGCGGCCTGCGAGGGCCGACGCGAGCCGGGGCCGGGCCACGGGCACGAGCGCGGACGGCAGCACGTCCTCCGCCGCCCGACCGATCACCTGCTCCCCCGTCCGGTTCAGGAGCGTCAGGTACCGCTCGTTCGCGTGCACGTAGCGTAGGCCGTCGTCGAGGAAGGCGGCGCCGATGGGGAGGGCGCCAACGAGCCGCTCGATGCTGCGCGCGGACTCGAGGCGCTCGGTCTCCAGGCGCTGCCAGGCCGAGACGTCCCGGACGCTGCAGACGAAGGCGCGCCGGTCGTCGTCGGTGTCCACCCGGCTGATCAGATACTGGAGGTCGAGCGGGGCCTCGTCTTCACGCTCGAGGCGGTAGTCTCCGGTGCCCCACTCGTGCGTCTGCGTCACGCCGTCGAGCGCCTCGCCGAGCGCCTCGTCGAGCACCTCGCCCAGGCCGCCCATGCCGAGATCTCGGACCCGGCGGCCCCGCAGCTGATCGGCCGTGAGTCCGAGCGCGACGCGCGCGGCGCGGTTGGCTTCGGTCACCCGGAACGTGTCGTCGACCAGCAGGAGCCAGTCCGAGGTCGAATCCAGGATCGTCGTGATCGTCTCGGCGTACTCCTCGCGCACCTTGCGCGCGGCGCGCTCGCGCTCGGCCCGCCGCGCCTCCGCGCTGACGTCGCGGGTGATGGTGACGCGCCGGAGCTGCTCGCTCTCGTCGAAGGGGAAGCTCCGGCGCACCAGATGTCGCACTCGCACCCCGGCCTCGTCGGTGAGCCGGAAGCGCACCTCGGACGCCTTGGTGCGGGACTCGTCCCGCATCGCCCTCACCTTGTCCACGTCGGCGGCGTGCACGCGGCTCAGCCACTCGTCGTTCTCGAGGAGGGCGCCGTACGCGGGGTTGGCGTAGAGGCGCTCGCCCGAGGCGAGGTCCTCGAGCTCGAACGCGTCCGGGATGTTGTCCGCGAGCTGGCGGAAGCGCTTCTCGCGCGCCACCATCTCGGCCTCCGCGCGCCGCAGCCGCGTCAGGTCCGCGGTGGTGATCACCGCGCCGCCGAGTGAGCCGTCCGCGTTGCGGTAGGGGAGCGCGCGCACGAGCAACACGTTCCCCTCGTCGGTCGTGACTTGCCGCTCGATCGGCGTGGTGCCCACCTCGAGCGCCTCGATCTCGTCGAGGAAGGTCGAGGCGTCGAAGCGCGCGGCGATCTCGCGGAGCGGGCGGCCGACGTCGCGGGGATCGAGGTGGAAGAGGGTCCCCGCGGTTTCGGTGGCGAGGCGAACTCGCTGGCGCGCGTCGAGGAAGAGGATGCCGATATCGCTCGCGCGAAGGAGGTTGTCGATGTCGGCGTTGGCGCGCTCGAGCTCCTCGATCTTGCGCTGGTGCTCGCTGTTGACGGTGTAGAGCTCCTCGTTGACCGAGTGCAGCTCCTCGTTGGCGCTCTGGAGCTCCTCGTTCGAGACGGTCAACTCCTCATTCGTGGCGCGGAGCTCCTCGCTGCTGGCCGAGAGCTGCTCGATCATGCCCTGCAGATGCGACCGTGTCCGCTCGAGCTCGAGCTCCAGCGCCTTGGTGCGTCCCATCACCTCCGGCTCGGCGGTCGTCTCGATCGCGATCTCCCGGAAGGACAGGAGCGCGTTGACGTGCTCCCCGCTGACCAGGGAGCGCACCCCGAGCTCGATGCGCTTCGAGGCGTCCGGCCCGTCGACGACCAGGCTCGTCGGCTCACCCGTCCGGAAGACCTGCTGGAGCGACGCGACCACCGGCGCCACCATCGGTCGGGGCAGGAGATCGGTGACACGTCCGGTGACGCGCCCCGTCCCGAGCTGGAGGAAGCGCGCGGCGTCGCCGAAGACGTGCACGAGCTTGTGCTCCCGGTCGATCATCAGGCTCGGCGGGACGTAGGCCTGCAGCAAGCTCTCGTACGCGTCCTGCAGCGGCGGCGCCGCGCGGCGCGCGCGCGGACCGAGGTGGGCCGGCGTGGGGAGCGGGATGCGCTGACGGTCTGGCATCGACGCCGCCCGCTTGCGGAAGATCCGCGCGCGGCGGTCGAGCACGTCGAAGCCGGGCGCGAGCTCGCCGAGGGACTCGCTCGGGCCCAGGAACAGGTAGCGCTGCGAATCCAGCGCGAACATGAAGGAGCCGAGCACGCTCTGCTGCGCCTCACCCGTCAGGTAGATGAGGAGGTTCCGGCAGACGACGAGATCGATCCGTGTGAAGGGCGGGTCGGCGAGCACGTCGTGCGAGGTGAAGAGGATCATCTCGCGCAGCTCCTGGCCCACCCGCCAGCCCGCGGCCTCCTCACGAAACCAGCGCGCGCGCCGCTCGGGGCCGAGCGGCGCGAGCGCCTCCGCGGAGTAGAGGCCCTCGGCCGCCACCTCGAGCGCCTTCTCGCGCACGTCGGTGGCGAAGATGCGGATGTCGCTGAGGGGACGGCCCCGGCGCTCCGCCTCCTCCGCGAACAGGATCGCGAGCGAATAGGTCTCCTCCCCCGACGCGCAGGCGCAGTCCCAGACGCGCAGCGGGTGCCCCTCCTGGAACAGCGGCTCGACGACCTCGCGGGCCAGAGACCGGAAGTGCCCCGGATCCCGGAAGGCCTCGGTCACGCCGATGAGCACGTCCCCGTAGAGGCGCTCGGCCTCGCGCGGATCGTCTTCGACGCGCTCGAGGAACTCCACCTCGCTCCGCACCCCGAGCGAGGCCATGCGCCGGTGCACGCGCCGCTGCAGCGTGAGCGCCTTGTAGCGGCTGAAGTCGATCCCGAAGACGCGCTCCAGCGTCTCCACCAGCCGCTTCGCCGAGGCGTCCTCCGGGGGCTCCGACCGGAGCGGCCCGTCCAGGGCCACCTCCATGCCGCGGAGGTGCGCGTCGACGAGGTCACCGATCTGCCACGGGCTCGCCGAGCGCTGCACGAGCCCCGCGCCCAGCACCGCCTCGGGCATGGACGGGAACTCCGCGGTGTCGGGCTCCTGGGCCATCACGAGACCCCCGGCGCCGCGAATGGCGCGCGCGCCCTCTTTCCCGTCGTTGCCCGAACCCGAGAGGATCACGGCGACGGCTCGGTCGCCCCAGCTCGCCGCCGCGCTCCGCATGGCGTGATCGATCGAGCGCAGGTCCCCCGGCGGAGATTCCGCGAGACGGAGCGTGTCCCGGTCCACGCTCACCACGTGTCCCCCGGGGGCCACGTAGATCGCGCCCGCCTCGATGGGCTCATCCGAATCGAGGGCGCGCACCGGCAGCGGCGCGTGCTGCGAGAGGAGGTTGGGCAGGAGCGTGGGGTGGGACGGACTGAGGTGCTGCACCACGAGGACCGCCGCGCGCGCCGCCTCTCCATCGAGGGTCGCGCACAGCTCGGTCAGCGGCTGCAGCCCTCCGGCGCTGGCCCCCACCACGACCATGTGCGTCGGCGCTGTGCTCGCCGTTTCCTCCACCGCGCCCCCCTTCGAGATCTCCCCTCGAAGTGGAGTATCACGTCCATCGGCGATCCGGCCGTCCACGCTCGGCCGTCACATGCACACGACCCCAGAATCCGCCCGAAACCGACCATCTCGGCCATCGTCCGGCTGCTATCGGGGGTATCGCGGGTAGCTGCCCAGGACCTGGACGCGATCACAGCGTTCTTCGAGCGCGGCGATGCCCGCCGCCACCGACGCGTCGTCGCGGTGCCCCTCGATGTCGATGACGAACATGTACCGCCACGCGTCGCCGCGGCGGGGCCGCGACTCGATGCGCGTCATGTTGACGCCCGCGTCCTCGATCACCGCGAGCACCCGCCGAAGCGCGCCGCGATTGTCGTCGTCTCGCACGGCGAAGGCGAGCGTCGTCTTGTCGTCCCCGGTGGGCTTGGCGTCCTCCTTGCCGATCATGACGAAGCGTGTCTCGTTCTCGGCGTGGTCCTGGATGCGCGCCGCGAGCGTGGGCAAGCCGTGGATCTCCCCCGCGAGGGCGCTGCCGATCGCCGCGCCGCCGGGATCTCGACGCGCCTCCTGCACCGCGCCGGCCGTGGACGAGGTGTGGACCAGCTGCGCGTGGGGCACGTTGCGGTGCAGCCAGTCGCGACACTGCGCGAGCCCCTGCGGGTGGCTGTAGACCCGCTCCACCGCCGGGAGCGCCGCGACGCGGCCCATCAGGCAGTGCTCGATGGGCACGACCACCTCGCGTCGGATCCTCACGCCGCCGGCGAGGAGCGCCTCGATCGCGCTCGCGACGGAGCCCTCGCTCGAGTTCTCGAGCGGCACCACGCCGAACTGCGCGCGATCGGCCCGCACCGCGTCGAAGACCCCCTCGATGGTCGCCGCCTCGACGTAGCGCGGCGCGTAGCCGAAGAGCGTGCGGGCCGCGGTGTGGCTGAAGGTGCCCGCGGGGCCGAGGTAGCTGACGGTCACCGTGGACTGGAGCGAGACGCTCGCGCTCATGATCTCGCGGAAGACGGCGACGATGGCCTCCTTCGGGAAGCGGCCCGCGCCCCTGTCGATCACCTTGCGCAGGAGCGCGTTCTCGCGCTCGGGATCCACGGTGCCGAGCCCGCTCGCGCGCTTCGCCTCGGCGATCTCCGCCACGAGATCGGCGCGCTCGGAGAGCAGCGCGAGCAGCTTCGAGTCGACGGCGTCGATGCGCTCGCGCAGCGCCGACAGGTCCTTCTTCTCACTCACCTCACTCATCTCACTCATGGGTCGCGCTCGTGGAGGAAGCATGCACCCCGTGGACCGCGCGCCCGCTCGGGTCGGCGTTCGCCGCGAAGGCCGCGTCCCAGGCGAGCGCGGTCTCGGTGCTGCAGGCGATGGACTTGCCGCCCGGCACCTGCTTCGCGGCGTCGGGGTGATCGAAGAGCTCCTCGAAGATCATCCGGTAGGTGTACCCCTCTTTGGTCCCGGGCGGGGCGTGTTCGAAGCGCTCGGCCGCGCCAGCCAGCTCCGCGTCGCTCACCTTCGCCGCCGCGTGAGCCTTCAACCCGTCGATCCACCCGTAGCCGACGCCGTCCGAGAACTGCTCCTTCTGTCGCCAGAGGATCGAGCCGGGCAACAGCCCCGCGCACGCCTCGCGCAGGACCTGCTTCTCCATCTTGCCCCGCGTGATCATCTTCGCGGCCGGGTCCATGCGCATCGCGACCTCGAGGAAGGCCTTGTCGAGGAACGGGACGCGCGCCTCGACGCCCCACGCCGCCATCGACTTGTTCGCGCGCAGGCAATCGTACTTGTGCAGCTGGGAGAGCTTGCGCACCGTCTCCTCGTGCAGCGCGCGCGCGTCGGGCGCCTTGTGGAAGTAGAGGTAGCCGCCGAAGATCTCGTCCGAGCCCTCGCCGCTGAGCACCATCTTGATGCCCATCGCCTTGATGCGGCGCGCGAGCAGCCACATCGGCGTGGCGGCGCGGATGGTCGTGACGTCGAAGGTCTCGAGGTGCCAGATGACGTCGCGGATGGCGTCGAGCCCCTCCTCGAAGGTGTAGGTCAGGCCATGGTGCACGGTGCCGATCGCGTCGGCGGCGACCTGCGCCGCCTCCAGATCCGGGGAGCCCGACAGGCCGATGGCGAAGCTGTGCAGGCGCGGCCACCACGCCTCCTCGCGCTCGTCCGTCTCGACGCGTCGACGCGCGTGCCGCATCGCGAGCGCCGCGACCACCGAGGAGTCGAGCCCGCCCGAGAGCAGCACGCCGTAGGGCACGTCGGTCATCAGCTGCCGCGCGACCGCGTCCTCGAGCGCGCCGCGGACCCGCTCGCGGTTCACGTGCCCGCCGTCGACCTCCTCGAACTCGCGCCACGTGGGCCGGTAGTAGGCGCGCGTCGCGCCGACCTCGCTGTCGAGCACGTGCCCGGGCGGGAACTCCTCGATGGACACGCAGTCGTCGAGCAGCGCCTTCATCTCCGAGGCCACGTGCAGCCGGCCCTCCCCGTCGCGGCCCGTGTAGAGCGGGATCACCCCGATGGGATCGCGCGCGATCACGTAGCGGTCGTTGGGCTCGTCGTAGAGGACGAAGGCGAAGATCCCGTCGAGCTCGTGCACGAAGTCGGCGCCCTTGGCGCGGTAGAGCGCCAGGATCACCTCGCAGTCCGACTGGGTGCGCCACGGGTAGGCGGCGTGGGCCTCGCGCACGCGCCGGTGGCCGTAGATCTCTCCGTTCACCGCGAGCACCGTCCCGCCCGGTCCGAGGAGCGGCTGACCCCCGCTCGCCGGGTCGACGATGGCCAATCGCTCGTGCGCGAGGATGGCGCTGCCGCCCGCCCAGAGGCCGCTCCAGTCCGGCCCACGGTGTCGCATCGTTTTGCTTCGCGCCAGCGCCTGCTCGCGGAGCGGCGCGGGGTCACCGGAGACGCCGAGGATGGCGAATATCGAACACATCGCGTTGCCTCTCGTGTGGGGAAAGGCCCTACGACGCGACGCGTCACGCCTGAGCCCATCCGTGCGAAGTCTCACTGGTAGCCCTGACGCGCCGCGTTGTCCAGCCGAGTCACTACGTCCATTTTTAGGGGCTTTCGTGACGACCTGGAAAACTGGCCGGTCGTCCTTGACACGCCGCGTCGTAGCGATCATCGTCCGGTCCGTGATGCAGCTCACGTCCCAGCCCAGCGCGTTCGAGGCGGCCCGTCGGCCGTCCTCGCCGAGCGATGCGGGCGTGAGCGCGCAGCTGGACGCGGCCCTCCTCGGGGGCCGCGTCGTCGTTTCCGTCGTCCTCGTAGTCGTCGTACTCCTCGCCCTCCTCGTCCTCATTACGGGCGGTGGGGCGCTCCTCGGGTAGTCTAGACGACTTTCTTCGATGTGAGCCCCCGCCGCCGAGAGGCAGCGGGGGCTCTTTGCGTTTCTGAACCCTGACCCTGGCAAGCACCATGACCACACCACGCCGCCGCTGGTTCGTCCCCGCCGACCTCTACGAGGTGCGCGCCGCCGTCGCGACCGCGACCGAGAAGAAGCCGCGTCGCCCGGTGCCCTCTCCGCGCTCCGGGCGCATCAAGCACGGCGTGGAGCGCGCGCCGCACCGCTCGCTGCTGCGGGCGACGGGCGTCAAGGAGGACGAGCTCGACCTGCCCTTCGTCGCGATCGTGAAC